>CAZIKZ010000034.1:0-6632 GCA_964539845.1 uncultured Hyphomicrobiales bacterium
TGCATCGGCGGCGGCATGGCGCTGGCGACCTGCTGCGATATGCGTATCAGCACGCCGGGCTCGAAATTCGGAATTCCGGCGGCAAAGCTCGGTCTCGGTTACGATCACAAGGGTATCCGGCGGTTGATGAACGTCGTCGGTCCGTCCTTTGCGAAGGAAATATTTTTCACGGCACGGCAATTCGACGCCGAGGAAGCGCGGATGATGGGTTTCGTGAACCGCGTGGTGCCCGACGCCGAACTCGAAAGCTACGTGAAGACTTACGGCGAGATGATCGGCGGCAACGCGCCGCTGACGATGGGCTCGGCCAAGCTCGTTGTTGGCGAACTCCTGAAGGACGAGTCGGAACGTGACATGAAGGCGGCCATCGCCAGCGTGAAACGATGCTTCGAGAGCAAGGATTACATCGAGGGCCGCACCGCGTTCATGGAAAAGCGCAAGCCGGCATTCACGGGGCAGTAGATTTCATTTTGTGAAATTCGAAGCGACCGCGCGCCGATAGCTGTTCCACAAGAAAACTGCTAAGAGCGCGCCAACACTTTCACCGCGTCATGCGCGGGCTTGACCCACGCATCCATTCCGTTTCGCAAGATGGACTTCCACTTTCGCTTGATGGATTGCCGGGTCAAGCCCGGCAATGACGCTCAGCACGAGGCAATCATGTACACCGATCTTCAGCTTTATATCGACGGCGAATGGCTCAATGGCGCGGGCCGCAAGGGCGAAGAGGTGATCAACCCCGCCACCGGCAAGTCGCTCGGCACGCTGCCGCATGCATCCAGGGCCGATCTCGACCGTGCACTCGCCGCAGCCGACAAGGGCCTCGCAATCTGGCGTGCAACCACGGCCTATGACCGCGCGAAGGTGATGCGCAAAGCCGCCGATCTCGTCCGCGAGCGTGCCGATCACATCGCGCGCGTGATGACGCAGGAGCAAGGCAAGCCGCTGGGTGAAGCGCGTCTGGAAGTTCTGGGCACCGCCGACATCATCGACTGGATGGCAGAGGAAGGGCGTCGCTCCTACGGCCGGATCGTGCCGGGCCGCGGCAAGAATGTCCGTCAGCTCGTCGTGCAGGAACCGGTCGGCGTGGTCGCGGCGTTCACGCCGTGGAATTTTCCGACACTCACGCCGGTGCGCAAGATCGCCGGCGCGCTCGCGGCCGGCTGCTCGATCATCATGAAAGCTGCTGAAGAAACGCCGGGCTCCTGCGTTGAGCTTGTCAAATGCTTCGCCGATGCCGGCCTGCCGAAAGGCGTGTTGAATCTCGTGTTCGGCGTCCCTGCTGAAGTCTCGGAACACCTGATCGGTGCCAACAGCGTGAAGAAGATTTCATTCACGGGCTCCGTGCCGGTTGGAAAGCTGCTCGCGGGTCTTGCAGCGAAAGGCATGAAGCGCGCGACCATGGAGCTTGGTGGACATTCGCCGGTCGTGGTGTTCGGCGATGCGGATCCGGAAAAGACCGCGGACACGATCGCTGCGTTCAAATATCGCAATGCAGGCCAAGTCTGTATTTCGCCGACCCGCTTCTATGTGCAGGACGGCGTCTATGACCGCTTCGTGAAGCGTTTCGCCGAATTCGCGGGCAACGTGAAGCTCGGCGATGGGCTCGACAAGGACACGACCATGGGTCCGCTCGCCAATTCGCGCCGTCTCGACGCGATGGAAGCGATCGTGAACGACGCCAAGAGCCGCGGCGGCAAGATCGTCACCGGCGGCAAGCGTCACGGCAACCAGGGCTATTTCTTCGAGCCGACCGTGATCACCGATGTGCCGGACGATTCAAAGATCATGACCGACGAACCGTTCGGACCGGTGGCGCCGATCGTGCGGTTCAAGACCTTCGACGAAGTCGTGGAACGCGCCAATTCGCTTCCGTTCGGCCTTGCATCTTACGCGTTCACGACCAACGCGCAGACTGCAACCATGATCGGCGATGCGCTGCAATCCGGCATGGTCGGCGTGAACTCGGTTGCAATCTCGACGCCGGAAACGCCGTTCGGCGGCATCAAGGAATCCGGCTACGGACAGGAAGGCGGAATCGAGGGGCTCGAAGCCTACACGAACCGCAAGTTCATCTCACAGGGGTGAGGGTGCCGTTCGTCATCGCCCGCAAAAGCGGGCGATCCAGGATGCGCTGAGACAACTGGATGCCCCCCTTCCGCGGGGCATGACAACTTAAAGCCTCCGCGTCAGTGTAAGAGGTACGTCCAGAGCACCACACCCTCTTCACCCTCCCCCTTGTGGGGAAGGTCGATCGACTGAGCGATAGCGAAGAAGATCGGGGTGGGGGTGGCTGCGAGATTCATTGACGGACCCCCACCCCGCCCCACAAGGGGGAGGGTAAGAAAGGGACTCACTCCGCTGTCTGCACGCGCGGAATTTCCATTCCCTGACACGCGCGCCAGACCTTCTCCAGCGTGGCCGGCATGTCCATGTGCGCGGCGGCGGGCACGGCGTCCGCGATCGCATTCATGATCGCCGCAAGCGACGCCGTGGTGCCGGCTTCGCCGACGCCCTTCACACCGAGCGGATTGGTGGTCGCCGGAACGGGATGCGAGTCGTCGCGCAGGAGCGACGGCATGTTGTGCGCACGCGGCATCGCGTAATCCATGAACGAGCCGGTCACGAGCTGACCGCTTCCGGTGTCATAAACGGCGTGCTCCAGCAGCACCTGGCCAAGTCCCTGCGCAATCCCGCCATGCACCTGGCCATGCGCAAGCTTGTGGTCGAGCACCGTGCCGCAATCATCGACCGCGTAATAACCGACCACGGCGACCTCACCGGTCTCCGGCTCGATCTCGACTTCCGCGATATGGCATCCATTCGGAAAGGTCTGCGGCGTGTCGACATCGCGCTTGGTATCGAGACTCTCCGCGATCTCGCCCTGCTCCTTCATCTCGGCCGCCTTCACGGCGAGATCGAACAAGCCAATGGAGCGGTCGGTTCCGACCACCTCGAACAGGCCGCGCCGATAGGCGATGTCCTTCTCGTCAGCCTCAAGGATCTGTGCGGCGAGCACCCTGCCCTTTTCCAGCATCGCTTCGACAGTTCGCAGCACCGCGGTCCCGGCGGTAATGGTCGAACGTGACGCGACGGACGGCGAGCCCTTGATCTCGAAATCGCTATCGCCCTGCCGGTGCTTCACCTGCGCGGGATCAATTGCGAGCGTGTCCGCGATAAGGCGCGAATAGACCGTGGCGTGACCCTGCCCGGTATTCCCGACATTCATGCTCACGACCAGTGAGCCATTTCCGGGAAAGCTCAGCCCCGCGCCCTCGTTCGGCACGCCCCCGGAATGCTCGAGAAAGCACGAGATGCCGAGGCCGCGCAGCTTTCCACTGTCATATGACCCGCGGCGGCGCTCCTCGAAGCTATCGACGTCCGCAAGCGCCAGCGCTTTCGCAAAAATCTCCGGAAACTCGCCGCTGTCGAACGTCGTGCCGATGGCGGTCTTAAATGGAATTGCCGAGGCCTGGATCAGATTGCGCTTGCGGATCTCGACCTTGTCGATGCCGGTGACGCGCGCGGCCTCATCGACCAGCCGCTCGATCAGATAATTCGCTTCCGGGCGGCCTGCGCCGCGATAGGGGCCGGTCGGCAGCGTGTTGGTGTAGACGCACTGCACGCCGATATCGATCGTGCCGATGTCGTACATCGCCGGGAAACAGCGCGCGAAGTTATTGGTCGCGAGCTGGATACCGGCGGAGGCGACATAGGCGCCGAGATTCTGGATCTGGCGCGCGCGCAGCGCGAGGAATTTGCCGGTCGCATCGAGCGCGAGCTCACCGGCCGTGACATTGTCACGTCCCTGGTTGTCGCTGTTGAAAGCCTCCGACCGGCTCGCCATCCAGTGAACCTTGCGGCCATATTTCTTCGCTGCCGCAAGCAATACAGGATATTCCGGATAAGCGCCGCTCTTCAGACCGAACGCACCGCCGACATCCTCGGTCAGCACGCGCAACGTCTGCTTCTCGATGCCCATGATCGCGGCGAGCATGTCACGCATTGGGCCAGCACCCTGCGAGCAGACGCGCAACGTATAACGCCCGGCCTTCGTATCGAAGCTTGCGGTGCCGCCACGCGTCTCCATCGGCGCCATGATCATGCGTTGCTGGACAACGCTGACGCGCGCGACATGCGCGGCAGATGTCATGATGTCTTCGACCGTGGCGACATTCGCCGGGTCATCGACCGGGCCGGGGAAATCGATCGCCAGATTGCCTGCGATCGCGTCATACAGCTGCGGCGCATCGGATTTCAGCGCGTCCTGCGCATCGACCAGCGCCGGCAATTCCTCGTATTCGACCGTGACCAGTTCGGCGGCATCGAGCGCCTGAGCGAGGCTGTCAGCGATCACCATCGCCACGGCTTCACCGACATGCATCACCTTGCGTTCGGCGAGGCAGGGCCGGTGCGAGAACGCGATCTTGGCGCCGCCGCGGCCTGCGATCGGCGGGTGCCGTGTCACGGTGCCGATGCCTTCGAGATCGGCCGCCGTCATGACACCGAGCACGCCCGGCGCCGTCAGGGCCTCGTCGAGCGATATCGATACGATGCCGGCATGGGCATGGGGCGAACGCACGAAGACAGCATGGGCAACCCCCTGCTTTTCGACATCGTCGACGAATTGGCCGCGCCCGCGGATGAGAGCGTCATCCTCGACGCGGGGGCCGTGAGAAGCGTGATCAGAAGCCATGAAATGATGGTACTTGCCTGCGATTCACAACGGCGCGCGTTGCGCCTTGATCATGTCCGCGATGCCCGCAAGCGTCTCATTTGTCAACGGAATGTCGACCGGCTGGTTGCGCTGGGCCGACAGGTCGGCGGCCAGGTAGCATTCCATCACGGTGCGCGCGCTTTCCGGCGACACCATCGGCGGCCGGTCCATGATGCAGGATTCGAGGAAGTGGATGGTCTCCGGGCCCATCTGCCCCGCAAAGACGTGGTCGACCTGCTCGCCCGGCATGGTCGACATCGGATATTGCATGCCGTCCTTCACGGTATTCAACCAGTGGTCGCGCGCCGTATCATCGAGGAATAGCGAGCCCTCGGTGCCGGTGATCTCGATTGTGGTGGCGCAGTAATTCGGATAGCTGGGCGGCAGATTCCAACCGCCGCCGATGGCGACGAGAACGCCGTTGTCCATCTTTACCGTGGACCACATGACGTCATAGGAGCCGTTCACCGGCTGCATGTAGCCATACGCGCCCTGCGAATAGACGCTGACCGGCTTCGCGGGCTCCAGCAGCCAGAACACGATATCGAGGTCGTGGGTGGATTCCATCGCGGCGGGTGACAGGCGCACCCGGCTCGCAATCTTCTTGCCGAGGCTGCGCGACAGATGCCGGCTGACCATGACGGACACCGGCTTGCCGAGCGTGCCGTCAGCCAGCTTTTTCTTGGCATAGGCGAATTTGGTATTGAAGCGCTGCGAATAGCCGATGGTGAACTTGACATGATTGCGCTTCGCGATCGCGATCAGTTCGTCGGCTTCGTAAAGTTCGAGCGCGATCGGCTTTTCGAGCAGCACATGCTTGCCGGCTTTCAGGCAATCGCGCGCGATCGGGTAATGCGTGTTTTCGGGCGTGGTGGAGATGTAGACGACGCGGATCGCATCGTTTTTCACAATGTCCTGATAGTCGGCCGTTGCGACCGCGGCGCCGGTGAGTTCTTTGATTTCCTTGAGCCGGTCCGCCCTGATGTCGCAGACATGGAGTGTCCTGACCAGGGGATAACGCGACAAGGTCTCAGCGCGAATGCCACCGCACCATCCCGTGCCGATGACGGCCACTTCAACAGGTTCTACCGGCATTTCGTCCCCCATCGGCGTCATGCCCAGGCGAAGGCGCGATAGCGTCGCAGACCCGGGCATCCATCTTGATATTGAATGCATTGACCGCGAGATGGATTGCCGGGTCAAGCCCGGCAGTGACGGGGCAGCTACGCTGCTTTCACGATACCAAATATCTTCTCCGCGAATTGCGGATAAACCTCGAACAGTTCGGGCGCGACGTCCTCGCGCATGATCCGCAGCGTTTCGACATCGGGCGCGGGTGTCTCCGGCACATGTTCCGGCCGGTCGAAGTCGAAGCCGGTATGCTCGAGGACCTCTTCGACACTGTGCCCCGGATGCACGCTTTGCAGGCGGAAACGACGGCGATCCTTGTCGAAGGCGAACAGGCAGCGATTGGTGATCAACGCGATCGGTCCACCGCTGCGATGCACATTCGGCTCGCTTATGCCAGGCGCACTGATGAAATTCACCTTCGGCACCAGCGTACGGCGCGAATGCTCGGTACGAAACAGGATCACCTTCGGCACGACGAAATAGAGATAGGCAGAACCGAACGAACCGGGAAACCGCACCTGCGGCCTGTCGTGATCGCCGATGCCGACGAGATTGATATTGCCCTCGCCGTCGATCTCGCCGCCGGACAGAAAGAACACATCCATCCGTCCTTGCCCGGCGCAGTCGAACAATTCGACGCCGCCGTCGGTGAAGAAGTTGTGTTTGCGGCTCTGCAAGAGCGACACATAAGGCCGCCCGTTGCCACGCACGCGACATAGCAATGCCGCAGCCGCAGGGATCGGCGAGGCATTGCCGACCGCGATGTGGCGCACATCACCGATCA
>CAZIKZ010000034.1:6732-20986 GCA_964539845.1 uncultured Hyphomicrobiales bacterium
TACGCCGCCCGCTTTCCGTACACGTGCTCATCGCAATAGCGAGCGAAGCCTTCGGCCGTCTTCGCAAGCCGCGCATATTCGGCCAGATGCACAACATCGACCGGATAATAATCCGGCAGCGACATGGGCCAGGCACCGTTCTCCACCACCGCGATCGCTTCGACATAGAAACCGGGCAGCACACCGGCGGCGAGCACCGGATCGTCCAGTAGATTGCCATCCTGAATGCGCTCGACCGTCACCACTGTCTTGCGCGATGCATGCGCGAGCGTGCCAAGGTCGCGCTGGCGCCCGATCCAGACATTGCCGTGCCGATCCGCGAACGGCGCATGGAACAGCGCGACATCCGGCTGGATCGCGGGCAGCAGAACAATCGGATCGTCGTTACCGAACGGATTGTCGATCACCCGCCAATCGCTGCGGATTTTCATCAGGTCGGAACCGATCAGACCGCGCAGCGGCATGAACGGATTTCCCTTCTCTCCCGCCTCCAGCGCGGCATAGATCGCGGGACAGGTCGCATCCTTCATGCGCAACGTCCCGGCGGTCATCGCGGCGGTAAATCGCGGCGCCGGCCCCAATTCACCGAGGCTGACCGCAGAGGTCTCCAGCGTCTCCACGCATCCGGCCCCGATCAGCATATCCGCCTGCAGCGTTGAGGCGGGCAGCGCCACCAGGTGCAGATTTTTCACATCGCGGCGGATCAGGGCACGCGTTGCTTCCATGGCCACGCCGGCTTGCTCGCGCGGCACCGCCAAAAGGCAGCCATCGACGATCGGCGACAGAGCATCTTCAAGCGAACGGACGACGGATATGTTGGCCGACATGGCACCTCCACGTCCCCATCATAGGTGTGGCTGGCGTGCTTGCGAAGTCCTTGCGGCGAATGCCGCCTGTGTTACGAGACTGGCCTCAAATGCGTGGGAGGAATGAAAATGGCGACCGGAAAGCAGACCATCGGCTGGATCGGCATGGGCCGCATGGGCTACGCGATGGCCGAATGGCTGTTGAAGGCCGGCTACGACGTCTCGATCTGGAACCGGACCAAGGCCAAGGCCGAGCCGCTCACCAAGATCGGCGGCAAGGTGGTCGACAAGCTGTCCGATCTGAACAATGTCGACGTGCTGTTCTCCATCGTGTCCACCGGCAAGGACGTGAAGGAAGTCTATTTCGGTCCGAACGGCGTTGCGCCCAGCGGCAAGGGCAAGATGCCGAAGATCGTGGTCGACTGCTCGACCATCTCGGTCGACGATTCCGCGGAGATCCGCGAACAACTCACGGCGCTGGGCTCGGAATTCGTCGCCTGCCCCGTGTCCGGCAACGCGAAGGTGATCAAGGCCGGCAAGCTGTCCGCCGTCGCGTCAGGTCCGGAAGCGGCCTTCCGCAAGGTCGAGGACATGGTGCTGAAATTCGCACCGAACGGCGTGTCCTATGTCGGTGACGGCGAACTCGCGCGCATCTGCAAGATCGCACACAACGTGATGCTCGGCGTGGTGATCCAGAACCTGATCGAGATCACGCTGCTTGCGAACAAGATGGGCGTGCCGCGCGAAGCGTTCCTGCGCTTCATGAGCAACAGTGTGATGGGCTCGATGTTCACACGTTACAAGTCGCCTGCACTCGTCAATCTCGACTGGACCACGACCTTCACGCCTGAACTGCTGTTGAAGGATCTCGATCTCGGCCTCGAACTTGGCCGCGAATGGAAAGTGCCGATGCCGGTGACCGCGACCACGCGGGAAATCCTGCAGGGCCATATCGGCAACGCGATCCAGCAGCCGGATCCGGCGGCTTATCTCGAAAAGGATTTCGCCACGCTGATGGAAACCATGGCGGCCGCATCCGGCATGAAGATCGAGAGCGAGAAGAAGAACGTACCAACCGGGCTGGAATGAGGTTCGGTCCCCTCTCCCCGCATATGGGGAGAGGGAGGAGAGCGGAGCTACCGCGCCATCTGGTAGGTCTTCACCATATATTCGGCACTGTCACGATCCTTCTTCAGGAAGGCAGCGAAATCCGCCGGACTGCCGACATCGACATCGAGAAACTGCTTCTTCATGAAATCCGCCACATCGGGCTGACGGAAGATCGCAACGATCTCGGCATTAAGCTTCTGGACCACGGCGTCCGGCGTTGCAGCCGGCACCACAACGCCCCACCACGGCCGTCCGCCTCGGAACGACTCAAGCCCCGCTTCGTCCATCGTCGGCACATTCGGCAGAAGCTCGTTGCGTTTCGCGCTGCGCAGGGTCAGCACCTTGACCTTGCCCTCGTTGAGTTGTCCCGCAATGTTTCCGACACCGATACGGGCGATGTCGATGCTGCCACTCAATAGTCCATTGATGATCTCGCTGCCCCCCTTGTAGGGAACGGCGACGAAGCTGGTCTTCCAGAATTGACCGAGCCATTGCCGAAAGGTGTCGGTCGTCGAGCGCGGACCAAGCGTGCCGAAGGTCAGCCCGTCCGGCTTGGACGCCGCAAGCTTTTGCAATTCTGCCATCGAATTGGCCGGCAACGATCCGCGCGCCAGGAGTCCCTCGATCACGAAATACATGTTTGTGACCGGCCGAAAATCCTTCTGCGGATCGTATGGCAGGTTCGGCGTCGTGAACGGATTATAGGAGAGCGTATCCGGATTAACGATGCACAGCGTCGTGCCGTCGGGCGGCGATTTCGCGCATTCGACCGCTGCGGGAATCGTGTTGCCGCCCGCGCGATTGATGACGACGACCGTCTGACCGAGACGATCGGAGAGATGCTTCGCCATCAAGCGTGCGGCGATATCCGTTACCGATCCGGGCGCAATCGGCACGATCAGGCGGATCGTCCCTTGCATCTGAGCATTCGCGTGACCCGCGCCCGTTGCAATCACGAGCGCAAGTGCAACGATCCGAACATATCCTGAGACCAGCCCCGACATCACAGTCCTCCCGGCATTTTGTTTTGCTTGCTTGGTGCACAGCATTGCCGAGAGCGTCGACGAGGACAATCCGCCCGCAAGTCGCGCATGGCAGAATCTGTACCGCGATGCGGGCTGTTACCGGGCTTTCACTACTCTTCGCGTTCCCAGGTCACGACCACGCGCACTTTGCGATCAAGCAGATTGGGGTGCGGCATGACGGGACTTTGGATATGCAGCAGATCATTTCCTTCAAAACGAATGTGACGCACCTGCTCGCCGCCGACCCAGGCTTCGTTCCAGGCCGCTTCGACTTTTGTGGTGACCACGCCGTCCTTCACACGATAGCGGCCGGTATAGGCGATCATGGTCAGAAGAGCCTGACTGCGCTCGGCGTCGGTCTTGGGGACCGGCCGGCCTTCGCCTGTCGCCAATGCGAGCCATCGGCCGTCTTTGGTGGCGATCTGCCGGCCTTTTGGATGCTCCCCGAAAATCGGGAACCGCTCCGCCGTGTCGACGTCCTCGTAAACCTGAGAGACCATCTTCCATACGCCGACGATCTTTTCGTCATCTGTTTTGGGTTCGGTCATTGCCATCCTTCCCGCCCTGCGGGTCTGCTCCACGCAACCCGAATGCGGCTGAAACAACCCGGCTGACGCGATTTTGACAAGCTTCGGCCGAGGATGCAGGCCAAAACGCTTGGCTATGCCGTCGGAACCCCTTGTTGGGAGCGCGTCTCGTGCCACTATAATTGGCACCCGTCTTGCTATTCCGATTCGGATCGGCGTTTCGAGCCGGCGAGCCAAATGGAGGCCTTGATGCGAATGTCACTGCCCATGCGCGTGGTGCTGTTGCTGGTCTCGGTTCTCTGCGTCGCTGCCGCGTCCGGTTCCGCCTTCGCGCAGGGTGGAGAGGGCGTCAGGCCGGCGACGGACGATCTCCTGTCCTCCGTCGTCCGGATCAAAACCTATATCAATCCGGACGGTCGTACCGTCGACAACCTTGGCCAGGAGCGCGACGGCTCGGGCATCGTGATCGACGACGACGGGCTGATCCTCACAATCGGCTATCTGATGGTGGAGGCCCACGCCGCCGAAGCCATTACCAACGACGGCCGCAAGATACCGGCAACGGTCGTCGGCTACGACCACGACACCGGCTTCGGTCTGCTGAAGGCGGTGGCACCGCTGAAGGTGCGGCCGATACTGTTCGGAAATTCCAAGGACGTGAAGGTCGGCGATCCGGTGCTTGCCGCCAGTTTCGGTGGGCGTGACGGTATCGCGCCCGCACGCGTGGTGTCCCGCCGCGAGTTTGCAGGCTCGTGGGAATATCTGGTCGATGGCGCGATCTATACCGCGCCCGCGCATTCGCACTGGAGCGGTGCGGCCCTGATCACCCGCGACGGCAAACTTGTGGGCGTCGGCTCACTGATCGTGGGCGACGCCTCGGGCGAAAGCGGCGGCGGGTCCAGTGGCGCAGGTAATCTCTACATCCCGACCGACCTGTTGAAGCCGATCCTCGGCGATCTGATCGCCAATGGTGCGGTCGGCGGTCAGCCGAAACCCTGGATCGGGCTGAGTACGCTGGTCACCGATCGCGGTCTCGTCGTATCGCGTGTGACGACTGGATCGCCTGCCGAGAAGGCGGGACTGCGCAAGGGTGATGTGATCGCAAATATCGGCGGCGACACACCGAAGACGCTTCCGGACTTCTATCGCAAGCTCTGGTCGCTCGGCGCAGCCGGCATCACGGTGCCGCTCGACATCGTCCGCGATGGCAAGGGCGAGCACGTCGATGTGCAGTCGATTAACCGCATGGACCATTTGAAGCTGAAGAGCACGTTCTAGAGGCTTACGGTCCTCTGCTGAGGTGATCGCCCGGCGCTTGTCGCCGGGCTCTCAGAATGGACGGAACCAGCGTTGTGCCGGGCGTAGTTCAAAAGGCCTGTGGTCGCGCGTTCGCCGTGAGCGCCTTGTTGCTCGCGTATGCGCCGTTGTCTGGCGCGTTCGCTCAATCCGCGTCTGACGATTCCATCTGCCTGATGATCGAATCGGCCGCGCGCGATCATGGCCTGCCGGTCGAGTTCTTCGCGCGCGTGATCTGGCAGGAAAGCCGCTTTCGCGCCGACGCCGTCGGCCCGATGACGCGCAGCGGCAAGCGCGCGCAGGGCATGGCTCAGTTCATGCCGGGCACCGCGGCCGAGCGCGGGCTTCTGGATCCGTTCGATCCGGTGCAAGCTCTGCCGAAATCTGCGGAGTTTCTGAAGGAGCTCTGGCTCCAGTTCGGCAATCTCGGCCTTGCGGCGGCGGCGTATAACGCAGGTCCCCGCCGCGTGCGCGAATGGCTCTCTGGCACCGGCTATATGCCGGGTGAGACCCGCAATTATGTGTCAGCGATCACCGGCATGACCGTCGATGACTGGGCGACCGAGCGCAACAAGCTGCGCGATAGCGCGGACAAGCCGAAGCCGGAACAAAAACGCGAGCCGGGCTGCGGCGAATTGATGGCGCTGCTCAAGCGCTCGCCGAGCCCGTTCCTCGAACAACTGACGCAGCGCGTCGTGCATTCGCTGGGCCAGCCCTGGGGTGTGCAACTCGGCGCTGGCTTCTCGCGCGATCGTGCGATGGCGATGTATGCCCGTGCGCTGAGGCGCTTTGAGAGCGTGCTGGCCGGCAAGGACCCCGGCATTCAATCCTCGGTGCTGCGGACGCGCGGGCGCGCGGCTTTCTATCAGGTGCGTATCGGCACGGACACACGTGCTGCCGCGAACGATCTCTGCAATTCGCTGCGCAAGGCGGGCGGCGCGTGTCTGGTCTTGCGGAACAAGGGGTGATGCTTCCGATCCCTCCCCTGAAGGGGAGGGATCGCGTATGCGGCAACGCCGTGCGCCCCCACTCAGACCGGCAGCACGTTGGTGTATTTCACCTGCTCCAGGGCGAAGCTCGATTCGATCGAGGCAATGCCGTCGAGCCGCGTCAGCTTCTGCTTGAGGAATTGCTCATAGGCGCTGAGGTCGGCGATCACGACGCGGAGCAGATAATCCCGCGGCCCGGTCATCAGATAGCATTCAAGCACCTCCGGCCAGCGCGCGATCGCCTTGCCGAACTTTGTGAGCGCTTCCTCGCGCTGGCTTTCCAGCTTGATCGACACGAACACGCTGACCGGCAGGCCGACGGTCCGCTGGTTCAACACCGCGACATAGCGCGCGATGATACCGGCCTTTTCCATCAGACGGACCCGGCGCAGGCACGGCGACGGCGACAGCCCGACCTTCTCGGCGAGCGTCGCAAGGCTCATCCGGCCGTCCTCCTGCAACAGCGCGAGAATTTTGCGGTCGATGGCGTCGAGCTGCATTCTTGGCCGATTCCGCCTATTTAAACGGTAATTCTAACTGATTATGCCACTTTCTGCTGAGTTCATAGCGCAGATTGGATGCCATTGCCACGAGGCATGTGCGACACCCATCTTGTCCTGACACGCTCAAGCGTCGCGCCAGGGAGCGCATCATGCAGCCGTCCCGCATCGACATCTTGTCCGAACTGGAAAAGAAGGTGCTGTGGCTCGCAAGCTGGACGATCCACAACGCCAATCACCTGCGTGAAAGCGTCGACGGACTGAAGGTCGGCGGGCATCAGGCGTCGTCCGCCTCACTCGCGACCATCATGACCGCGCTCTATTTCGACATCCTGCGTCCGCAGGATCGCGTCGCAGTGAAGCCGCATGCCTCGCCGATCTTCCACGCCATCCAGTATCTGCTCGGCAAACAGACGCGCGAGAAACTTGAGAATTTCCGCAGTTACAAGGGCGCGCAGAGCTATCCCTCGCGCACCAAGGATATCGACGATGTCGATTTCTCGACCGGCTCGGTGGGTCTCGGCGTCGCGCAGACGCTGTTCTCGTCGCTTGTGCAGGACTATGTGCGCGCGCACGGCTTCGGCAAAGACAAGCCTGAAGGCCGCATGATCGCGCTGGTCGGCGATGCCGAACTGGACGAGGGCAATATCTTCGAGGCGTTGCTGGAAGGCTGGAAGCAGAGCCTGCGCAATTGCTGGTGGATCGTCGACTACAATCGCCAAAGCCTCGACGCGGTCGTGCGCGAGGGATTGTGGGAACGCTACGAACAACTGTTCAAGAATTTCGGCTGGGAGGTGGTGATCGTCAAATACGGATCGCTGCAGGAGGCTGCGTTCCGCGAACCGGGCGGCGAGAAGCTGCGCGCATGGATCGATGCTTGCCCGAACCCGCTCTATTCCGCGCTGGTGTTTCAGGGCGGCGCGGCATGGCGCAAGCGGCTGCTTGATGAGATCGGCGATCAGGGTGACGTGACGCAGTTGATCGAAAAGCGAAGCGACGACGAACTCGCGCGGCTGATGAACAATCTCGGCGGCCACGATCTGCCGGCCTTGATCAAGGCATTCCAGAGCATCAAGCATGATCGGCCGGTCTGCTTCATTTGCTACACGGTCAAAGGCTTCGGCCTGCCCATGGCCGGGCACAAGGACAATCACGCCGGCCTGATGACGCCTGCGCAGATGGAGACGTTCCGCACGCTGAATGAGGTGCGGCCCGGCCACGAATGGGATGCCTTCGAAGGTTTGACGCTGCCGCAGGACACGCTGCAGGGCTTCCTCGACACTGTGCCGTTCGCACAGCGAAAGAAGCCCATCGCGGTTCCGCGGATCGACATTCCGGCGACGCTGACGGTGCCGGCACAAGCCGTGACCTCGACACAAACCGGCTTCGGCGCGCTGATGAACGAAATCGGCAAAGCGAAGGAGACGTACGCGTCACGCATTGTCACCACATCGCCGGACGTCACCGTCTCGACCAATCTCGGCGCCTGGGTGAACCGGCGCGGCCTGTTTGCGCGCGCCGCAATGCTCGACACGTTCCGCAATGAACGCATCCCGTCAACCTTCGCCTGGGAATTCTCGCCGAGCGGCCAGCATATCGAGCTTGGCATCGCGGAGATGAATCTGTTCATTCTCCTGTCCGCGCTCGGATTGTCGCACGAAATCGAAGGCGAAAGGCTGCTGCCGATCGGCACGCTCTACGATCCCTTCATTGCGCGCGGGCTCGATGCGCTGAACTACGCCTGCTACCAGGATGCGCGCTTCATTGTGGTGGCGACGCCGTCCGGCATCACACTCGCGCCCGAGGGCGGCGCGCATCAGTCGATCGCGCAGCCGCTGATCGGCATGGCACAGGACGGACTCGCATCGTTCGAGCCGGCCTTCGTGGACGAACTCGCGGTGATCCTGCGCTTTGCGCTCGATTACATCCAGAAGGACGGCGACGCCGCTCCATCTGAAAAGAATTGGCTGCGCGACGAGACCGGCGGCTCGGCCTATCTGCGGCTCTCAACGCGCCCGGTCGAACAGCCGCAGCGCGCGATGACCGCCGAACTGCGGCAGGCGATCATCGACGGCGCCTACTGGCTGCGAAAGCCGGGCCCGAATGCGCAGGTGATCGTGGCGTATACCGGCGCTATCGCACCGGAGGCGATCGAGGCCGTCGGCCTGATGGGCGAAGACCGCCGTGATATCGGATTGCTCGCCGTCACCTCCGCCGACCGGCTCAACGCCGGCTGGACCGCGGCGCAACGTGGGCGCGAACGCGGCCTCGTGCATGCACGCTCGCATATAGAACGCATACTCGACGATGTGCCGCCGCATTGCGGTCTGGTCACGGTGCTGGACGGACATCCCGCGACCTTGTCCTGGCTCGGCGGTGTGCACGGCCACCGGACGCGCGGATTGGGCGTCGAGCATTTCGGGCAGACCGGATCGTTGCCGGACCTTTACCGTCACTACGGGATCGATGCGAACGCGATCATCGGCGCCGCGCAGGCCCTCACCGCCGGACGGCCGATCCGTTATCTGAAAGCGCTGTAGCAAGGTTGACGGCGCCTTACTCTTACCCTCCCTCTTGTGGGGAGGGTCGCCTGCGAACGAAGAGAAGCAGGCGGGGTGGGGTAGCTATTTTCGTTTAATGAGATCTATGCGGCCTGACTCGCCACCATCCCCACCCCGATCTTCTTCGCTACGCTCAGTCGATCGACCCTCCCCCACAAGGGGGAGGGTAAAAACGCGTTCTAGTCCCGGAACGGCAGCGTGGTGATGGCAGCCTGAATGACCGACATCGCGAGCGTGATGCCGAAAGCCGCGACCACGATCGAGATCGCATATGGCAGTATCTTCGCGCGGGGCGTTCCCATCAGCGGCGGCAGGCCGGTCCAGACCAGCCGGATCGCGTAAAGCCCAAGGATCGACAGAAACCGCAATCCGGGCACCATCAGCACGACCCCGATCAGCCAGACCGGCGTGAAAGAATAGACCGCGACCTTCAGCGCATTGGCGAAATTGCGCTGGGTCTGAAACAGCGGCGCCATGACATCGATCGCCAGCGCCGTCACGTACACAATAACGAAACTGAACAGATAGCTGATCAGGGCCCGCACAAGCCCAAACGGAACCGAGTCATGCACCCGGCCGACCGAAACGGATACGCCGACCAGACTGGACCCGATAAATCCGCAAAGCGCCGGGATCGCAGCCAGCACCGCAACATAACCAACGAACAGACGCATCGGATCGCCCGGCTCGGTCGCGATCAGCGGCCATTCCGTACGCGGGTCGGCAACGATGTTTCTGATACGCGCGAGCAGCGGGTGCATGGCGAAGGTCTATCCGTCGAGTCTTAGGAAATGGTTTGGCGGTCTTTACCTCCCCCTGAAAGGGGGAGGTCGACGCGCGAAGCGCGTCGGGTGGGGGTCAGTCATAAACCCAAAGCCCCTTCGCTACGCTCAGTCGATCGACCCTCCCCCGCAAGCGGGGGAGGGAGTCAAGAGCGCCCATCCTCCCGCACCATCATCGCACCCTTCTCCGCGATCATCATGGTCGGCGAATTGGTATTCCCGGAGGTAATTGTCGGCATCACCGAGGCGTCGATCACCCGCACATTCGCGAGCCCGGTCAGCCGGAGCCGTTCATCCACCACCGCCATCGGGTCATCGTTGCGGCCCATCTTCGCGGTCCCGACCGGATGGAAGATCGTGGTCCCGATGTCGCCCGCAGCTCGGGCGAGCCCGGCTTCGTCGTCATTGCGAAGCTGCTCGCCGGGAAGATATTCGACCGGGCTGAAAGCCTGCAGCGCCGGCTGCGCGACGATGTTGCGCGCCACCCGGATCGAATCCACCGCCACCTGCCGGTCCTCATCGGTTGAAAGATAATTCGGCTGGATCATCGGCTTGTCGGCCGGATCGGTGCCACGCAGCCGCACAGAGCCTCGGCTCGACGGCCGCAAGTTCGCAACGCTCGTCGTGAAAGCCGGGAAGTCATGCAGTGGATCGCCGAACTTGTCGAGCGAGAGCGGCTGCACATGAAACTGGATGTTCGGTCGCTCATAACGCGGACTCGAGCGCGTGAAAGCGCCAAGCTGCGACGGCGCCATGGTCAGAGGACCGCGGCGGCGCAGCGCATAATCGAGCCCCATCATGCCTCGCCTGACGAACGACCGATACGTCTCGTTCAGCGTGGTCACGCCGCTGACCTTGTGGATCAGCCGCAACTGCAGATGATCCTGGAGATTCTCGCCGACGCCCGGCTTGTCCAGAACGGTCGCGATACCGTGCTCGGCAAGTTGTGCAGCCGGTCCGACACCGGAGAGAAGCAGCACCTGCACCGATCCGAGCGCGCCTGCCGACAAAATCACCTCGCCGCGGCAGCGCGCGAATTTCATTCCACCGTCTTGACGGAAGCGAATGCCCGTTGCGCGCTTGCCATCGAACACAATGGTCTCCACCATGCAGCCGGTCTCGACCCGCAGGTTCGCGCGGCTCAATGCCGGCTTGAGAAAGCCGCGCGCGGAGGACCAGCGCCGTCCCATCTTCTGATTCACATGGAAATAGCCGCAGCCCTCGTTGTTGCCGGTGTTGAAGTCGTCGCATTTCGGAATGCCGGCCTGCGCCGCCGCTTCCCGGAACGCATCGGTGATGTCCCAGCGCAACCTGGGATATTCCACGCGCCACTCGCCGCCTTTGCCGTGGTGTTCGCTATCGCCGAGAAAGTGATCGAGCTGCTTGCGGAACAAGGGCTTCACATCGTCCCAGCCCCAGCCGGTGAGTCCCAGCTGCCGCCAATGATCGTAGTCGCCGGCCTGCCCGCGCATATAGATCATCGCATTGATCGCCGACGAACCGCCCAGCACCTTGCCGCGCGGATAGGCCAGCGAGCGGCCGTTCAGTCCCGGCACGGCTTCGGTCCGAAACATCCAGTCCGCGCGCGGATTGCCGATCGCGAACAGATAGCCGACCGGGATGTGAAACCAGATCCAGTTGTCGCGCCCGCCTGCCTCCAGAAGCAGCACGCGCTTGCCGGGATCGGCCGAGAGCCGGTTGGCCAGCACACAGCCGGCCGAGCCGGCGCCGACGATGATGTAGTCATAGTCGCCCTCAATCGGCGCCGCCGGCGCGGTCATTGGCGCTCCTCCCCACAGTCTTCTCGTCCATGGCCTTCTCACGGGCCCGCAATGTTGTCTCCGATCTTGGCAAATGCCGGAAGCTTGCTAAAGTCTCTTCGCGATCCGGGGCTGTGCTGTGCGCGCATCCCCGCCAAGGCGGAACGGCGGTTCCCGATACTTCGCATCTGAAGACGATCCCGTTGGCCTTTCCCGGCATGGCGCAGCCATGTGTCCGGGCAGGCCCGTTTGGAGAACCGCCATGCTGAGACGAACCTTCACCATAAAGCTGGCCCTGCTGGCCGCCGCATTGTGGCTCGCGCCGCACGCCGCCTCTGCACAAGACAAATCGCTAACGGTGTTCGCGGCCGCCTCAATGAAGAACGCGCTCGACGACGTGAATGCCGCTTACACAAAGGCCACCGGCACCAAGGTGGTGTCGAGCTATGCGGCAAGCTCCGCGCTCGCCAAGCAGATCGAGGGCGGCGCGCCGGCCGACGCATTCGTCTCCGCAGATCTGAAATGGATGGATTACGTCGCCGACAAGAAGGCAATCAAGCCTGACACCCGCGTCAACCTGCTCGGCAACAAGCTGGTGCTGATCGCGCCGAAGGACTCCAAGATCGGCAATGTTACGATCAGACAGGGATTCGATCTCGCCAAGCTCGCGGGCGACGGCCGCATCGCAACCGGCGACGTGAAGGCGGTGCCGGTCGGCCTTTACGCCAAGGCTGCGCTGGAAAAGCTCGGGTCGTGGGCGGCCGCCGAGCCGAAATTCGCGATGACCGATAATGTGCGCGCGGCGCTTCTGCTCGTCTCACGCGGCGAGGCGGCGCTCGGCATCGTGTACGAGACGGACGCCAAGGTCGATCCCGGCGTGAAGATCATCGGCCACTTCCCCGAAGGTTCGCATCCGCCGATCACCTATCCGGTGGCGGCGACGGCGACGGCGAAACCCGATGTGACCGGGTATCTCGAATTCCTGCGCAGCAAGACGGCGCGCGACATCTTCGAGAAATACGGCTTTACGGTCCTCGCCACCAAGCCAACGACCTGAAACGCGCCGGCTGACAAGTCATTCGCGTGTTCGAACTGACCCCCGAAGAATGGACGGCGATCCGGCTTTCGCTCCGGATCGCCACCGTCGCGACCATCTGTGCCCTGCCTTTCGGAATCGCGATTGCCTGGCTGCTGGCCCGCAAGAACTTCTGGGGCAAGTCACTGCTGGACGGCATCGTGCATCTGCCGCTGGTGTTGCCTCCGGTGGTGACCGGCTATCTACTGCTGATCTCGTTCGGCAAACGCGGTGCCATCGGCTCGTTCCTCTACGACTGGTTCGGCATCGTGTTCTCGTTCCGCTGGACCGGGGCGGCGCTCGCCTGCGGCATCATGGGATTTCCCTTGCTAGTGCGCGCCATCCGTCTCTCCATCGAAGGAATCGACCGCAGGCTTGAAGCTGCGTCCTCGACCCTCGGCGCCAATCCCCTCCGCGTCTTCACGAGCGTCACGCTGCCGCTCGCCATGCCCGGCGTCATCGCGGGCATGGTGCTGTGCTTCGCCAAGGCGCTCGGTGAATTCGGCGCCACCATCACCTTCGTGTCCAATATTCCCGGCGAGACGCAGACGATCTCGGCCGCGATCTATACCTACACCAACATCCCCGGCGGCGACGCGGCCGCCGGCCGGCTGGTTCTGATCGCAATCGTCCTGTCACTGACCGCACTGATCATTTCAGAGTGGTTCGCACGGCGCGCCGGCATGCGCTATCACGGGGACTAACGCGTGCTCCGTGTCGCATCCATCCTCCGTTCGTCCCCGCGAAGGCGGGGACCCAGAGTCAGCGCGCAGCATCCCTGGATTCCCGCTTGCGCAGGAATGAACGGACTGAGGGACGCGCGCTGATGCTCCGGGTGGAGGTCGAGAGGCGGCTCGGCGAATTCTCGCTCACCGCGACGTTCGAAACCGAGCGCGGCGTCACCGCGCTTTTTGGCACGTCAGGCTCCGGCAAGACCTCGCTCGTCAACATGATCGCAGGCCTGCTCGCGCCCGATCGCGGTCTCATCGCACTCGACGGCGAGCCATTGTTCGATTCCGAGAAGCAGATCAACGTGCCGCCGCACAAGCGCGGCATCGGTTATGTCTTTCAGGAGGGCCGGCTGTTTCCGCATATGGATGTGCGCGCCAATCTCGATTACGGGCGCCGCATGTCGGGCAAGGCGCACGATCCGGCGGCGTTCGAGCGGGTCGTGACGCTGCTCGGTATTGGACATCTGCTCGATCGCAGGCCCGGCGCGCTGTCGGGCGGCGAACGCCAGCGGGTCGCGATCGGCCGCGCGTTGTTGATGCAGCCGCGGCTTCTTCTGCTCGACGAGCCGCTGGCCTCGCTCGACAGCGCCCGCAAGACGGAGATTTTTCCGTATCTGGAGCGGCTGCGCGACGAGGCGCTTATCCCGATGATCTATGTCAGCCATTCTGCGGCGGAGATCCGAAGGATCGCCAATGAGGTGGTCTATCTCGCCGGCGGCAAGGTGCTGCAAATCGGCGGCGTGGACATTCTGCCGGACCTGAAGGACGGATTATGAGTCTCGCCCTGAGCGCATTGCCGGACGCCGAGCTGCACCGCCTGTTGGCGGAAGATTGCCCCTATGGCGACCTCACCACGCAATCGATCGGCATTTCCGAACGAGATGCGCGGCTGACCTTCCGCGCGCGTGACAGCATGGTTGTAGCGGGAATCGAAGAAGCCGCCCGTATCTTCGTGCTATCCGGCGGCAACGCGGCCCCCAAAGCTCGGTCCGGCGACCGCGCCGATCCCGGCACACTCCTCCTTGTTGCGGAAGGCCCGGCGGGCGCACTGCATATCGGATGGAAGGTTGCGCAGACCTTCACCGAAATTTG
>CAZIKZ010000035.1:0-20980 GCA_964539845.1 uncultured Hyphomicrobiales bacterium
TTCGACTGGACGCTGCTGAAAGGCCTTGATCCGGGGCGGCCCTTCATGCTTTCCGGAGGACTTGAACCGGGTAATGTGGGGCAGGCGCTGGAGGTCACCCGGGCGCCGGCGGTCGACGTCTCGTCCGGAGTCGAGAGCGGGCCGGGCGTCAAGGATCCATCGAAAATCGCGGCCTTTATCCGCGCGGTGCGCGCGGCGGATGCGGCGCGGACGAAAGTTGCGAGCAGCCTATGACCATCCAGCGGCCGAACTCCTTCCGGACCGGACCCGACGAGACCGGGCATTTCGGCATCTATGGCGGCCGCTTTGTCGCCGAGACGCTGATGCCGCTGATCCTCGAACTGGAGCGGGCCTATGCCGAGGCGAAAGCCGATCCGGCGTTCCAGAAGGAGATGGACTATTACCTCGCTCACTATGTCGGGCGCCCGAGCGCGCTCTATTTTGCGGAGCGGCTGACGCAACATTTTGATGGCGCGAAGATCTACTTCAAGCGCGAGGAGCTGAACCACACCGGCGCGCACAAGGTGAACAACGTGCTCGGCCAGATCATGCTGGCGCGCCGCATGGGCAAGACGCGCGTGATCGCCGAGACGGGTGCCGGTATGCACGGCGTCGCCACTGCAACGCTGTGTGCGCGCTTTGGTCTGCCTTGCATCGTCTATATGGGCGCAGTCGACGTCGAACGGCAGAAGCCGAATGTGTTCCGCATGAAGATGTTGGGTGCCGAAGTCATACCCGTGCAGTCCGGCTCGAAGACGCTCAAGGACGCGATGAACGAAGCGTTGCGTGACTGGGTGACCAATGTCGACGACACCTTCTATTGCATCGGCACGGTGGCCGGTCCGCATCCCTATCCGATGATGGTGCGCGACTTTCAGTGCGTTATCGGAAACGAAGTTCGTACGCAGATGATGGAGGCTGAGGGGCGGCTACCGAATTCCCTGCTCGCCTGCATCGGCGGCGGCTCGAATGCGATGGGCCTGTTTCATCCTTTCCTCGATGACAAGGACATTGAGATTTTCGGCGTCGAAGCGTCTGGCCACGGCATTCCGTCCGGCATGCATGCGGCGTCTGTTTCCGGCGGCCGCGCCGGCGTGCTGCACGGCAACCGCACCTATCTTCTGATGAATGAGGACGGCCAGATCAACGAGGCGCATTCGATCTCGGCGGGGCTCGACTATCCGGGCATCGGGCCGGAGCATGCGTGGCTCGCCGATATGGGCCGCGTGACGTTTCTGTCGGCCACGGATGCCGAGGCGGTCGAGGCACTGCAACTCTGCTCGAAGCTTGAGGGCATCATCCCGGCGCTTGAGACCGCGCATGCGCTTGCGAAGGTGAAGGATATTGCGCCGACCAAATCCAAGGACCACCTGATGGTGGTCAATTTGTCCGGCCGCGGCGACAAGGATCTCGCAAGCGTCGCCGACTATCTCGGGACGACGATCTGATGGCCACGCGCATCGACCGCCGCTTTGCAGAACTGGCGCGCGAGGGGCGCGCAGGTCTCGTGACCTTCCTGATGGCGGGCGACCCCGATTACGACACCGCGCTCGCAATCGTTGCCGCTTTGCCAAAAGCCGGCGCCGACGTGATCGAGATCGGCATGCCGTTCACCGATCCGATGGCAGATGGTCCTGCGATTCAGGCGGCCGGCCTGCGCGCGCTGAAAGGCGGGCAGACGCTGAAAAAGACGCTGCAGCTTGTCCAGGACTTCCGCAAGAACGATGCGGACACGCCGATCGTCCTGATGGGATATTACAACCCGATCTACATTTATGGCGTCGATCATTTCCTCGCCGATGCAATCGCTGCGGGCGTCGACGGACTGATCGTTGTCGATCTGCCGCCCGAGGAAGACAGCGAACTCTGCATCCCCGCGCTGAAGGCGGGGCTGAACTTTATCCGGCTCGCAACCCCCACGACCGACGACAAGCGGTTGCCGGTCGTGCTCACGAATACGTCGGGCTTTGTGTATTACGTTTCAATCACCGGCATCACCGGTGCGGCGACGCCGAATGCGACCCGTGTGTCCGATGCGGTGGCCCGTATCAAGCGGCACACCAAACTCCCGGTCGCAGTCGGTTTCGGCGTGAGGACGGCGCAGAATGCGCGCGACATCGCGCAGGGGGCCGATGCGGTGGTGGTCGGCTCCGCGCTGATCGACAAGCTGCGCGGCAGCCTCGATGCAGACGGACGGGCGACCGCCGGGACTGTGAGCGCAGTGACATCGCTCGTATCGGAACTCGCCGACGGCGTGCGCTCGGTTCGCCGGGTCGCGGCGGAATAGCCGATTAAAAAAGCCGCAATTTCAGGGGAGGAGTTCCGTATGCTGACACGCCGGATTTTGATGCGCGGAGCGGCCGCAGGTTTTGCGGCAGCTCAATTGCCGTTTTCATCCAAGGCTCGGGCGCAGGTGATCCCGCAGACCGCGCGCGTGATCGTCGCGTTTCCGGCCGGCGGAAGCACCGACGTGCTCGCGCGCATCATGGCCGACAAGCTGAAGGGCGGATACGCTCCGACGACGATTGTTGAGAACCGTGTGGGCGCAGCCGGACGCCTTGCGGTCGAATATGTGAAGAATGCCGAAGCCGATGGCAGCGTCATGCTGTTCACGCCCGACTTCCTGATGACGGTTTATCCGCACAGCTTCCGGTCGCTGAACTACGATCCGGTGCGAGACTTCACACCGGTCGCGACCGCCGCGAAGTCCGCTCTGTGTATCAACGTCGGTCCGGCGGTGCCGGCCGAGGTGAAGACGCTTTCCGACTTTGTGCAATGGTGCAAGGCGAACCCGAAGAACGCGACCTATGGCACGACCGCAGCGGGCGGTACGCCGCATTTCGCCGGTCTGATGCTGTCGCAGGAATCCAAGACTGAGATGACGCCCGTGCACTACAAGGGCGGTGCGCCGGCCTTGCAGGATTTGTTGGGGGGACATGTGTCGTCGACCGTCAATCCGGTTGGTGAGGCGTTGCCGTTCGTCAAGGCCGGCAACATTCGTACACTCGCCGTAACGAGCGCCAAACGTTCGACCTTCATGCCGGATGTGCCGACAATGAAGGAGGCGGGCTACAACGTGACGATCGAGGCCTGGCTCGGCGCACTCGTGCCGTCCAAGACGCCGGCCGATATCGTGTCGAAGCTCAATCTCGCGATCAAGGATGCTTTCAGCGCTCCGGACGTCGTGCAGAGGCTTTCGGTTCTCGGAAACGAGCCCGACTACAAGACGCCGGCCGAGTTCGCTGCGACCATGAAAGCCGACATTGAGCGCTGGGGACCTGTGGTGAAAGCATCGGGTTTCGTTGCGGACTGATGTGTCTCGCAACAATGCTAACAGAACATAGATAGTTGAGTGGCATGAACTGGATTTCCAACGTCGTCCGACCGAAGATTCGTTCGTTCCTGAACAGGCGCGAGACGCCGGAGAATCTCTGGATCAAATGTCCGGAAACGGGGCAGCTCGTTTTCTTCAAGGACGTGGAGGCGAACCAGTTCGTCATTCCAGGCTCGAACTATCACATGCGCATGAGCGCGGCCGCGCGCCTGAAATCGATGTTCGACGGCGAGACCTGGCTCGATGTGGGCGTGCCGGAAGTGCCGGCCGATCCGTTGAAATTCCGCGACCAGCGCCGCTATGCGGATCGGCTGAAGGATGCGCGGACCAAGACCGGAATGAACGATGCGATCAAGATCGGCTTCGGCCGGCTCGATGGCACTCCGGTCGTGATCGGCGTGCAGGACTTCGACTTCATGGGTGGCTCGCTCGGCATGGCGGCGGGTGAAGCGATCATCAAGGGGCTCGAGACCGCGGTTGAACGCGGCACGCCGTTCATTCTGTTTGCGGCGTCCGGGGGCGCGCGCATGCAGGAGGGCATTCTGTCGCTGATGCAGATGCCGCGCACCACGGTGGCGGTGGAGATGCTGCGCGAGGCGAAGAAGCCCTACATCGTTGTGCTGACCAATCCGACCACCGGCGGCGTCACCGCGTCCTATGCAATGCTGGGTGACGTGCATATCGCCGAGCCCGGTGCGCTGATCGGTTTTGCCGGTCCTCGCGTGATCGAGCAGACCATCCGCGAGAAGTTGCCGCCGGGGTTCCAGCGCGCGGAATATCTTAAAGAGCACGGCATGGTCGATATGGTCGTGCACCGGCACGAGTTGCGTGCGACGCTGGCTCGCATCTGCCGGCTGCTGACAAAGGCCTCCTCCACGACCGTGCGCACGACGCTGCCGGCGACCAATGGCGCGGCAGCTCCGGTCTAGCCTTCCAGGCCGTCACCGTCCGGTCATTTCCGATGCCGGGAATCCAGTCTGTTCCAATTCTCGATCTCTGTCTTAGCGGGGGGCGGACGGCCGTGATATTCAGTGTGCCATGTCTGCTCTCGACGATACGCTGACGCGTCTGCTGGCGCTGCATCCGAAGCTGATCGACCTGTCGCTTGACCGGATGTGGCAGCTGCTGGCGCGCCTCGATCATCCCGAGCGTAAGCTGCCGCCCGTCATCCATGTCGCCGGCACGAACGGCAAGGGCTCCACGATCGCCTTCATGCGGGCCATCCTGGAGAGCGCCGGGCATCATGTTCATGTCTACACCTCGCCCCACCTCGTGCGCTTCAACGAGCGCTTCCGGCTCGCGTCGGAAGGCGGCGGCAAGCTGGTCGGCGATGACGAATTGCGCGCGACGGTCGAGGAATGCGAGCGCCTGAATGCGAGCGAACCGATCACGGTATTCGAGATCACCACCGCGGCCGGAATGCTTTTGTTTTCGCGCCATCCGGCCGATGTGCTGTTGCTTGAGGTCGGTCTCGGCGGCCGGCTGGATGCGACCAATGTGGTGGACGCGCCGCTGCTCAGCGTCATTACGCCGGTGTCCCGCGATCACGCCGACTATCTCGGCGACACCATCGAGAGTGTCGCGGGAGAGAAAGCAGGGATTCTGAAGCGCGGCGTGCGCGCCGTGATCGGACCGCAAACCGCGGATGCGATGGCGGTGATCGAGCGCGCGGCGCAGCGCGTGCGAGCGCCACTGCGCGTTGCGGGTGAGCACTGGAATATGAGCGAGGAACATCGCCGGCTGGTATATCAGGACGATGACGGGCTGCTGGATTTACCGGGGCCGAAGCTGATCGGTCGTCATCAATTCATCAATGCCGGTGTCGCGGTTGCCGCGTTGCGCGCATCGGGCCTCAAAATTCCGTCATCGGCCTATGAAGCCGGGCTGTTGAAAGCCGATTGGCCGGCGCGCATGCAGCGTCTGGCGCACGGGCATCTCGTATCGCTCGCGCCCGCCGGCAGTGAGATATGGCTCGATGGTGGTCACAACCCGGATGGCGGCCGCGCCGTGTCGGTTGCGCTTGCCGACATTGAGGAGCGGGCGCCGAAGCCGCTTGTTATGATTGCCGGCATGCTCGGCACCAAGGATTTCGACGGCTATCTCCGCAACTTCAGCGGATTGGTGCGGCGTCTCTACGCGATACCGGTGCCGGATGCGGATCGCAGTCTTCCTCCGGGCATGATTGCGGACGCCGCCAACAAACTTGGCATTCCATCCGAGACGGCAAGCAACGTCGAAGCGGCATTGGCCGCGGCCAGTACGCTTGCACTCGAAGCGCCGCCGCGGATTCTGATCGGCGGCTCGCTCTATCTCGCGGGCGATGTGCTGAGACGCAATGGGACCTTTCCGGAATAGATCGATTGTCATTGCCGGGCTTGACCCGGCAATCCATCCTTTTCGCAAGAGAGGTTTTTTCTCGATGGATGCGCGGGTCAAGCCCGCGCATGACGGTGAAAACAACATCGCCGGAGCAGAGCCCCGGCGATTTGAATTCCACCGCTGTTACGGCCGGCTCACACCGCGGCGTTGATCCACTGCTCAAGCTTCGCCTTCGGCGCCGCGCCGACCTGGCGCGAGGCAAGCTCGCCATTCTTGAAGATCATCAGAGTCGGGATCGACATGATGCCGTATTTCGACGCGACCCCGGGATTCTCGTCGACATTCAGCTTCACGATCTTGACCTTCTCGCCCAGCGCAGTCTGGATCTCGTCGAGCGCCGGCGCGATCATGCGGCAGGGGCCGCACCATTCCGCCCAGAAATCGACCACCACGGGGCCGCTGGCCTTCAAGACTTCCGTCTCGAAAGTCGCGTCCGACACCTTTCCAACGGCCATATCACACCTTTCGAATCGCAGGATTTCTTCAACTTCGAGCTTGAACCTAAGAACCCCCCCTGCCGGGGTCAAGCCTGCGTCAGGTGCGTGTGATGCAGCAAAAGTGGGTATCGGTGTTGCTTGCGGATCACGCGCCACGTCTTGACACGCGCTTCATCCCATCCCGGTCAGGCCTTCATGAGGGTCGCGAGTTCCGCATCCAGCGCCTCTTGCGGAAGCTCCGTGAGCGTGCCGTTTTCGGTCCAGACCAGCGCCGCGCGCACGGTTCTGCCGGGATAAATTCGCTGCAGCAGCGCCCGGTACAGCGCGAGCTGGCGGCGATAGATGCGGGGGATGCCGTCAAGCGCTGTCGGCGCGGGACGGTTGGTTTTGTAGTCGGCGATCAGCACCTCAGTGTCTGTGACCGCGAGCCGGTCGATCTGACCGGTGACGGAATATGGTGCGCGGTCCTCGCGCGTCAGCATCCCGATGATCGGAACCTCGGCGCGGCTCCCGGGTGCGAAAAGCGAAGCGAATTGCGCGTCGTCGAGAATGGCGAGCGCCTGCGCAGCGAGCTTCGCACATTCTGCCGCCGGCAGCTTTCGGCCATTGCGGCGCAGGTAATCGTCCGCGGCCTCGGCGCGGTTCTCGCGCGGAAGATCCGGCAAGGATTGAATGAGCCGGTGCAGAAGACGGCCGCGTGCAAGCGCCTGCTCACGTTCGAGTTCGCTTTTTCCACGCGTCCATTCGATTTCGTCTGCGACCGACGGCGTGATGCCGATCGTACGTGGTGCTTCGATTGGCACGGGTTTGGCGATCCAGCCGGGCAGGGCGCTTTCCGTTCGTGTCCGTGACTCTTCCGCGGGCGCGGGAAAGTCGAGCACGTCCTTTCGCAATCGCCAGATCTGTCCGTCACCGTCTTCGGACGGCAGTGCGATCGTGGGCACGGCGTCATTGTTGACCAGGGCGTCTCGGATGAGCTGATACCAGCACTGGTCGGGGATGCTTGGGGTGCGGTCCTTCTTCATGGTCGATGCTGTGCCGCAGACGATCAGGCGTTGTTCGGCGCGTGTCATCGCGACATAGAGCAGGCGCTTGTATTCGTCGATCCGGTCCTTGAGTGCATCCGCGCGTGCGGCCGCCACCGGTTCCGGGTCGGTGTCCCTGGATTTTGCCCAGACGAGTCCTTCGCCGCCATTGAGCGGAACGTCGAGCAGCGCCGGCTGCTTGTAGCCTTCCGGTCGCGTTGTGGTGTCGGCAAGGATCACCGTGTGCGCCTCGAGTCCCTTCGCGCCATGCACGGTCATGACGCGGACTTCGTCACGCGTGATTTCCATGTCGCGCTTCACCTCGGCATTGGCAGCGCGCAACCACGCGACAAACCCTTGCAGCGACGGCGTTTCACGCCGTTCATAGGCGAGCGCGAGATTGAGAAACTCGTCGAGCGCGTCGTTCGCTTCGGGTCCGAGCCGGGCGAGAATACGTTTGCGTCCGTCTCCCGCGCCTAGCAGCCGTGCATAGAAGGTGAAGGGGCTGTCACGCAGGGCGGACTCGGCCAGAGATTTCAACCGGCCGGCAGCCTCGGGAAATTCGTCGGCCTTTTTCGACAGCGCCGCGCGCAGCGATTGCCGTCCGCGATCATGTGCGATCCTGAACAGGTCGTCCTCGCTCAGGCCGAACAGCGGGCTTTTCAGCACCGAGGCGAGCGCGAGGTCGTCCTCCGGCAACAGCAGCGCATCCGCGAGTGCGATCAGGTCCATCACGGCGATGTGGTCGAGCAGCACCATGCGGTCGGCGCCCGCGACCTGGATGCCGGCGGCCTTGAGCGAGCGAATGATTGCCTCGAACAGCGGGCCGCGCTGCCGCACGAGGATCAGCACCTCGCCGGGCTTGGTGCCGGCGTTCTGCCAAAGCTTCACGTGCGTCGCGATCTTTTTTGCGAGCCGCACCTGCGGGCTCGATTCGTTTGATGTGTCGAACGGCGCGTCCCAGCCTTCCACGTCACGCTTGTCGTCAGGGAGAACCAGCGGCCAGAGATCGACATGCCCGGGAAGCTTGCCGGGCAAGGCTTCGTGGATGGTCTTTGTCTTGTCGGAGGACAGGGCCTCGTAGGTCGCCGCCCGCGCGAATACCGCGTCGACGGCTTGCAGGATAATTTCGCCCGACCGGAATGAGGTCAGGAGTTTCACGTTACGCCATTCGAGCTTCGCGGCCTTGAAGTCGCGCTCGAACCCGTCCTTCATCTCGCCGAATTTCTCCGGCGCGGCACCCTGAAACGAGAAGATCGACTGCTTGTCGTCACCGACGGCGAACATCGTGCGCTTGACGCTGCGCGCGCCGGCGCCTGACGTGAATTCCGATACCAGCGTGCGGACGATCTCCCATTGCTTCGGGCTGGTG
This sequence comes from uncultured Hyphomicrobiales bacterium, assembly GCA_964539845.1. Taxonomy (GTDB): domain Bacteria; phylum Pseudomonadota; class Alphaproteobacteria; order Rhizobiales; family Xanthobacteraceae; genus Pseudorhodoplanes. The sequence goes on from CAZIKZ010000035.1 coordinate 8,548, forward strand.
TCCTGCGCTTCGTCGAGCAGCAGATGGTTGATCCCGAGATCGAGCTTGTAGAGCACCCAGGCGGCGGAGGTGCGGTTGAACAGGGCCAGCGTGCGGTCGATCAGATCGTCATAGTCAAGCAGTCCGCGCCGCGCCTTCTCGCGCCGGTAACGCACGATCACCTCATGGGCGACGGTGATCAGCGCGCGCGTCCGGTCGCGGCATTCGACCGCTCGCAAGGTGGTGAGCAGGTCGTCGATGCGGATTTTCTCGCGATCGAGAAGCTCGGCGCATTCGGGATGTGAGACCCGGAGGCCTTTCGTCACAACATCCTTGCGGCACAATCGTTTGGTGAGACCGGTCTGAGCCCCCCCGGTGCAGAAGATCGAGATGTAGTGCTCGGCTCGGCCCGCTCCGTTTGCTAGCGCGGCGCGCCGGAAGCGATTTGCCTGGTCGTTGTCGGTCTTCTTGCCTGTCGAAAGAACGTCCGCGAGATCCGGCCACAGGGCCGGATCGATCCCGCCCGTCAAAATGTCATTTTCGATTGCGGCCGCACTGTCGTGCGCGCCGACACTCAGCGCCGCCGACAAGTCTGCAATCGCCACATCCACCGATCCGGCGCGCGCGATCCATTGTTCGATCCGGTCACGCTCGTGGACCGCTTCCATGATCAGGTCGCGGAAGGTCTGATCGGCGGAGGCCTTGATCGCATCCGCAAGCGCCTTGCCGATCGGGGTGTCCGGCTGTGACGCGCCTTCGAGCATCACGTCGAGCGTGAGCTTGTCGAGCATCTGCGATTGCGTGGCGTCGTCCAGCACCTCAAAGCCCGCGCCGGCATCGGCCTCGAATGGAAACTGATGCAGGAGGCTCGTGCAGAAGGCGTGGATGGTCTGAACCTTCAGCCCGCCCGGGGTTTCAAGCGCCAGTGCGAACAACCGTCGCGCGCGGGTGCGCAGCTTTTCGTCGGGCATGAATCCGATATCTCGGATCGCCTCGTCGAGGCCGGCATCGTCAAGCGCCGTCCATTTAGCAAGAGTGTCGAACACCCGCGTTGCCATGGTCGCGGCCGCGGCCTTGGTGAAGGTGATACAGAGAATCTTCGAGGGGTCTTCACCACGCAGCAGCAGCTTGATCACGCGCTGCGTCAGCACGTGGGTCTTGCCGGAGCCGGCATTGGCCGAGGCCCACGCCGATACGGCCGGGTCGGAGGCCTCGAATTGCCGTTTGACGACGTGTTCGGGCGGCTTGGGTTTGTTGGCGCTGCGCGTGCTCATGCCGGAATATCCGGGTCGACTTCGCCGCCGGTCGCGGACCATTCGCGCACGCGCGCAAGGTGATCGTAATCGCCGTAGGTGCGCCCGACCCACATGGGGCGCCAGAATGAGATATACGGCGTCTCCTCAGACGCGAATTTCCGGACAAGCTCCCTCAGCTCGTCGAGCGCTTTGTCGGCGGCGTCGTCGACAGTCAGGTTCTCAAAGTCGCGCGATGCCTTTTCGCCGCCGGGATCGCCGCCATTCAGCCGCAGATACAGAAGTTCGGAAACCGATCCACGATGCGGCATGTCCTTGAAGGTGCCATGGCGCAGGATCGTCGCTTGCAGCGTCAGTTGCGGGGCGAAGCCGACACGGACCTCCTTGGGTGACGGTGGCCGTCCGGTCTTGTAATCCAGCACGGCGAAGCTGCCGTCTTTCAGCATCTCGATCCGGTCGGCGCGCGCCGTGAGCAGGAAGTCCGGCGTGACCTGCAATTCGCCCTGCACTTCGGCGTAAACCGATTGAACGTTGCTCCGGCGTTCGATTTCCCAGTCGATGAACCAGCGCGCGATGCGTTCGAAGCGCGGCCACCAGAAGGCTGTTGTTTCCGGATAATCATTCAGTCGATCGAACGCCGTGCGCCCGATCGCGATCAATTCCGCAAGCGGATCGGTCGGCAAGCCATCTTTGAATTTCGCCGTGAAATCGCCGACCGCCTTGTGAATGACGGTGCCGCGATCACGCGCTCCGGGTGGCGTATCGACCGGATCGAGCGCCTGCAGCCGCAGAATGTGTTTGGCGTAGATCGTATAAGGGTCGCGCAGCCAATGTTCGATATCGGTGACCGGCAGCCGCTTCGGCCGCACGGCGACTGGCGGCCTCGGTTCGGGACGTTTAGCCGCCATGACTTCGACCGGTCTGTCGAGCGCGCGCGCCCAGTCGAGATAAGTCGCGCCGCGTTCCTTCACCTTGGGCCAGGACTCGGTCCCTGCAACGGCGGCGAGCCTTTGCAGGAAACGCGATGTCACCGTCGGCGAGCCTTCGCGCTTGCCCGCATGCGACAGAATCACATGCGGCGCACCGAAAGCCTGGACGAAGTCATGCGCGGACAGGCCGATGCGGCGCTCGGGCAGATCGAGCCCAAGCTGCTGCCGCATCGTGCGGTTCAGCCAGGGATCGTTGCGCGGTTCCGGAGGCCACACACCTTCGACGAGTCCCGCAAGCACCACGCGATCCGCTTGCTGCAAACGCGCTTCGAGCGGGCCGTAGATGCGCACACGCGCGCCGGGCGAGCCGGGTCTGCGCACCACGCGTTCGGACGCGATGGTGTGGAACAGATCGGCGTATTCGTACGGCTCGACCGCGAAGGCGGCGGCCGCACCGCTATCGGCGATCGCCTGGAATGTTTCGGACAGGGCCGCTCCGTCACGGCCCGCGAACGCCGCCGACTCGGAATTCTCATCGAGTGACAATGCCGCGACCACCTGATGGTGGCGGATCGCAAGCTCGCGGAGCGGCGACTTCGGAACGCGCGACAGCGGCGCCAGTGCAGGCTTCAGCTTCGCGACAAGTTCGGCAGCGCAGTCGAGTTCGTCGTCCGACAGCCAGCGGCGCGGATCGCGCCCGTGCAACATCTCGCGTTCGGCGCGCAGGCTTAGCAGGGCATGTTCGAGTCCTTCGGCGCCCGCGCGCGGCCGTGGTCCGCGCAGAATCGCGCGTTCGAGCAGGGCGATAGCCCGCAGGTTCGCGGATTCGTGCGCGCCGAGACGGCAGAGCGGATGCTTCAGGAGCGCAAGCAGCGTCACAGGCTCGCAGCCTTTCAGCGCGGTATCGGCCGCGAGCCCTGCGAAAATGCCTGCTGACGTATCGGACAAGGGATCGCCGCCGGAATCGTCTACCGGCACCGCCCAGCGCTCCAATGCGGCGACCACGCGGCGCGCGAGCGAGCGGTCGGGGGTGATCAGGGCGGCCGTTTGATCGGGGTGATCGTTGACCGCTTCGCGCAGTGCGAGCGCGACGGCCATCGCCTCGTCTTCGGTCGTGGATGCCTCGATCAGCGAAAGATGAGCCAGCGCTTCGGTTTTCCGTGATTCGAACGCGCGATCCTTCAGCGTGTCGCGCCAGCGGTCCGTCGCCTCTGCTGGACGCATCGCTTCGGATGCGAAATGTTCACGGCCGTGCGCGGCCGGTTGTGCAAGACGTTCCACCTGGTCGCGCTTCACGCCAAGGCCGCGCAGGAAGCCCTGCATCGCGAATTGCGGATGACCCGGTGCGGCGTTGACGCCCGTGACGCCTCCAATTGTCTCCCAGGATTCCTCATCGAGATCGGTGTCGAGACCCGGCAGGACAACTGCGCCGTTCGGAAGGTTGGCAATCGCCGTAAGCAGTTTCGCTGTCGCGGGCATCGAGGCGGTGGACCCCGCTGCGATCACCGGACCGGTCACGTCTCGCTTCAGTCGCGCGGCCTCCGCATCGATCAAGGCGTCGCGCCGTGCGGTGGCGTCCATCAGCGTCTGCTCCTTGAGGAGCGCGGGCCAGTATTCGCGGACGATTTTCAGGAAATCGAGGGTGGACCTGAAATGCTGGTCCATATCTTCGGGTACGAGCGTATCAAGCGCCAACCAGTCGACGCCCCGGGTGATCATGTCGTCCTGCAGGCGGGCCAGTTCGCCGGCCATGGCGTAGGCGGCCGCGGGCGAATTCGCGATCAGCGAATTCTCACCCGCCTTCTTTTGCAGGGCGGCCCAGGTCAGGATCATCTGGGTCAGCGATGCCTTGCGCTCGAACGGCTCCATGGCCGGTGGCAGCGCGATGCGCTCCGAAGCCAGCGGGCCTCCGGCGAATTCCGCGAACACGATTTCGTCTTCATCGATGTCGCCGATGGGGACGAGGCGCGGTAGCAGCGTTGCGTCACCGCCAAGCGCCGCGAGAAAGACGCCTTGCGCCAGGCGGCAGGCGCGGCGGGTCGGCAGGTAGAGCGTCGCCTGTGCCAGTGCCATCGGGTCGTCCGAACCCGGATAGCCGTCGACCAGCCGGCCTGCGAGCAGCGCCTCGATCAGCGCTGGCAGAAATGGGACGGACGCCGGGATCGTGAAAAGGCGGGGTGCGCGGCTGGCCATGCTATCCCGCAGTCATACATCAATCTGTGCGTGGGGCGGAATAGCGAAGCGCATCCCGCCGTCTTGCGCCGAGGCTTCGCCCGCGCCCGCGACGATAACTACGCCGCGCTCTGGAGAATGGCGCGTTCCGCAAGCGCGATCGCGTCCGGGGTGCCGACATGCATCCAGACGCCGTCGAGCCGCAGGCCGTACAATCGTTCGGCTTCCACCGCCTTGAGGAACAAGCGGTTCAGCGAGAACGGGCCCTGCGGGGCATCCTTGAACAGGGCCGGCGAGAAGATCGCGGCGCCCGCATAGACGAAAGGCATCACCTCGCGCTCCGACCGCGGCCGCAGACGTCCGTCGGGCGCCATCGCGAAATCGCCGCGTCCGGCATATCCGATGCTGGTGGCCGACGGCGCCAGCAGCAGCAGCGCATCCATCCGCTCCGGGTCGAAGTCGGCGGCGAGCCGTTGCAGATTGCTGCGCGTGCCATCGAGCCAGATGCTGTCCGAATTGATCAGGAAAAACGGCTGGTTGCCCAGCAGCGGCAAGGCCTTCACCACGCCGCCGCCGGTATCGAGCAGCTGGTCGCGCTCGTCCGAAATCACGATGCGGGGCGATTTGCGGTTGGCCACATGCCCTTCAATCTGGTCCGCGAGGTAATGCGCATTGACGACGGCGGTGGCAACCCCGGCCTGGGCCAGCTTGTCCAGCACATGGTCAAGCAGCGCCCGGCCCGACACCTCCACCAGCGGCTTCGGCCTTGTGTCGGTCAGTGGACGCATGCGCTCCCCGAAACCGGCTGCGAGCACCATTGCCGTCTGCAGAACGCTTTGCCCCATGCGAATCAAATCCTCTATTCGCCACTTTGTGTCACTGCCGGTTGTGTCCGGGCAATGTTGCGGCGGCTGATCTATCACAGCCCGTCGAAGGCGGGCACATTGACTTTGTACCAATCGGAGAGCGGAGCGAGCGTCGGGTGGCCGAGTGCGCGCTGCAGGTAGCGCCATACGCGCGGCATGTGACGGAGATATTGCGGCTTGCCATCCCGCCGATCCAGCCGCGCGAAAATGCCGAGGATCTTGGTGGCGCGCTGGGCAGCCATGACAGCATAGGCGGCGCCGAACGCGCCGGGATCGAAGCTTGCATCGGTCTCGCCCCGTCTTGCGACATAGCGGGCGAACAAGTCGCGCTCCAGCGCTTCCGGAACATCGACCCGTGCGTCCTGCAGGAGCGAGGCTAAGTCGTAACCGGCCGGGCCGATTACGGCATCCTGGAAATCCAGCAGACCCACACGATGATATCCGGTGCGATCCGGCAGCCAGATCAGATTCGGCGAATGGAAGTCGCGCAGCACCCAGGTCTGTTGCCCGTCCAGGGCAGGCCTGAGCGCCGAAAGCCAAAGCTGGCGAAACGTTGCGCGCTCGATGTCATCGACGGCGAGACCGTGATGCGGAATGTACCAGTCGAGCAGCAACTCGGCTTCGATCAGGAACGCGTCCCTGTCGTAGCTCGGGAGTGCGTATGTTGTGCCATCGGGCAGCGGCAGCATCGCATCCACCTGACGAGCGTGGAGCGCCGCCAGCAAATCGGCTGCCTCTCCGTAACGTGCCGCGATAGGTGCGGGCGGTGAACCCGCAACAAATGGCTCGGCTCCGAAATCCTCCAGCAGCAGAAAGCCGTGATCCAGATCGGTGGCATAAATCTCCGGCGCGGCGAAGCCGAGTGCGCGCAATCCGTCGGCCATTGCAACGAAAGGCCGCACATCTTCGGCGAGATGGGCGATCGCACTATAGGGCTTGCCGTCGCGCACCGGCGGACCGTCCGGCCGCCGCGGCGCATTCATCAGGATGGCCGGCACGCCGTCGCGAATGATGCGTTCGTACAGGCGGCTCGAGGCGTCGCCCTGCATGCGCTGCCGGTCGGCCAGCATGTATCCGCTGTCTTGCAGGAAGGTGCGCAATGCTTCGATGCGGGCGACACGTTGCGCCAGTTGGCCATGGCCGGTGACCCGGGCGTCACGGTATTGATCGCCGCGTGCCGGCGAGAGTGTGAACGCGATATCGATGCGGTCGACGGGCAGGTGGTTGCCGGCCCGGTCCGGCCATTCCATCAGCACGACGCCGGTCGCGGCAATCTCGTCGAGGCCAAGTTCGGTCAGTTCGTCCGGACCGGACAGCCGGTACAGATCGGCATGCACGAGTGTGAGGCGCGGCAGCTCATAGACCTGCATCAGCGTGAAGGTCGGGCTTGGCACCGCGATGTCCGGATCGCCGGCAAGGTGCCGGATCACAGCGCGGGCGAATGCGGTTTTTCCGGCGCCGAGATCGCCGGAGAGAGTGACCATATCTCCCGGTTCGAGCGCATTCGCGATTTCGACGGCGAAGCGCTGCGTTGCCTGCTCGTTTTCGAGTGAGACGGTGAAGCGCGATTCTGCAGGCGGCCGGGCCATCAGAATTGCCGGTCCAATGCCACGGTGCTCGTGGACTCCCTCCCCCTGGAAGGGGGAGGGGTGGGGAGGGGGTCTCTTCTGCAATGGACACCGACCCGCTCTCCTTCGTTTTGCTCAGTCGAGCGACCTCCCCCTTTCAGGGGGAGGTGAAGGAAGGACACGCCGGTGCTTTGCATTGGTGTCAGGCGGCTGCGGTCTGCTGCTGCGTGGGCGGCTGGGTCGGGAAGGCGCAGGTCACTGTCGTCCCTTGCCCGACCTTGGACTCGATGTCTACCGAGCCGCCATGCAGCTGCACGAATGAGCGCACGATGGCGAGGCCAAGCCCGGCGCCGCGATGCTGTGAGCCGAGCGGGTGGCTCTCGAACCGGTCGAAGATGCGATCCGTCATTTCAGGCGGAATGCCGGGGCCCTGATCCGTCACGGAGAACGCGATCGATTCATCGCGGCGCTCGGCACGCAAGCGGACGGTTCCGTCCTTGGGCGAGAAACCGACCGCGTTGGACAGAAGATTGAAGAGCACCTGCCGAACACGGCGTTCGTCGCCCGAGAACAAGCCGATGTCTGCCGGATCGGTCTCGATGTGGAGCGCGATGTGATCCTTGATCAGCCGGTCGCGAATGCCTTCGGCCGCCGCGTCCATGGTTTTCCTGATGTCTACAGGCCCGAGATTGAGCGTCATGACGCCGGCGTCGATCGTGGCGAGATCGAGAATGTCGTTGATCAGCGCGAGCAGGGCGTTGGTCGAAACGGTGATGTAGCTGAGATATTCAGACTGCCGGTCGCTGAGGGGGCCGGTCGCGGGATCGCCGAGGAAATGCGCGAATCCGATGATGTTGGTGAGCGGCGAGCGCAGTTCGTATGAGACGTGATGCAGGAAGTCGATCTTGATCTGGTCGGCGGTCTCGAGCGCCTCGTTACGCTCGCGCAGCGCGCGTTCCACATTCACAGTGTCGGTGACGTCCTGGAAGGTCACGAGCGTCGCGCCGTCCGGCAGCGGCAGAGTTGCGAGATCGACCACACTGCCGTCGCGCCGCTCAAGCCGCCCTTTTACCGCGTCGCGCTGACCGAGCGCGGTGACCGCGCTGCGCAGCGCGCGCAGGGTCTGATCCTCCGGCTGCAGCGGCGCGCACCAGGCGATCACCGCCTCGATATGCGGGCGTTCGGCCAATGCTTCTTCCGGCAATTTCCATAGTTGCTGGAAAGCCGGATTGTGCAGCCTGAGGCGGCCGTCGCTGGCGAACACCGCGACCGCTTCCGCGAGATTATCCAGTGTCTCGCCCTGCACCCGGATCAGCGCGTCGTATCGGCGTTCGAGGTCGAGCCGCTCGGTCACGTCGTCGAACAGATAGGTCACGCCGCCTTCGGTGTTGGGCGTCGTGACGACGCGCAACGTGCGGCCGGTCGGCAGATGCCAGAGGTCTTCGCGGGCTTCGAGATTGCGATAGGCCTCGTGCAACTGGTTCTTCCAGGAGCGGAAGTCCTGTTGCTCCGGCAATTTGCGGCCGGTTCGCAGTCTGTCGAGGATGGCGGAATCGGTCGGGCCATGATCGAGATAGGACGCATCCAGGTCCCACAATGCGCGATAAGCTTCGTTGTAGAAACGCAGTGTGTGATCGGCGCCGAAGGTCGCGACGCCGGTAGCGAGTTGATCGAGCGTACGGCGATGGGCTTCGCCCATGCGCGCCATTTCCGCGCGGGCGGATTCGACTTCGGTCGCGTCGACGCCGACCGCGGCGCTGCCGGCGCGGGTTGGCACTTCAACAACGTCGAACATCCTGCGCGCTCCGGCGATGACCGCAGGCACGCGTCCGCGATACGCCGCGCCGCCTTCGCGCTGGCGTGCTGCGTCGTCGCGCGCCGATTTGTCGAGCAATTCGAGGTTCCGTTCGACGGCTTCGGTCGGATCGCGCGCCTCGACTGCGCTGGCATAGGCGGCGTTCACAAAATCGAGCCGTCCTTCCTGGTCGCGCGCCCAGACCGGGAATGGCAGGGCGTCGATCAACGTGCGCAACGCCATCATGTCGCCGACCAGACGCTCGTGCCGCGCCGTCAGCGCCACCAGTTCGCCCTTGACGCCGCTGACATCGCGCAGCCGCATCACGGCCCGCCCCCCGATGGCGCGTCCTTCCGTTTCGACCGATTTGCCGCCGAGCGTGGTCAGCGTCATGGCGAAGCCTTCGCCATTCGCGCGCAGCTTTTCGACCGACGCCTCGAGGAGTTGCGCTTGATCGGATGCGAGCCACGACCCGAAGGCGAGGACGCGCTGCGGCATGGTGGCTTGGGTGACGATCGTGACGTCACCCATGATGTCGGGCTCGTCGCCGCCGGCCGCCCAGGCGACCACGATCTGCGGCTCCGACAGGAGAAGCGCATTGACGCGGTCGACTTCGGCGGTCAGCGCGTTGATCTCGCGCCGCGCCTCCGCGTCGATTGCGCCTGCGCGCTGACGCGTACGAACCAGCAGGATCGATGTGACAACGGCAAACAGCACGACGCCGAGTATCAGCGCCAATGCAGCCAGTTCGTGGCGTTCGAGGCTCGCAAAGGCGCTGAGATAAAGATCAACGGGTGTCGCGCCGCGGATTGGAGACGCGGCCGCCGCGGGTGCAGACCACATCGCGCCGAGCGCGAAGAGCCATCCGCATCGCAGCGGAACGGCGCTGCGGACGCCGCCGGTCGACCGATTCATTCCCGTATACCCATTGCCCCCAATACCGGTTCGACGCCGGACGAAAGCCCGGGGCAAGCCTGTATCGTCATGGACGCTAACGAGCGGTCCGCGGCTGCGAACCGAATCATTTGACTTTACCCCCAAGGGGAGTCGCGCGTTAAGAGTCCAGACCGTGAACGGCAGAAAGGTCGAGCGTCAGGCGGTCTTTCCGGCCCTTTTCACCAGTTCATTGAGCTGGATGGTCGAGAGCGCCGCGGCAAATGCCTTCTCGGCCTGGGCGAGCGCAGGCAACACCACGTCGCCGACGAGAGACGAGGCCGGTACCTGTGATCCGCCCGAGTCATCGACTGTGCCTGCAGCCCGCAAGATTTCGTTCGCGGTGATACTCTGGGTGTCGCGGCCCAGTTCGTAGCCCCCTCGGGGACCCCGGACGCCACGCAGGATACCCTCATGGACCAGCGCCTGAAGCACCGGTTCGAGATGGCGTGGAGGCAATCCATGACGCGATGCAAGCGCCTTGGCCGAAACCGGGCGGGCTTGCGAGTTGAGCGCGACGTCGATGACCGCAGCGATGGCCAAGATGCCTTTCCGGGACATCAACGGCATTCCTATTTACTCACCGTGTGCGTATTTTATGAAGTGTGTGTATTTTATGAAACATAACGGTAGTAAATTAAGGGGCTGTGTCTACCCCTCAGTGCCGTTAATCGACAATTTTTGTTCCCGTCGAGCCGAATCCACCGACGCCGCGTATTGTCTCGGTGAGTTTTTCGACAATGCGAACTGATACTGACGCCACGGGCGCGACGACGAGCTGTGCGATGCGCATGCCGCGATCAACCACGAAGTTGTTCTCGCTGTGGTTGATCAGAATGACACTGACTTCGCCGCGATAATCCGAATCGATTGTCCCTGGCGAATTGAGCACCGTCACGCCGTGCTTCGCGGCCAGGCCGGAGCGCGGACGCACCTGTCCCTCTGTTCCCGGCGGCAGCGCGAGCGTGAGTCCGGTCGGGACCATCGCGTAGCGGCCCGGTGCGATGGTGATCGGTGCGTCATCCGGTACGGCCGCTACGAGGTCGAGGCCGGCGGCTGCCGCGCTGTGATAGGCCGGCAGGGGCAATCCGGTGCCGTGCGGAAGCTGCACGACCTGCATCTCGAAATTCGTCACTTGAGAGATCCGTTCAATGCGGTGGCTATGCGATCGATCAGGCGACGTGCCACCTCGGTCTTGGATTGCGAGGGCCATGATTCCACGCCCGCTGCGGATACGAGATGCACGGTGTTGCGGTCGCCTCCCATCACGCCGGTCTGAGGCGATACATCGTTGGCGACGATCCAGTCGCAGCCCTTGTTTTTCAGCTTGATCTTGGCGTGATCGATCACCGTCTCAGTCTCTGCGGCGAAGCCGATCACCAGCTTTGGCCGGCCGGACGTCAGCTTTGCCACGGTTGCCAGGATGTCGGGGTTTTCGGACAGCGCGAATGAGGGTGCTCCGGATTTCGTCTTCTTGATCTTCTGTGCGCCCGGTGACGCAATACCCCAGTCGGCGACGGCGGCGGCGAAGATCGCGGCGTCGGCCGGGAGGCTGTTCTTCACGGCCTCCAGCATCTCACGCGCGGTGCTCACGCGGATCGGCGTGACCCCACGGGGGTCGGGTATGTTCACCGGACCGGAAACGAGAATGACTTCGGCACCGGCCTCTGCTGCGGCTGCGGCAATGGCATGCCCCTGCTTCCCGGACGAGCGGTTCGCGATATAGCGGACAGGATCGATCGGCTCGTGGGTCGGGCCGGACGTGATCAGCACGCGCTTGCCGGCGAGTGGCTTGTCCGCAGATCCTGCGAGCGCCTGCATGGCCGCGTCGACGATCTCAAGCGGCTCAGCCATGCGGCCGGTGCCTGCTTCGCCGCTCTCGGCCATTTCACCAACATTCGGCCCGATCAGCGTCACACCGTCAGCCACGAGCTGCGCGACGTTGCGGCGAGTTGCTACGTTTTGCCACATCATCGGGTTCATCGCGGGCGCGAGCAGGATCGGCTTTTCCGTCGCAAGCAGCACCGTCGAGGCCAGATCGTCGGCATGTCCGCCCGCCATCTTCGCCATCAGATCGGCCGTCGCAGGTGCGACGATCACAAGGTCGGTGTCGCGCGCCAGCCGGATATGCCCGACGTCGAATTCGCTTTGCGGGTCGAAGAGATCGGTGAAGGCGCGTTCGCCGCAAAGCGCAGCGACGGAGAGTGGTGTGATAAATTCCTGGCCGCCCCTGGTGAGGATACCGCGAACCCTCGCGCCGCGCTCACGCAGCCGCCGGATCAGGGCGAGCGACTGGTAGGCGGCGATGCCGCCGCCGATCACGAGAAGGATGCGTTTGCCGGTCATGACGGGTGTCTAGCCTGACGCAATCGTTAACACAGATTGGCGCGGAACGCCGGGACAAGGCGATGCCGGACCGTTCCTTGGTTAACGGCAGCGGCCCTCACTTGATCAGATACACGATATAGGCAAGCAGCGCGGCAATCACCCACAGCGCGACCGCGGTCGCGCGGCTGCGTCTGGCTTCGGCGCGGCCGATCTCGGCGACCGTCTCTGGTGCCAGCACGATGCCGTTCCGGGTGGCGGTGTCGATTTGTTCGAGCACCGCGGCGCTACGCGAAAGCAACCCCGGCACCTGGCTCACAAAGCGGCCCAGCTCCATCGTGCCCTCGGCAACGCCTTCGATGCGGCCAACCGGTCCGAGATTGCGCTCGATCCATTCGCGTACCACCGGCTCCGCGGTCGACCACATGTCGAGCTTCGGATCGAGCGAACGCGCGACACCTTCAACAACCACCATGGTCTTCTGCAGCAGCAGCAATTCCGGCCGCGTGCGCATATCGAACAGGCCCGTTACCTCGAACAACAGGGTCAACAGCTTCGCCATCGAAATTTCGTCGGCGGCGCGCTTGTGGATTGGCTCACCGATGGCGCGGAT
>CAZIKZ010000036.1:0-12221 GCA_964539845.1 uncultured Hyphomicrobiales bacterium
GGAGAGGGTGCCTCGCGGGCGACTAGCGAGCGAGGCGGGGGGGGGGCTGGTTTCCGTATCGCGCTTGCCCCTCACCCGGCTCGGTCCTGCGGACCTCGCCACCCTCTCCCCGTTTCACGGGGAGAGCGAAGAGCCGCAAGCGGGAAAGGTAAGAGGCATCACGCCTCGCCCATCTCCTTCGCCACGCGCTTTCCTTCCGCGACCAGCGCCGCGGTGAGGGGCGTCATCGGCTCGCGCGCCGGCACGACGAGTCCGATCGTATGGACCGCTTCGGGCTCCACGATCGGGATCGCACGAATGGTATCGGTGAGGCCGAGTGTCTCGGCGAGCTTTGATGGCATCACCGTCGCCCAGCGGCCGGTGCGCACATGCGCAAACAGCACCACCACCGAGTTCGATTCCAGCGTTGGCTGCGGAATGCTGCCGGCCGATCGCAAAAGCTCGTCGATGATGCGCCGGTTCTGCATGTCGGGAGTCAGCAGGCAGAGCGGCACCTGCGAAACCTCCGTCCAGGTCACGCGCTCCCGGTTGCCAAGCGGCGCATCGGGCGAGGTGAGCAGCTGATAGCGCTCCTGATAGAGCGGAACCGTGCTCACCCGGCCAAGCGGTTCATTGTCGAGATAGGTGATGCCGGCGTCGATCTCGAGATTTTCGAGCTGCGTCAGAATCTGGATCGATGTCTGCGACAGGATCGTGAAACGCACATCGGGATGGCGGGCGCGAAACGGAGTCGTGAGCGCTGCAACCATGGCGAGTGCCGTCGGGATCGCCGCGATCTTCAGGCGTCCGGCGAGGCCCTTTTTGAGGGCGGAGATTTCCTGTCGCATCGCGCGGCTGTCGCCCACGATGCGGCGCGCCCAGTCGAGCGTGCGCTGGCCTTCGGGCGTGAATCCGATGAAGCGCGAGCCGCGGCGAACCAGCAGCACACCGAGCGTTTCCTCAAGCTGCTTGATGCCAGCCGATAGCGTCGGCTGTGTCACCCCGCATGTCTCCGCAGCGCGGCCGAAATGTTCCTCGCGCGCCAGAGCCATCAGATATTCGAGCTTATCCAGCATGGTATATATAATAACGTATGCTTGACAGGGCGCAACAACGATAGAAAATCTCTATCATGGAATTAGGAGTTGGGGGTTGTTCTAAACAGGCCCCTTCGCGATGGTGCAGTATGAGCCCAACAGACACATTAACTCGTTCCAAGCCCTCAGGTTTTGACGGTTCCGGAGGGCGCGGCCGCCGCGCCCGCAAGACCCCCAAGGGCCGGCAGGTCGATACCGACGCCCTGGCCGAAATTCAGGCTCTCCTGATCGACCGGCCGCGCCGGCGCGACCTGCTGATAGAGCATTTGCACCTTATCCAGGACAGATACGGCCATCTCTCGGCTGCGCATCTCACGGCGCTCGCGCAGGAGATGAAGATGGCCATGGCCGAGGTTTACGAAGTCGCGACCTTCTACGCGCATTTCGATGTGGTGAAGGAAGGCGACACGCCTCCGCCCGCCGTGACGGTCCGCGTTTGCGATTCGCTGTCCTGCGCGATGGCGGGAGCGGACAATCTCCTGAGCGATCTCCAGGCGAAATACGGACAGGATGTGCGCGTCATTCGCGCGCCCTGCATGGGCGCTTGCGATGTTGCGCCCGTCGTTGCGGTCGGTCATGTGCAGACCTTCCACGCCGATGTGGCCAAGGTCGCGCAGGCGGTGACGGCGCACGAGCATGCGCACGCCGCGACCCCCGGCAAGTCGTTCGAGATTTATCAGTCGGAAGGCGGATACGCGCTCTTGAAGTCGTGCCTCGAAGGTACTCGTACGCGCGAGGACATGATCAAGGCTGTGGACGATTCTGGGCTGCGCGGGCTTGGCGGCGCAGGCTTTCCCACCGGCCGCAAATGGACCTTCGTACGCGCGGAAAAAGGTCCGCGCCTGATGGCCGTCAATGGCGACGAAGGCGAACCCGGCACGTTCAAGGACCGCTATTATCTCGGCCGCGATCCGCACCGTTTCATCGAAGGCATGCTGATCGCCGCCTGGGTAGTCGAGGCGAAAGAAGTCTATTTCTATCTGCGCGACGAGTATCCCGAATTGCGGCTGATGCTGCTCGAGGAGATTGCGAAGGTCGAGGCTGCGGGCCTCACGCCGCACACCAACGTGCATCTGAGGCGCGGCGCCGGCGCCTACATCTGCGGTGAAGAATCCGCGATGATCGAGTCGATCGAAGGCAAGCGCGGGTTGCCGCGGCATCGCCCGCCTTATGTGGCGCAAGTCGGTGTCTTCGGGCGTCCGACGCTGGTGCAGAATATCGAGACGCTGTTCTGGATCCGCGACATCGTCACCAGCGGCGCCATCTGGTTCACCTCGCAGGGCCGCAACAACCGCAAGGGTTTCCGTTCGTTCTCAGTGTCGGGCCGTGTCAACAATCCGGGTGTGAAGCTTGCGCCCGCGGGAATCACGATGCGTGAGCTGATTGCGGAATATTGCGGTGGCATGCAGGCCGGCCACGTTTTCAAAGGGTTCCTGCCGGGCGGCGCGTCCGGTGGCGTTCTGCCCGAGAGCATGGCCGATATCCCGCTCGATTTCGGCACGCTGGAACCGCATGGTTCCTTCGTCGGCTCGCATGCGGTTGTCATCCTGTCCGACAAGGACGACATGAAAGCGGTCGCGCTCAACCTCATGAAGTTTTTCGAGGATGAAAGCTGCGGCCAATGCACGCCGTGCCGCGTTGGTACGGAAAAGGCCGTGAAGCTGATGGAGCAGGGGCCCTGGAACGAGGCGCTGCTGAACGAGCTTTCGACGGCGATGCGCGATGCCTCGATCTGCGGGCTTGGGCAGGCGGCGCCCAATCCGCTGCAGAGCGTGATGAAGCATTTTCCGGAGGACCTGAAAAATCCTCTGAAGGGTTGGTGAGACGGATAGGTGCCGCATCTTTACCCCTCCCCCTTGTGGGGAGGGGTGGCGCCGAAGGCGCCGGGGTGGGGTTTTTTGCAGGATGATCGGATGCCGCATACGGCAATAGCAAGGCGGACCCGGGAGCACGCGCAACGCATGCGTCGCGTGCCGACCGACGCTGAGCGCCGCATGTGGCACATCCTGCGAATGCTGAAGCCCACCGGCATGCACTTTCGGCGACAGGCACCGATAGGCAATTATGTCGCCGACTTCGTTTGGCACGAAGGCAAGTTGGTGATCGAGGTCGACGGAAGTCAGCACGCGGAACGCCAGTTGACCTATGACGCACAACGCACGGTGTGGCTCAAATCGCGGGGCTATCGCGTTCTGCGCTTCTGGAACACCGATGTTCTGAAAGCACCGCACAGCGTGGGCGAAGCGATTCTCGCTGCGCACGCCGAGATGAAGACCCCACCCCCCACCCCTCCCCACAAGGGGGAGGGGAGCACGGCTGTGCAAGCCGATGGATTGCAGTCATGACCGAGAACCCGAAGCATCTGCACGGCGAGGCCTGCATCACCTTCAAGCTGGACGGGCGCGACGTGCACGCCTGCGACGGCGAAACCATCTGGCAGGTGGCCAAGCGCGAAGGCGTCGAGATCCCGCATCTGTGCTACTCGCCCGACCCCGGCTATCGCGCCGACGGCAATTGCCGCGCCTGCATGGTCGAGATCGAGGGCGAGCGTGTGCTCGCGGCCAGCTGTATCCGCAAGCCGACCGAGGGCATGAAGGTCAATGCCTCGAACCACCGCGCCGAGACCGCGCGCAAGATGATTTTCGACCTGCTGGTTTCCGATCAGCCCGAACGCAAAACCTCGCACGACCCGATCTCCAAATTCTGGAACTGGGCCGACAAGATGGGGGTCGAGACCGGTCGCTTCCCCGAGCGCGAAAAGATGCCCGCATCCGACCGCAGCCATGTCGCGATGGCGGTCAATCTCGATGCCTGCATCCAGTGCAATCTCTGCGTCCGCGCGTGCCGGGAAGTGCAGGTCAACGATGTGATCGGCATGGCGGGACGCGGTCACAACGAGAAGATCGTGTTCGACTTCGACGATCCGATGGGCAATTCCACCTGCGTCGCCTGCGGCGAATGCGTACAGGCGTGCCCGACCGGCGCGCTGATGCCATCCTCGCTCGTGAACGCCGATAACGTCCGCACGGAATATCCGGACAAGCAAATCGATTCGGTCTGCCCCTATTGCGGCGTCGGCTGCCAGCTCACCTACAACGTCAAGGACGACAAGCTGCTCTATGTCAGCGGCAAGGACGGTCCGGCGAACGAGAACCGGCTGTGCGTGAAAGGCCGCTTCGGGTTCGACTATGTGCACAATCCGCAGCGCATCACCAAGCCGATGATCCGCAAGGAGGGCGTGCCGAAAATCCCGCATGAGTTCATCGATCCGATGAATCCGTGGACGCATTTTCGCGAGGCCACCTGGGACGAAGCGCTCGACAAGGCCGCGCAGGGCTTCCTGAAGATTCGCGAGCAGCAGGGTCCGAAGGGGCTCGCCGGTTTCGGTTCGGCAAAATGCTCGAACGAAGAAGCCTTTCTGTTCCAGAAGCTGGTGCGCACCGGCTTCGGCACCAATAACGTCGACCATTGCACCCGGCTCTGCCACGCATCGTCGGTCGCGGCGCTGCTCGAAGGCGTTGGCTCGGCTGCGGTGTCGGCCACATTCAACGAGGTGAAGAATTCCGACGTGATTGTCGTCATCGGCGCAAACCCGACCGAAAATCATCCGGTTGCGGCCACCTTCTTCAAGCAGGCGGCCAAGCGCGGCGCCAAGCTTGTGATCATGGATCCGCGCGGCACCGCGATGAAGCGTCATGCCTGGCGCATGATGCAATTCAAGAACGGCGCGGACGTCGCGATGCTGAACGCGATGCTCAATGTCATCGTCGAGGAAAATCTCTACGACAAGCAGTATGTTCAGACCTACACCGAGGGCTTCCCGGCCTTCGCCGAGCACATCAAGGATTTCACCCCGGAGGAAATGGCGCCGATTTGCGGTATCGACGCCGACACGCTGCGCGAAGTCGCTCGCACTTTTGCGCGTGCTGAAAACGCGATCATTTTCTGGGGTATGGGCGTTTCGCAGCATACGCACGGCACCGACAATGCGCGCTGCCTGATTGCGCTGTCTCTGATCACTGGCCAGATCGGCCGTCCCGGTACCGGTCTGCATCCGCTGCGCGGTCAGAACAACGTGCAGGGCGCGTCCGACGCTGGCCTGATCCCGATGTTCCTGCCCGACTACAAATCGATCGAGAATCCGGAGTTCCGCGGCGCCGCCGAGAAGAAATGGGGCGTGCAACTCGATCCGAAAAAAGGCCTGACCGTGGTCGAGATCATGGACGCGATCCATGCCGACGAGATCAAAGGCATGTATATCGAGGGCGAGAATCCCGCGATGTCGGACCCCGATCTCAACCACGCCCGCGAGGCGCTGGCGCATCTCGAGCATCTCGTGGTGCAGGATATCTTCCTCACCGAGACCGCGGTCTATGCGGACGTTGTGCTGCCGTCATCCGCATGGCCGGAGAAGGATGGCACCGTCACCAATACCAATCGTCAGGTGCAGATGGGCCGCAAGGCATTGCCGCTGCCGGGCGATGCGAAGGAAGATTGGTGGATCACCATCGAGCTTGCGAAGCGGCTGGGTCTGGACTGGACCTATACGCATCCGCGCGATGTCTATCCGGAAATGGCGTCGATGATGCCGGCGCTCGACAACATCTCCTGGGAGCGCGTCGAGCGCGAGGACGCCGTGACCTATCCGTCGGACGCGCCGGACAAGCCGGGCCGCGACGTGGTGTTCGACAAGGGCTTCCCGCGTCCGGGCGGCTTCGGCAAGCTGGTCGCGGCGAAGCTCACGCCTCCGGACGAGACGCCGGACCACGAGTATCCGTTCATCCTCTCGACCGGCCGGCAGCTCGAGCATTGGCATACCGGATCGATGACACGGCGCGCCACCGTGCTTGACTCGCTCGAGCCGACCGCGATCGCGCAGCTTTCGCGCGGCACGATCGCCAAGCTCGGCATCCGCCCGGGCGACCTGGTGCGTGTCTCCACACGGCGCGGTTCGGTCGAACTTCAGTCGCGTCAGGACGATGCGGTGCCGGATGGCGTGGTGTTCATCCCGTTCGCCTATGTCGAGGCCGCGGCGAATCTCCTCACCAATCCTGCGCTCGATCCGTTCGGGAAGATCCCCGAATTCAAGTATTGCGCGGCGAAAGTCGAGGCGATTCCTCTGCAAGAGGCGGCGGAGTAACTCTTATCCCTCCCCCGCTTGCGGGGGAGGGTGGCGAGCGAAGCGAGCCGGGTGGGGGCTTGCACGAGACGAGCTGATCAATACCCCCACCCCGATCTCCTTCGCATTCGCTCAGTCGATCGACCCTCCAGTCCAACTCAGGTTTACCTGAGTTGGACCATGACTGATTGGCCGAAGTCGGAAACATCCGACTTCGGCAAGCGGGGGAGGGATAAGCAAGGCCGATGCGGCCCGGCGACAGCGATGCGCCTATGCTATCGTCCCGCGTTCCTGCGCTGAGTCAGCTCCACACCCCTCTAACGCCCATCCCGCGCCCATGACCGCACCTATCGCCAAACCCGGCGGCACCCCGCCGAACACGAATCCCGATGCCGGCCAGATCGGCCTGGTCGCGGCGGTGTCGATCGGCATCGGCGGCATGGTCGGTGCCGGTATTTTTTCAATTCTCGGCGTCGTGGCGCAGGCGGCCGGCAACGCCATGTGGCTTGCGTTCCTGATCGGCGGCGTGGTCGCGCTGCTGTCGACCTATTCCTATGCGAAGCTCGGCGCGGTGTTTCCATCTGCCGGCGGCGCGGTTCATTTCCTGGTCAAGGGCTTTGGCGACGGCGTTCTGTCCGGCGGACTCAATCTGTTCATGTGGGCCGCCTACATCATCTCGCTCGCACTCTATGCCACCGCCTTCGGCAGTTATGCTGCGACCTTCATTACGACCAAACCGTCGCCACTGCTGGTGAAGTCGTTCGCCGTCGGTGCTGTCCTTGCGCTCACGCTGCTCAACGCCTTCGGTGCGCGGATCATGGGGCGCGGCGAAACGCTCATTGTTGCGATCAAGGTGACGATCCTCGTGCTGTTCGCGGCCACCGGTTTGTTCTTCGTCAATCCTGATCATTTCGCCCCGGCGCTGTCGCCCGAACTCGCGATGGTGCTTGTCGGCGCCGGGATTCTGTTCATCGGTTATGAGGGGTTCGATCTCATCACCAATGCGGCTGCCGATATGCGCAATCCACGGATACAGATGCCGCGCGCGCTATACACGGCCGTGCTTCTGGTCATCGCGCTGTATCTCGTCGTCTCGGTCACGGTGACCGGCAATCTGTCGAGCGCACAGATCGAGCAGGCGAAGGACTATGCGCTGGCGGAAGCGGCAAGGCCGTTTCTCGGCGAGTTCGGATTCCGGCTGATCGCGGTCGCCGCGTTGTTCTCCACCGCATCCGCGATCAACGCCACGCTCTTCGGCTCGGCCAATGTTTGCTACATGATCGCACGCGACGGCGAATTGCCGTCGCGGCTTGCGCGCACCGAATGGCGGCAGGCGAGCGGGGGGCTTCTGCTCACTGCTGCACTCGTCATCCTGATCACGCTGCTGTTCGATCTCTCCGGCATCGCGATGATGGGGAGCGCCGCGTTCCTTCTTGTCTACGCCGCGGTGAACGCCGGGCATTTGCGCTTGCTGAAGGAGACCGGCGCGAACGCCGTGATCGTCTGGATGTCTCTTCTCACCTGTCTTGGGATGTTTGCGATCCTCTCGGTCTACACATGGCAGCAACAACCCGCGGCGATTGTGGCGCTGGTTCTTATCGCTGCTGCATCCTTTGCAGCGGAACGGCTTTATCGCCGGTGGAGCGGTCGCACGATCCGGACGCAAACGCTGGATTAGTACCGTGCACCGAGAGGGACAGGCGCCACAGTGTGGCGACACTGTGGCGCCTGCCTTGGAACGCCTCCAACCCCTGCCGCCGTTGACCTAAAGTTGCCCGGTTGGCGCTTGTGTTAGTCCCCCCTTAGGGCTAGCTCTGCCTCCTCTCAAGGACGAAGCATGCAGCCCGCAATGACAGGCCATACCCGCTTCTTTCAGCGAAGCGGTCCGCACCGCCTGTCGGCAATCGCGCAGGCGGCCGGCGGCGCCGTGTCCTCGGATCACGATCGCGAATTTGAGGGGGTGGCTCCGCTACAGACCGCCGGCCCGGGGCAAATCAGCTTTCTGGACAACAGGCGCTACGCCTCGCTTCTCGATGTGACGCGGGCTGGCGCGGTGATCGTGCATCCGAACATGCAGTCGCGCGTGCCGGAGGGTGCGGTCGCGATCGTGACGCCCGAGCCCTATACCGGCTGGGCGCGCGTCGCGAAGCTGTTTCACCCCGCACCGGTCGGGTCGCCCGGCATTCACCCGACGGCGGTCATCGATGAAGATGCTGTTGTCGATCCATCGGCGGATATCGGCCCGCTTTGTGTGATCGAGGCCGGCGTCGAGATCGGCCCGGGATGCCGGATCGGGCCGGCCGCCGTGATCGGCAGCGGTGTGGTGCTCGGCCGCGATTGCCGGATCGGCTCGCATGCCAGCATCAGTCACGCCCTGCTCGGCGATCGTGTCTATATCTATCCGGGCGCGAGGATCGGGCAGGAAGGCTTCGGCTTTGCTGTGACCAAAAGTGGCTTCCTGACGGTGCCGCAGCTCGGGCGCGTCATTCTGGAAGACGATGTGGAGGTTGGTGCCAACAGCACGGTGGATCGCGGCTCCGCGGGAGATACCGTGATCGGTGCGGGATCGAGACTCGATAACCTCGTCCAGATCGGACACAACGTGGTGCTTGGGCGCTGCTGCATCATCGTGGCGCAGGTCGGCATTTCCGGCTCGACCGTTCTTGGCGATTTCGTGCAGGTGGGCGGTCAGGCGGCCATGGCCGGGCATCTGAAAATCGGCGACGGCGTTCAGATCGGTGCACAGGCCGGTGTCATCTCCGACGTCGAGCCCGGTGCGCGCATGCTCGGCAGTCCGGCGCAGCCGAGCCGTGAGTTTTTCCGTCAGATTGCGATGCTGAAGAAGCTGTTGCCCAAACGCGACTAGCCGACGCGTGCAGCGGTTGATTTGACCGCGTGGGCGGGTCAAGCTGGCATGGGGAGACGTCTCATGCGCCAGCTCGCCATTCTTGCCGTCGTCGCAAGCATCGCCGTGCCGTCCGGTCCGCTCCACGCGCAATCGTCTGCGGCTGGAAGCATTCCCTTTCCGACGGCCGCCGCCGCGCTCACAGCGCTCAAGGCGAAGCCCGGCGT
Source organism: uncultured Hyphomicrobiales bacterium (assembly GCA_964539845.1). Classification (GTDB taxonomy): domain Bacteria; phylum Pseudomonadota; class Alphaproteobacteria; order Rhizobiales; family Xanthobacteraceae; genus Pseudorhodoplanes. Next base: position 9,268 of record CAZIKZ010000036.1, read on the forward strand.
CAAATTCGCGGATAACGACGGCTGGACCGTCGCCAACGATACCGACGGCACCATCTGGTCTTTCACGCCTGCGAGCCATTACGCCAACCCGTCCGTCGGACGCCGCTCGCTGCATCAGCAGCAGGGGCGCTTCTTCGTTCGGACAGAAATTCTCTGCCAGGCGCAGAAGCCGGCCTGCGACAAGCTAAAGGCCGATTACGACTTGCTCGACAAGCGCATGATGGAGGCCATTAACAAGGGCAAGTGAGTACGAATTCACGCCTTGTTCTTGAAATAGGGCTCGACCTGCCCTTTCAGCTTGATCGTCAGCGGCTTGCCGTGGCGATCCTTCGCGCTGCCGGCAGCAACCCGGATCCAGCCTTCGCTCACGCAATATTCCTCGACATTCGTCTTCTCCTGACCGGCGAAACGGATGCCGATCTCCCGTTGCAGCAGTTCCTCGTTGTAATAGGGGCTGTCGGGATCGGTGGAGAGGCGGTCGGGCAGCGTGTCGTTCATGGCAGGCTTCTCGTTGTGATGAGATGCGCCGTCCTAAGCCTTCGCTGCCCGTTTCGCAACGTCATGCCGTGAGGCCGTCCGAGCGGTCTATTTGTCGCCGATTACGGCCACCGCGGATATTTCCAGCATCATGCCGACGGCCGGGAGGCTGTGAACGGTGATGGTGGTGCTGGCCGGAAAATTGCCCTCGGGCCAGAACTCGCGGCGAAGCGGCATCAGGGGTTCGAGAAGCCGCGGATCGGTCAGATAAACCGTGATGCTCACCACGTCCTTGATGCTGCCGCCGGCGCGTTTCACGACGGCATCGATCGCACGGAAAATGACGCGCGCCTGCCCCTCGTAATTGCCGGCCATCGACTTGCCGTCCTCGTCGACGAGGCCGGTCTGGCCGGACACCCAGACGGTTTTTCCGCCTTCGGTTACGACACCGGGTGAAAAGCCGCGCGACTGGGCACGGTCAGCCTTCAGATAGTCGCGCGCCGAACCGGGGGTTGCGGCAAACAACACAAGGCCAGCGAGAGCGAACAGGCAGGCGCGGATCATCATCATCTCCATGAGTGAAGTCTCGATGATAACGCAATCGTTGTGCCAGTCGCGCACTTTAATCCAGCGTGAACGCCTCGTGCACTGCGCTCTGGATCGAGCCGCCCATCACCGGTCCGCCACCGGTGACGTGGATAAAGTCGCCGATCGCGGCTGCGCCGAGACCGTGACGCGGCGTCGGCATCGGCGCGTAGGATTCCCAGCTATCCTTCTCGATGTCGTAGCCTTCGTTCTGGCCATAGACGCGGTTCGTGCCTTCGCCGCCCATCACGAAAATCCTGCCGCGCAGCAGCACGGCGCCGTGGCCTGATCGCGCGGTCGGCAGCGGAGCGCGCGGCTCCCACTTGTCGGTCTTCGGATCGTAGACGTGATGCAGGTTGGAGTTGGTGTGGAACGAATCCACGCGGCCGCCGATCACATGGATCTTTCCGTTCACAGCCAGCGTGCCGGTATGGTCGCGGCCGGTCGGCATGGGCGAACGCGCCGCCCATTGATCGATGCGCGGATCGTACACGAGATGCCAGTCGACCGACTTCTTGGTGGCAAAGGTATCGCCGACCGCGCCGCCGATCGCATGCAGGTTGCCGTTGATTGCGGCGCAGCCGATGGCCGCGAACGGCTTCGGAAGCGGTGCAATCGCGCGCCAGCTTTCGCCGTCGAGCACGAAGCAGAGATTGTCCGGCTTGCGGTTTTGTTCGACGAAGCCGCCGATGGCGTAGAGCTTGCCGTTCACTACGACCACGCCGACGTGGTTGGCGCCGCGCGGCAAGAATGGCGCATCCAGCCACTTGTCGGAGGCCTGGTCGTAAACATGGTGATACGGCCGGTCGACGCGCTGCTCGCCGTAACCCCCGACCACATGCATCCGGTTGTTGAGGGTCGTGGCCCAGGCCATCTCGCTGCGGGGCAGCGGCAGTGGCGCCTTGGTCACCCAGCGGCCTTGTTTCGCGGCGGCGGGCGCCGGCGAGTCAAAGACATGCTGCAGCTTCATGGTATCGAGCGGCGCCGTCTTGATCTTCGGATCGGTGAGGTGCGAGTAAACCGGATCGTGCCCGGCATGATGCTGGGCCCAAGCCTTGTTTACCAAGCCGGGCCCCGCGATGCTCGCACCGAGGCCGGCCAATATTGTCCGCCGTGAAATCATCCCAATCCCCGTGAACCCCCGCCGCGCCGGCCCCATCCGACCGGCTATCTTGGCTTGACGGCGGCACTATGACATGAAGCCACAGGCGCAACGCAAGAGCCGGCCCCGCGTGGGCCCTGGACCGTCTGATGACCCTCGGAACCTACGAAAAAGCTGCATTTCCGGACGCGATGGGTGCGGTCCGGCATGACTGGACCCGCGCTGAAATCCGCGAATTGTTCGCCCTGCCGTTTCCGGAACTGATGTTTCAGGCGCAGACGGCGCACCGTGCCAATTTCGACCCGTCCGAAGTGCAGGTTTCGACGCTTCTTTCGATCAAGACCGGCGGCTGCCCCGAGGATTGTGCCTATTGTCCGCAAAGCGCGACCTACGACACCGGCGTCAAGGCCGAGAAGCTGATGAGCCTCGACAAGGTGCTGGCCGAAGCGCAGGCCGCCAAGGATGCCGGCGCAAGCCGCTTCTGCATGGGCGCGGCCTGGCGCGAGCCGAAGGACCGCGATCTCGACAAGGTCTGCGCCATGATCGAGGGCGTGCGCGCGATGGGGTTAGAGACCTGCGTCACCCTCGGCATGCTGAATAACAGTCAGGCGAAGCGGCTGAAGTCGTCCGGCCTGGATTACTACAACCACAACCTCGATACCTCGCCGGAATTCTATGGCGAGATCATCACGACGCGGACCTATCAGGAGCGCCTCGATACGCTGGAGCATGTTCGCGATGCGGGCATTCATGTGTGCTGCGGCGCCCTCGCCCATGCCGACGATGCCGC
>CAZIKZ010000036.1:12231-20902 GCA_964539845.1 uncultured Hyphomicrobiales bacterium
ACATGCTGGTGCAGGTGGAGGGGACTCCGCTCGCTCATGGTGCCGCGATCGATGCCATCGACTTCGTGCGCACGATCGCGGTCGCGCGCATCACCATGCCGCGCTCGATGGTGCGGCTCTCGGCCGGTCGCGAGGATATGACCGACGAGACGCAGGCGTTGTGCTTCCTCGCCGGCGCCAATTCGATCTTCTATGGGCCGAAGCTGCTCACCACGCCGAACCCGGCCGCCGATCGTGATCGGCAATTGATGGATCGCCTCGGGCTTCGTGCGATGCAGGTGTGAGGGATGTTTCTTTCGAAGCGGCCTCGCTCCGCCCTCATCCTGAGGAGCGGGCGAAGCCCGCGTCTCGAAGGACGGGGGCGGCCCATCCTTCGAGACACATTGCTGCGCAATGTTCCTCAGGATGAGGCCGGGATAGGGTGCGGGATGTTTGCAGGAGCAAACGATGTCAGCGACTGCTGACTGGTATCGCACCGGCCTCGACCGTATCTGGCTGCCTTATGCGCAGATGAAGACCATGCCCGCGCCGCTCCCGGTGGTGCGCACGGAAGGCACCCGTATCCATCTCTCCGACGGCCGCGAACTCGTCGATGGCATCGCTTCGTGGTGGACCGCCTGCCACGGCTACAATCATCCGCATATCCGCGAGGCGGTGCAGCGTCAGCTTGAGGTCATGCCGCATGTGATGTTCGGCGGACTTGTGCATGAGCAGCCGCTGACGCTTGCACGCAGGCTTTCGGATCTGTTGCCGGGCGATCTGACCCGTGTGTTCTTCACCGATTCCGGTTCGGTCTCGGTCGAAGTCGCGATGAAGATGGCGATGCAATACTGGCTGAATCGGGGTGAAAAGAGCCGCGATACGTTTGTATGTTTTCGCGGCGGCTATCACGGCGATACGCTGGCGACGATGTCGATTTCGGATGAGACCGGCATGCATCAGGCTTTTGCCGGTGTGCTGCATCGTCATGTCATGGCGAACTTGCCGCAAGCCGATGAGACTGAGGCCGCGCTTGTAACGTTGCTGGAGCGTCACGGCCATACGCTCGCCGGCATTGTTGTCGAGCCGCTCGTTCAGGGCGCGGGCGGCATGCGCTTTCATGATCCCGTGGTGCTGCGACGGTTGCGGCGTCTTGCCGACCGTTTCGATCTGCTGCTCATCTTTGATGAAATATTCACCGGCTTCGGCCGCACCGGCACGATGTTCGCGTGCGAGGCGGCCGGCATCGTGCCCGACATTGTGACGCTGTCGAAGGCGCTGACCGGCGGCACGTTGCCACTGGCCGCGACAGTGGCGCGCGCGAAAGTGTTCGATGCGTTCTGGTCGGACGATCCGGCGGCTGCGCTGATGCACGGCCCGACCTATATGGCGAATGCGCTCGCATGCGCTGCCGCCAACGCGTCGCTCGATCTGTTCGAGGATGGCGAGCGATTGCGCCAGGTCGCGCGGATCGAACAATGGCTGGCCGCGGGTCTGGCTCCGTGCCGCGATCTGCCGGGCGTGACCGATGTGCGAACGCGCGGCGCCATCGGCGTGGTCGAGCTTGAGCGCATCAATCACCTGAATGCGCTGCGCTGCGCCTTCGTGGCGAAAGGAGCATTCATCCGGCCGATCGGCAACGTGATTTACCTCGCGCCGGCGCTCACCCTCGGCGAGGACGATGTGGCGTTTCTGACGCGGGTGATTGGTGAGGTGGTGCGGGAGCGCAAATAACTCTTCACCTCCCCCTGAAAGGGGGAGGTCGATTGCCTTCGCAATGCGAAGGCAATCGGGTGGGGGTCAACAATCTGCTCTGAATGCGCGAATGACCCCCACCCCAACCCTCCCCCTTTCAGGGGGAGGGAGTCCGTCCGCGTGCGTTACAAAAGCCCGCAGCTCTTCGCGATCTGTGCAAACGCGGGATGATCCGCGCCGGTTTCGAGCCGTGGCAATGCAATCACTTCGATGGCCGGGAGAAAGCGGGCAATCGTCGCGACCGTTTCGTACAGCGGCACGTGGCTGCCTTCGCTTTCGCTCACCACGATGGCGCGCAGGTTGCAATCTTCCTGGTCCAGGACTTCAGCCGCAGTCAGCGTGTGGCTGATGCTGCCGAGATAACTGCCCGCGACCATAACCACCGGCAGGTCGAGTTCCGCGATCCAGTCGAGCACGGTATTCTCCTGATCGACCGGCACCATGACGCCGCCGACGCCCTCGACCAGCAGCGATCCGTCCGCTTCCTTGATCGCGGTTTCGCAGAACGACACGAGCTGATCGAAATCGATGTCCTTGCCCTCGTGGCGCGCGGCCATATCGGGCGACAGCGGCGCCGCGAAACGCCAGGGTGAGATGTCCTCGATCTCCTCGTCGGACAGCGGCAGGCCGAGTGCGCGCAGCAACACGCCGCTATCGCTGTCGCCGGCGCGCGCCGGATCGAAGCCGCTGACGATCGGCTTCACAGCGTCGATCGTCTCGCCCTGAGCGCGCAGATAGCGGATCAGCCCTGCGGCGACGAACGTCTTGCCGACATCGGTCCCGCTCGCTGTGATGAAGACGGATGCCATCGGCGGATATCTCCGGTTGGGAGGTTCAACTCAAAATGCGGCTACGAACGAGACTTGCCAGCCGTTCGATTGCGTCATCGGGCTGCGCAGCATTGAACGTCACGCGCAGCCGTGCGGTTCCCTCCGGCACGGTCGGCGGACGGATCGCTACCACCAGAAACCCTTCGTCTTCCAGCAACGCCGAGGCCCGCAGGGCGGCGTCGGCGTCGCCGATTGTCACTGGCACGATAGTGCTCTCCGCTGCCGGCAGGTTGGCCGCGCGGGTGAACGCGCGCGCCTTTTGCAGCGGCAGGGCGGCATAATCGGGCTCGCTGTCGATAATGTCGAGGGCAGCGATGGCAGCCCCAAGCGCGGCCGGCGGCAGGCCGGTTGAATAGATCAGCGTGCGTGCGCGGTTATGCATCAGGTCGATCACGTCGCGGGAGCCGCAAAGATAGCCGCCATAGCTGCCGATCGCCTTCGACAGGGTGCCCATCTGCAGCGGAATGTTGGCAGGAGGGTTAGTCGCGAAAGCCGATCCGCGTCCGCTACCGAGTACGCCGATGCCATGCGCGTCATCGCTCATCAGCCACGCATCGTAGCGATTTGCGACATCGGACAGGTCGGGGAGGGGGGCGAGATCGCCGTCCATCGAGAACACGCCTTCGGTCACGATCAGCGCATGCGTGAAGCGTGCGCGTTCGGTGTCGAGGAGCGCGCGCAGATGCGCGACATCGTTGTGGCGAAATGTGAGGATCTCAGCATTGCTCAGCCGCGCGCCGGTATGCATGGACGCGTGCGCGAGTTCGTCGATCAGGATCAGGTCATCGCGCCCGACGAGTGCCGGTATGATTCCGGTATTGGCGAGATATCCCGATCCGAAGATGCAGGCGGCCTCCGCGCCCTTCAGCCGGGCGAGCCGCGCCTCGAGTTGCGCATAGAGCGGGTGGCTGCCGGTGACGAGCCGCGAGGCGCCCGCGCCCGCGCCGTATTTTTCCGCGGCGTCCGATGCTGCGCGCTTTACCGCCGGGTGCTGGCTGAGATTGAGATAGTCGTTGCTGCAGAATGACAGCAGCGTGCGGCCGCCTCGGACGACATGAACGCCGTCACCTGCGGCGGTCTCGACGATGCCGCGCCGGAGGTTCTTGCGCTCACGCCCGGCAAGCTTGTCACGCGCGAAAAGATCGAGGGATCGCATGGCGGCCGGACCATGGACGCCACCCCCGTTGGACGCAACCGGAAAGTCGGCGATAACGGTGCCCGACGGGGAGACAGAAGAATCCCGACCATTGCAGAAGGTCTGGCCGACATGGGTTATGTCTTGGTGTTTCTGGGGGGCGGGCTCGGCGCCATGCTTCGCCACGGGATCAATATAGGTACGCCGCGGCTTCTCGGTAGCGGTTTTCCCTGGTCCACCTTTCTCATCAACATCAGCGGCTCGCTGGTGATGGGTCTCGTCGCGGGGTGGTTCGTGTTCAAGGGCGATGCGTCGCAAGGCTGGCGGCTGTTTCTGACCACCGGGATTCTCGGCGGTTACACCACCTTCTCCGCCTTCTCGCTGGATACGGCGCTGCTCTATGAGCGCGGCGAGATCGGCCTCGCGGCGGCCTATGTGCTCGGTTCGGTCGTGCTTTCGATCGCCGGATTGTTCGCGGGGCTTTGGATCGTCCGCTCGCTGGTGTGATGAAAGCCGGAGCAGAATTGCCGCTGTTTTTGGCAGAGATCCAAAGGCCACACGCTGCAACGAGAATTGATGTGGTAGCGTTTTTGAAGTGAATCAAAGACTTAATTTCGCCGAAGCGTGCCAAATCTTTTGCATACAATTGGCGAAACTTGGCCCCGAACTTGCGTAGCTCCTCCTGCCGGGATCGGAGGATGCTGTGCCAGTCAGGATCGAGGCCGAACCCTATCCGCTTCAGATCGACATCGGCCGATCTGCGCTCGTCATCATCGACATGCAGCGCGACTTCCTGGAGCCGGGTGGCTTTGGCGCCGCGCTCGGCAATGATGTCTCGTTGCTCGCCGCCGCCGTCGAGCCGATCCGCAATGTGCTGAACGCCGCGCGCGAAACCGGCCTGCTCGTCATTCATACCCGTGAGGGACACCGGCCGGATCTATCCGACGCGCCGCCGCTGAAGGTCAACCGTGGCGATCCGGCCACGCGCATCGGTGCGCCCGGCCCGATGGGCCGCATTCTCGTGCGCGGGGAGCCCGGCCACGACATCGTCCCTGAGCTTTATCCGATTGCTGGCGAGCCCGTGATCGACAAGCCGGGCAAGGGCGCCTTCTACCAGACCGACCTCGAACTGATGCTGAAGAACCATGGCATCGAGACGCTGATGGTGTGCGGTGTCACCACGGAAGTCTGCGTCAACACCACGATCCGCGAAGCCAACGATCGTGGTTTCCGCTGCATCGCGCTGTCGGATTGCTGCGCATCCTATTTCCCGGATTTCCACGCCGCCGGTCTCGCGATGATCAAGGCGCAGGGCGGGATTTTCGGCTGGGTCTCGGATTCCCAGAACGCCATTGCCGCGATCGCAGCCCACGGGGCGCGCGCACCGAAAATGACTTTTGGGATCATCGAAGGGGGAGTGCGATGACCGATATTGCGAAGATGGATTTGGCGAAATCCCGTCCCGCATTATGGACGCCCGGCGACTGGAACGCGTTCTTCGGATTCGGCACCAATATTCTCGTCAATATGCTGGTGCTGACCGGGCTCCTGCGTTTTGTGCTGAAAATGCCGGACTCCATCGTCTTCGGCCGCATCCTGCCCGCGATGGGCCTGATGATGTTCCTGTCCACGATGTATTACGCGTGGCTTGCGTACAAGCTCGCACTGAAGACCGGCCGTTCCGATGTCTGCGCGCTGCCATCCGGCATCAGCGTGCCGCACATGTTCGTGGTCACCTTTGTGATCATGCTGCCGATCTCGCTCAAGACCAACGATCCGATCAAGGGCTGGGAAGCGGGACTGGTCTGGGTGTTCTTCCAGAGCTTCATCCTGATGATCGGCGGCTTCATCGCGCCTTATATCCGCAGGATCACGCCGCGCGCCGCGCTGCTGGGTACGCTGGCGGGTGTGTCGATCACGTTCATTGCCATGCGCCCCGCGCTGGAAATGTTCCTGACGCCACAGATTGGGCTTCTCTGCTTCGCCATCATTCTGGTGAGCTGGTTCGGTGGCGTGAAGTATCCGAAGGGCATCCCCGCCGGCCTGATCGCGATCGCGGCCGGCATGCTGATCGCCTGGGGTTCGACCCTGTTCGGCTTCAATATCGGCGGCATGAGCCTCGAAAAGGTCACGGGGGCGTTCACCCATTTCGGCTTCTCGGTGCCGATCCCGGCGATCGGTCACGTCTTCTCCGGTTTTGAATTCCTCGGCATCATCCTCGTCACCGCAATTCCGTTCGGCATCTACGATCTTGTCGAAGCCATGGACAACGTGGAGAGCGCGGAAGCGGCCGGCGATCACTTCCCGACCACCCAGGTGCTGACCGCCGACGGCGTGGTCAGCCTGATCGGCTGCCTGATGGGAAACCCCTTCATCAACGCAGTCTATATCGGCCATCCCGGATGGAAGGCGATGGGCGGACGGATCGGCTACTCGGCTGCGACCGGGATCATGGTGATCATCCTGTCCTGGTTCGGCATCATCGCGCTGATGCTGGCGCTGATCCCGCTGGTCGCGATCTCGCCGATCCTTCTGTACATCGGCATGTTGATCGGCGCGCAGGCGTTCCAGACCACCCCATCGCATCACGCGCCCGCGATTGCGCTGGCGTTGACCCCGCACCTCGCCGCTTGGGCCAAGACCCTGATCGACGGCGCGCTGGGCGCCGCCGGGACCACGGCTGCCGCGGTGGGTTTCGACAAGATGGCGGTGCAGGGCGTGATCTATCACGGCCTCGAAGTGATGGGCGGCGGCGCGATCCTCTCCGGGCTGATCCTTGGCGCGATCGGGGTGTTTATCGTCGACCGCGAATTCGTGAAGGCGTCGGCCTTTGCGGCCGCCGGCGCTGTCCTGACGTTCTTCGGCTTCATGCATGGCGAAGCGGTTGGCTTCGGGGTCACGCCCTCGGTGGCGCTCGCTTACGCCATGGTGGCGGCATTCCTGTACGGCATGAGCAGGCAGAGCTTTGGGCTGACGGTTCCTGCTCCGGCGCCCAAACCGGTGGCAACCCCGGCCGAGTAGGCCCGCGGCCCGGCTATGCCGGGCTGAGACTTGAACCGAACGCACTTCGCAGGCATGTCTTGATGGCATGCCTGACGCAACCGAATCCGCAGCCATCCTCAGCCGGGCACCGGTGATCCCGGTGCTCACCATCGACGATTTCGAGATCGCGGTGCCGCTTGCGCGCGCCTTGTGCGACGGCGGCCTGACCGTGATCGAGGTCACGCTCCGGACCAGGGCGGCGCTTGCCGCCATCGCTGCCATCGCCGTCGAGGTACCGGATTGCATCGTCGGCGCCGGCACCGTGGTCCGCCATGTCGATGCCGCCTTCGCGATCGACGCCGGAGCGAAATTCCTGGTCAGTCCCGGCACCGACTCCGTTCTTGCCGAGACCTTCACCGAAATCGAGATCCCGGTGGTTCCCGGCTGCGCGACCGTGAGCGAAGCCATGGCCCTCTCGGATCTCGGCTTCGAGATTCTGAAATTCTTTCCCGCTGAAGCGTCGGGCGGCGCGGCCTGGTTGAAGGCGGTGGCGGCGCCCTTGCCGCATATCCGCTTCTGTCCGACCGGTGGCATCGATATGCGCAATGCGCGCGACTATCTCGCGTTGCCCAATGTCGTCGCGATCGGCGGGTCCTGGGTCGTACCGAAGGATGCGCTTGCCGCGAAGGACTTTGCGCGCATCAAGGCGCTGGCGCGTGAGGCCGCGGGTCTGCGCGGCTGATGCAATCGGAGACGCCGCCGCCTGTGCGCCGCAAGCGCCGTGCCTTCGACTGGCCGACCGCAGTGCTGATCACCATCGTTGTCGCCGCTGCCGCTTATGTCTATTGGCGCGACGGTGCGGCGCGGTTTTTCGACGTGATCTGGTCCGATACTGACCTGTTCGTCTGGATGCTGCCGAATGTGCTGGCCGGCTGCCTGATCGCGGCGCTCGTCACAATCCTGCTTCCGCGTGACACCGTCAGCCGGTGGGTTGGCCGAGACTCGGGTCTCAAGGGCATTCTGATCTCTACGGGCGTTGGCATCATCGTGCCGGGCGGGCCCTTTACCATCTACCCAATTGCCGCGGCTTTCCTCGGGATGGGCGCGGATGCGGCGGCCGTCGTGGCACTCATCACAAGCTGGACCACCATCGGTATGAGCCGAGCGCTGGTGTGGGAGCTGCCGTTTCTCGGTTTCGACTTCGTGCTGTGGCGCTGGCTCGCGGCTTTGCCGCTGGCCATCCTCGCCGGACTGATCGTGCGGGTGATCGAGCGCTATTGGCGCGTCGGGGCCAAGCCGTGATCGGCGTCATCGTCGCCGCAGCGCTCTGGATCATCGTCGTTGCGTTGGCACTCGGCGTGGCCAAACGCGGCGTGCCGCTGCTGCGCGAGAGCGCGAAGGACGGGACCGGCGAATTCCTGCGTCTGGTACCGCGTATGGCGATCGGTGTGCTGGGCTCCGGTTTCATTGCGGCAGCGTTGCCGCAGGACCTTGTGGTGGCGTGGCTCGGTTCGTCATCGGGCGTGCTTGGGATTGGTCTGGCCGGGCTTGCAGGCGCGATGACGCCCGGCGGGCCGGTGGTGGGTTTTGCGATTGCCGCCGCGGCACTCAAGGGCGGGGCCGGCGCGCCTCAGGTGATCGCCTATTCCACGGCCTGGGCGCTGTACGCATTTCCGCGCCTCCTCAGCTACGAACTTCCGATCATGCCTGCGAGGGTGGTTTGGCTGCGGGTGTTCGCGAGCCTGCCGCTGCCATTCATCGCGGCGTGGCTGGCGATGCTGCTGGGGAAGCCGTGACTCTCGGTGTCATGCGCGGGTCAAGCCCGGCAATGACCAGGCGGCTTAATGCACTGCGTGAGCGCTGCGCGGCGTGATTGCGCCGCGATGCCGGATCACCTCGGAGGCGAGCTTGTGACCCGCGATCGCAGCGTCACCCGGATTCTCGTCCGCGAGACGGGCCGCCATATAGCCGGCATTGAAGCTGTCACCGG
>CAZIKZ010000037.1:0-20523 GCA_964539845.1 uncultured Hyphomicrobiales bacterium
TCGAGCGAGATCATCTCGTGGCAGAAGTCCCACTGGATACAGAGATCCTTGTGCGGAATCGCATCGCAAAGCCGCTTCACCTCTTCGATCATCGCCTTTTCGTAGGCTGCCTCGATCGCAAGCACATCGTGCGGCGCCGCAAAGGCATAGATGATGCCGAAGGGTGTCGGCATGCAGACCTGTAGCCGCACATGATCCGGAAAGCCACCGCGCTTTTTCGCGGCTTGCAGATCGAGGTAGGAAGCGCGCGCCTCCCGCGCATATCCAAGTTCGCCGAAAGTGACTTCCTTCGGATCCACACCTTCCGCCAGCGCGAGCAACGGAAACTTCGACGTTGCCCGCACAGCGCCCGAGGGGTCGGGGCGCAAAAACGGGCTCGAACGCAGCAAGGGATACTGGAAACTCGCCCATAGCCGCCGCGGCCCGACCTCACCGTCGGGAACGCGCTTGAGCCGTTGTCCGATCGACCGGCCGACCGTGCGGAAAATCTCGTCGACCGAATCGAGGCCGATGCTTCCGACGAGATAGGCGCTGTCCGGAAGTTCCGTTGCCGAAGCCATGACCGCCTTGTGTTCTGAGTGAGAATGCACGTGACAAGCGGGCCAGCATTGCCGGCCCGCCGTTACGGTCACGGAACGATGATATTCTTCAGGTTCACGTCGCCGCGGATCATGCCCTGCGATTTCATGATCGAAACCCACGGCGCAAGATTGCTGTCACTGAGCTTGGAGTCAAACTTCGGGATGCTTACGGCTGCGACAGCCGGCGGCGGCAGCTTCAGGAACTTTGCGACAACCGCACGCGCCTCATCCGGATTGGCATGCGCATACGCCGAACCTTCGTCGAATCCGGCGCGATAAGCCTTGATCGCATCCTGGTTCTTCTCCGCCCAGGCCTTCTTGGATGCAAAGACCGTGATGCTCATACCCGCCGGCATGTCGCGGATAAAATGCGACATCAGCTCGCCGGTCTTGCTTCCAATGATGCGCGCCATGAAGGGCTGGATTGCTACCACAGCATCGACCGAGCCGGACTTCAGGATGCCTTCCATCTGCGGGAATACAGTCTCGATGAATTCGACCTTCTTCCAGTCGACGCCTTTCATCGTGAGCCACTCGCGGAACATGACATGCAGGAACGCATTCAGCCCCGGAACTCCAACCTTCTTGCCGACGAAATCGGCGGGAGTCTTGATGTTGGACTCAGGCCTTACGACAATGCCGAAGTTGCTGTCGGTCTTGACCGTCTCGGTGTAGCCGGACACCGCGACGAGATCGAGGCCGCCATTGACCGCCTGCAGAAGTACTGACGCCGTCGGCATTGCGATGTCGACCTCACCGGCCTCCAGCGCCGCAGGGTTCTGCGAATTCAGCGGAATCGGCTTCAGCGCGACTTCGATGCCGTGTTTGGCGAAGAAGCCCTTGTCCTGCGCGAGCAGGATCGGAGCCAGATCAAACACCTGCTGATGCCCGAACGTGATCTTCTTCTGCGCACTGGCCGGCGTTGTGGCAGATAGCGCAAGCAGAGCGCCAATAGCGAATACGGTAAACTTCTTCATGCTTTCCTCCTGTGTCTGGCACGGGCTTATCCCGCGTCTTGTCCTGTTTCGTTTGGTCTAGTTCAACATCTCATGCGCGCTGCCTGCACCCGCTCCGTTTCGGAGACGCAGGAGGTCGCGAGCCCTTCGAAGGCGCCGGCCAGAAATGGCAGGACGTAATCATACGCGCGCTCGAAATCGCGGCTTGAATAGGAACGTCGCGAGATCACGCCGAGCAGGTCATTGGCCGCAAACATGCCGAACATCACCGACACCATGTGCGTGTAACCCCGTGCTGCCGCTTCCTTCGAGAGCCTTGGATCGGCCTCTTCCAGCGCGCCCAGTACGATCTCCTGCGTTTCTTTGAAGTACCGTGTGATCAGACGGCTCCAGCGTTGCTGCTGGCCGGTCTGCGCCAGAAGGCGGCCATAAGCACGCCATCCAGCCCCGCCTTCCAGCATCAATTCCAGATAAGGCCGCAGGAACACATCGATCACCTGCCGGATGTCAGGCTTGCCCTTGAGACCCGCAAACGCTGCGCGACGGCGCGCATTCAATTCGTCGGAGCGGCGCGCAATGATCGCCTCGAACAGCTTTTCCTTGCTCTGGAAGTGATAATTGATCAGGCCGAGCGGCACGCGCGCCTTGGCCGCAACATCGCGCATACTCACGATATCGAAGCTCGCGGCAGCGAAAAGATTTTCCGCCGCGTCAAGGATCGATGTCCTGGTATTTTCGCTGTTGCGCAATTTTCCGGTCCCGCAGACCCGTTGACAAACGATTTGTACAGTTGTTCAACTCGAATGCAAGAGCGATTACGGTCGCAGACGCAACGATTGATCGCGTCGCGATCGCGAACAAAAACAGTTTGACAGCGCAGCAAAACGCGCGATGCCACGGGGAGCGGACTTTGGGATTCTTCATCGGAACGGATGTCGGCGGCACGTTTACGGATCTGTGGGTTTCAGCCGATGATGGCCAGACCCGCGTATTCAAATCGCCGACCACCGGCGACGTCCTGGGCGGCGTGATCGACGCGATAGGCCTCGCGTCCGAATCCTATGGACTGAGTTTTGAACAGTTCTGCGCGAATATTGAACGATTTGGTCACGGCACCACGGTCGGTCTTAACGCGCTCCTCACCGGCAATGCCGCACGCACGGCAATTCTCACCACCAAAGGTTTCGGCGATACGCTGGTCATCGGACGCCTCAAGCGTCAGACCTCCGGCATGAACGAACTGGAGCGCACGGATGCGTATCTGCGCAATCGTATCCCGCCGCTTGTCCCGCGCGACCTCGTATTCGAGGTCGATGAACGCATCGATGTGAAAGGCAGCGTGGTCAAGCCGCTCGATGAGGCGCAGGCGCGCGGCGAAATCCGCAAGCTGAAAGATCGCAAGGTTGAAGCCGTTGCGATCTGTACGCTGTGGGCCACTCATAATCCTGTACACGAGAAGCGATTACACGAAATCGTAGTCGAGGAACTGCCCGGTGCCTTCATCAGCGTATCGCATGAAATATCGCCCGGCGTCGGCGAATACGCGCGCATGTCGACGACTGCCGGCAATGCGGCGCTCGGCCCCCTCGCCGGCCGCTATCTGTCGAGCCTGGAGGCGACGCTTCAGAAGGCCGGCATGAAAGTGCCTGTGCTGATGATGACCTGCGCCGGTGGCGTGTTGCCAACCGCCATTCTCAGCGAACGCCCCGCCTTCGCGCTCTTTTCCGGTCCGGCCGGCGGCGTGATGGGATCGCGCGCGACCGGCGCACAGGCAGGCTTCGACAATATCGTCACCATGGACATCGGAGGCACGAGCTTCGATGTCGGCGTGATCGTTGCGGGCAAGCCGATCATGCGTTCGGAAATCTCGGTCGCAGGCGCCGATATTCGCGTGCATTCGATCGACGTGGAATCCATCGGTGCTGGAGGCGGATCGATCGCCTATGTCGAATTCGGTGAACTCCGCGTCGGCCCGCGCAGCGCCGGCGCCAATCCCGGTCCGGCCTGCTACGGCCGCGGAGGCACAAAGCCGACCGCGACCGACGCCGA
The DNA here is from genome assembly GCA_964539845.1 of uncultured Hyphomicrobiales bacterium. Classification (GTDB taxonomy): domain Bacteria; phylum Pseudomonadota; class Alphaproteobacteria; order Rhizobiales; family Xanthobacteraceae; genus Pseudorhodoplanes. The sequence goes on from CAZIKZ010000037.1 coordinate 3,587, forward strand.
TCTCGTACTTGGCGTGCTCGATCCGAACAATTTCATCGGCGGGCGCATGAAGCTTGATGTCGAGGCGGCCAAGCGCGCGATCGAGGAACATGTCGCAAAGCCGCTCGGCATGAGCGTCATCGAGGCCGCCTGGAGTATCCGGCAGATCCTCGACAGCAAGATGGCGGACCTGCTTCGCCGCATGACCATCGAACGCGGCTACGATCCGCGCGATTTCACGCTGCTGGCCAATGGCGGCGCCGGGCCTTCGCATGCCTGGGTGCTGGGCGATGAGCTGGGGCTCGACGGCTTCATCGTGCCGGCGGCTGCGACCGCGGAATCTGCCTATGGCACCGGCAATTCGGATCTCGGCTTCACCGCCGAGCGACCGGCCTATGCGCGCATCTCGCCGGGCGCGGCTCCCAGTGAGGCCCAGCTTCAGCATGTCACTTCGGCACTGAAATCCGCGGTCGAGGAAGTGAAAACCAACCTCACCTTGGCGGGCCCGAAGGGCGACATTCGCGTCGAGCCTTTCATCGCCATCAAGTTTCGGGGCCAAACCAATCACTTGGACATCCCGTTCTCCGGCAACAGTTTCACGCTCAACACGTTTCGTAGCGTCACGCAAACATTCGAGAAGCAATACGAGGCGCTGTTCGGGCGCGGCGCGGCGTTCTCGAAGGCCGGCTATGAGCTGATTGCGATACGCGCCATGGGGACCGGCGCCCTGCCGCCGCCCGCGCTCGCGACCAAGGGCGAAAGCTTCGAGCCGCGTGGCACGCGTCCTGTCGTGTTCCGCGACTCCAAAAAAGCTGTCGACACCGCGATCTATCGCACGTCCTTCCCGAAAGATGGGGAAAGCGCGCAAGGTCCGGCGATCATCGAATTCCCCGGCCAGAGCGTCGTGGTGCCACCCGGCGCTACGGCCCGCGCGGACCGCTTTGGCAACATTCATGTGAGGCTCGCATCATGAGCGAGATCAACGCTGTCACCTTCGAGGTGATCCGTAATCGGCTTGTCGCAATTTCGGAAGAAATGCGGATTGCGTTGCAGGCGGTCTCCGGGTCGCCGACCGTCACCGAGGCTTCCGACTTCTTCACCGGCCTGTTCCTTCCGGACGGCGCCGTGGTGTCGATGGGCTTCCAGGTGTCGTTTCAGGCGCCGGTCTGTGGCCAGGTGATCCGCCACATCAACGGCAAGCCGCAGCTCAAGGTGAAAGATGGCGACATCTTCATCGGCAACGATCCCTATATCGGCGCGCTGCACCAGAATGACGTGCAGATGATCGGCCCGATCTATGCCGGGGATGAAATCATCGCCTGGGCTGGTGTGGAAGCGCACGAGACCGACGTCGGCGGCATGGATTTCGCGAGCTGGTGCCCCAAGGCGAAGGAAGTCTGGCAGGAAGGCATCCGCATCCCCTGCGTGAAGCTCGTCGATCAAGGCGAGATGCGCGACGACGTTCTGGAAATGATCGTGACGGCCTCGCGCCTGCCCGATCAACTCGGGCTCGATATTCGCGCTTTCATCGCGACTGTAAACGTCGCGCGCCGCCGCGTAACGGAACTTGTGGAGCGCTACAGCGCAAAGACTGTGACCGAAGTGATGCGACGCATGATCGCGTCGTCTGAAGCAAGGCTGCGCACGCGGCTGCAAGAATTGCCGGACGGCACCGTACATGCAGCCGACTTCATCGAGCATGATGGTCATCAGAACGTGCTCTACAAGATCGACTGCAAGGCAACCAAAGCAGCCGACAAACTGACGCTCGACTTTTCCGGCTCCAGCAAACAGGCGCCGGGCTTCATCAACGCCACGCGGTCCGGCCTCGTCGGCGGCTGCGCTGGTGGCGTCCTGACCACGCTCGGCTTCGACATTCAGTGGAATCAGGGCCTGCTCGATCCGGTGGAGATCGTCGCCCCGGACGGGCTGATCTGCACCGCGCAGTTTCCAGCGCCAGTCGGTTCCGCCACCGTGGAGACGATCTGGTCGGTGAGCAACGCGGTGATGGCCGCGCTCAATAAGCTGCTCGCGACCTCGCCGAAATACCGATACCGCGCGCAATGCATCAGCGATGGATGCATGGCGACGTTCAATCTCGGCGGCGTCAACCAGTATGGCGAGCCGTTCGGCCTGCATCTGATGGATCCGCTCGCGGCCGGGTCCGGCGCCTTCTCGACCAAGGATGGAGTCGAGGCCGGCGGTCCGATCACGTCGCCGGTGTCCTGTATCGCGGACGTGGAGCGCAACGAGCAGGCGGTGCCTCTGTTCTACCTGCATCGCAAGCTCACACCCGATACCGGCGGCGCCGGCAAGCACCGTGGCGGACTGTCCGGTGAGGTCGCGCTTACGCTCGGCGGCATCGAGAAGGCGATGGCGCTGATCATGACGCATGGTGCGGAATCGCCGAACACCGCGGGACTGGCCGGCGGCTGGCCGGGCTCGACCGTGGTTCAATCGATGGGCTGGGGCGCAATCGATGGCGGCCTGCCAAATGACGCCGGCAAGTGGGAGCGCTTCGGTCCGAAGCCCGGCCTGATGCCGATGACCAATCGCGACGTATACTCGGTCATCTGGCAGGGCGGCGGCGGCTGGGGCGACCCGCTGGAGCGCGAAACCAGCGCGGTGGCGCAAGATGTTGTCGCGGGCGCCGTCAGCGCAGAAACGGCGCGCGAGATCTACGGCGTCGTTGTGACAAACGAAGCTGTGGATGAAGGTGCCAGCGTGCGCCAGCGCGAGGCGATAAGGAAAAACCGGGTCGGGACTTTCGATACCGATCCGGCCAACCGCAGCGCAGCCAAACCAATCGCATCCCTGAGCGAGGCCCTGCTCGTTGTGCAGGACGAGCGCGGCACCCATGTGGTGAGTCCTGCAGGCTTTATCCTTGCGACCAACAGCACGGCCTGGCGAAAGGGCGCGAAGTCGGTAACACTCGACAAGCTGCCGGAGCGCTACCGGATCGACCTGCATGCCGACCTGTGCTGCACGGTGCATTATTGCCCCGCGAGCGGAACGCAGCTTGCGGTGGATTTCCATCGCAAGGGCGAACAGCCGGTGGACGACCTTCTGCTTGACCTCGCCTCCTTGCCGAGACTTGCCGCATGAGCAAAATTCCGAATCCGTTTCTGACGGCAACCGGTGACGAACTGCCGACGCAGTACGACCGGCCGCCGGAATTCGACGGGTTCATCGAAGAACGCGACATCCAGGTACGGATGCGCGATGGCGTGCATCTGTCGATCGATGTCTATCGTCCGAACACGAAGGAAAAGCTGCCCGCCCTGCTCGCCTTCGCGATCTACAACAAGGATCTGCAGGGCCCGGACATCGCCGATGCGCTGACGCCGCAGCCTTCGTGGTCCGCGCTTTGGACCGGCTGGCTCGAGGCTGGCGACACGCGCTTTCTCACCTCGCGCGGCTATATCCATGTCATCGGCGCGCCACGCGGTATCGGCAAATCGGAAGGCGGCGGATCGCGCGAGTTCGACAGCTACGACCTGATCGAGTGGATTGCCAAGCAGCCATGGTGCGATGGCCAGGTCGGCATGATCGGTATTTCCGGCTTCGGCGCAGAACAGTTCAACGCAGCCAAACAGCAGCCGCCGTCACTGAAAGCGATCTTCCCGTTCGATCCGCGCGGCGCCTATGGCACGCTCGGCAGCTTCCGCGAGGAATATCACGGCGCAGTCCTGCACCTGTTTCGCTATCTGCTTTCGATCAATCTGGTTGCGCATCAGAACAAGGCACAGCCGGGCGAACTTCCGCCGGAACGCGAAGCGCTGTGGCGCGAGGCGATGCAGAACCCGGATTTCAAGATCTATCCGCACGTCTATAATATCCTGACCCAGAAGGGTCAGCACCTGCCGGCGATCTTCGATCTGCTCATTCACCCTTACGACAAAGAAGAGTTCGTCGAGAAGGCGGAAGCGGATTTCAAGAAGATCAACATTCCCGCCTATACAGGCTCGGGCTGGTACGCCTACGGATACAAGACGCATCTCAATGGCGCGCAGAACTGGTTCCGCAACATCGATGCGCCGAAGAAGATCGCCTTTGGCGGCCCCTCTCATCTTGAGCGGCCCTTCAAGTCTTTCCATCAGGAAATCCTGCGCTGGTACGACCACTGGCTGAAGGGCATCGACACCGGCATCATGAATGAGCCGCCGGTGAAATACTGGGTGGCGGGCGCGAACGAATGGCACTCAGGCGAAGACTGGCCGCTTCCCGAGACGCAGTGGACCAAACTCTATCTGTCGAGCTGGGGCCGTCTGCGACCGCAGCCGTTCTTGCCGTCGAGCAATGACGGACGGCTGCCACCGGATGCATTCGTGCAGATGCCTATTACCCAGACCAATGAGGTGCAGCGCCTGCGCTACATGAGCGAACCGCTGCCGCAGGACACGCTGATCGCAGGTCCGATCGTCTTGAACCTGTTCGCCGAGATCGATCAGGACGACACCAACTGGATCGTTGTTCTGAGCGACATCGGTCCGGATGTCTCCGTACGCACCGCACGCGAAGGCGAGCGCGATGTTCCGCGCGACCTGCCCGAGCGCGAACTCACGCGTGGCTGGCTGAAGGCCTCGATGCGCGAACTCGATCCGAAACGCTCAAAGCCCTGGAAGCCGTGGCATAAGCTGACCCGCGCCGCGCAAAAGCCGGTGGTCCCGGGCGAGGTCACGGAATACGCAATCGAGCTGATGGCGACCGCCAACCTGTTCAAGGCGGGGCACCGCATCTGTCTCGACATCACGAATCTGGACGTACCCACCGGCGTCGGCGGCGCCGCCAATGTGGAATATATCCCGTACCACATCTGCTCCAGCCGCACCGTGCTGCACAAGGTGCACCACGACGAGGCGCATCCGTCTCACCTCCTGCTGCCGGTGATCCCACAGCCGCGGGATTAGCGTTTCGGCTGCATGACAGCCCGGCCGACTTGGCAGCCGGGTTCATGACAACGGCGTCGGGACGCGGTAATCACCCGCCGCATGACACTCACGATCGCTGCCCTGTCCCTCCTGATATGGCTCTACTGCATCCTGTTCCGCGGCGGCTATTGGCGCGCGCGCGTGGAAGGCGATGAGCCGACCTCGCAGCCACGCGCTTGGCCGCATATCGTCGCCGTCATCCCGGCACGGAACGAAGAGGATTCGATCGCGGACTGCCTGATGTCCTTGCTCGTTCAGGACTATCCCGGCCGCCTGTCGATTATTCTGGTCGATGACAACAGCGAGGATGCGACCGCCTCGACTGCGGAAAGCCTGCCGCAGCGGACCGGCTCGAAAGTGCCGCTGACCATCCTGCGCGGCGAGCCATTGCCGGAAGGCTGGACCGGCAAGCTCTGGGCCGTGCAACAGGGAATCGCAGCAGCGACCCGCGAATCGCCCGACCATCTCCTCCTTACAGATGCCGATATCGTCTACGAGCCAGGCGCGCTTCGCACGCTTGCCGCGCGCTCCGAATCCGGCCGCTACGTGCTGACCTCGCTGATGGCAAAGCTGCGCTGCGAGAGCCTTGCCGAGCGCGCCTTCATCCCCGCCTTCGTCTATTTCTTTCAGATGCTCTATCCGTTCGCCTGGGTGAACGACCCGCGAAACCGGATGGCTGCCGCGGCCGGTGGCTGCATGCTGCTCCGCGCCGATGCGCTGGCGCGGGCGGGCGGGATCGCCGTCATCCGCGGCGCCCTGATCGACGATTGCTCGCTGGCCAATGTCATGAAGGCGCAGGGTCCGATCTGGCTCGGGCTGACCCACCGGGTGCGGAGCATCCGGGTCTCGGGAACCATGTCCGACATCCACACGATGATCTCACGCTCCGCCTACGCCCAGCTTCGCTATTCCCCGATTCTGCTTGCCCTGACCCTGATCGGCATGGGGCTCACCTACTGGGCGCCGCCCCTGATCGGCCTGTTCGGCGAGGGGGCCACCCGGGGGCTCGCGCTCGCGGCCTGGGCCCTGATGGCGGTCTCGTTTTGGCCAATCTTGCGCTTTTATGGTCTAAGCCCCCTTTGGGCACCCGCCCTGCCGGTCATTGCGACCGGTTACATGGCATTTACCTTCAGCTCCGCTTTCCAGCACCTTCTCGGGCGCGGCGGCCGCTGGAAGGGGCGTTACCAGGCAAGAAAGGTATGATGGTTCAGTCGGCAGACTTCAGGTCCGGAAAGGGCCATCGCGACGAGAATTTCCCGGTGGGTTCGCGGTTGGTCAGTGCGCGGCATCGGCCCGTCATCATGGCCTTCTACGATTTCGCGCGCGCCGCCGACGACATCGCCGACCACCCCACCCTTCCCGCCGATGACAAGCAGCGCGGCCTCGACCGGATGGAGGCGTCGCTGACCGGCGCCAGTTCGGACGACGGCCTGTCCGTGCGTCTGCGCGAGGCGCTTGCCGAACGCGGCCTGTCGCCCGTCCATGCGCTCGACCTGCTCAAGGCCTTCCGCCAGGACGTGATCAAGTTCCGCTACGACGACTGGGACGAACTGATCGGCTATTGCTCCTATTCGGCGATGCCGGTCGGACGCTTTGTGCTCGACGTCCATGGCGAAGACCGCTCGACCTGGGCTTCCTCGGATGTGGTCTGCGCAGTGCTGCAGATCATCAACCACCTGCAGGATTGCGGGAAGGACTACCGGACACTGAACCGCGTCTACCTGCCGCAGGATTGCCTCCGTGCACATCGAGCCACCACCGAAGAGCTGGCGCAAAGCCGCTCGTCGCCTGCTCTCCTCGCCTGCCTGCATGAACTGACGCGCCGCACCGTCGACTATTCCGGATCGCGGCCTGCCCTCGCAGACCAGATCCGGGACACCCGGCTCGCATGCGAAGTCGCCACCATCAGCGCGCTGGCGTCGAAGCTTCTCGGCCTGCTGCAAAACTCCGACCCGTTGGCCGACAAGGTGCATCTCAGCCGCGCCACGCTTGTCGCCGTGATGGCGGGCTCCGTGGCAAAGACGCTGACACGCCGGCTCCTGCCGGGAAGCGCCTCGTACCGGCGGGCACAGGATACCCGATCGTGAGCACACCATCCGTCTCGGCCGATGCCGCGCAGCATGCCGGCGGCTCTTCATTCTATCTGGCGATGCGCATACTGCCGCGCGCCAAACGCGAAGCGATGTTCGAGATCTACAAATTCTGCCGCAAGGTGGACGACGTGGCCGACTCGCCGGGACCGCGCGATGCAAGGCTCGCGGAGTTGAATCGCTATCGCGACGACGTCGCCGCGCTTTATGCCCGACGCCCGTCCGAGCGCATGGTCGGCTTTCTGCGCCCGGTGAACGATTTCGACCTGAAGCGCGAGGATTTTCTCGCCATCATCGACGGCATGGAAATGGACATCGTGTCCGACATCCGTGCGCCCGACCTTACGACGCTCGATCTCTATTGCGACCGGGTTGCGAGCGCAGTCGGCCGGCTTTCGGTGCGCGTATTCGGCGTGCCCAATGATGATGGCATTCAGCTGTCCCACCACCTTGGCCGCGCGCTGCAACTCACGAATATTCTGCGCGATGTGGATGAAGATGCGGACATCGGCCGCCTCTACCTCCCGCGCGAATATATCGCCGCCGCTGGAATCCGGAGCGACGACCCGCACACCGTGCTGGCGAACCCCAATCTGGCGGACGTCTGCGCACCGTTGATCGACCGCGCCCGCGACCATTTCCGGCAGGCGCGTGCGATCATGGCCCGGCAAACGCGCGCAAGCGTCAAGGCGCCCCGGATCATGGCCGAGGCCTACGCGCCTATTCTCGACAAGCTCCAGCAACGCGGCTTTGCCGCGCCCCGGGAGCGCGTCAAAGTCGACCGCGCTCACCTGATCTGGGCGGTCCTCCGTTACGGCATTCTCTGATGATCAAGCATATCCACGTTATCGGCGCCGGATTGGCCGGCCTTTCCGCAGCCGTGCGCCTGACCCATTCCGGTATCCCCGTCACCATTCACGAGGCGACGCGTCAAGCCGGAGGCCGCTGCCGTTCGTATGACGATGCCGCGAGTGGCATGCATATCGACAACGGCACGCACCTGCTGCTTTCGGGCAACTACTCGTCGGTCGATTATCTCAAAGCGATCGGCGTCACGCCTGACTTCGCGCCCGCGAATTTTCGCTTCGTTGACGGCAAGACCGGCGAAAGCTGGGTGCTGCGTCTCGGAGACGGCAACCTCCCGACCTGGATTTTCGATGCGGGAAGCCGCGTTCCCAAAACGTCGCTACTCGACTACCTGAAGCTTCTGCCGCTGCTCGTCGGCCGTACGGATCGGCCGTTGCGCGAAGTGTTGGACCGCGGCAGCGAGCTCTTTCGCCGCCTTCTCAACCCGCTGATGGTCGCGGCCCTCAATATCGACACTCCAAGCGGCTCGTCACGGCTTGCGGCACAGATCGCGCGCGAGACGCTGCTGCGCGGTGGACAGGCCTGCCGCCCGCTAGTCTTCGAACAGGGCCTGAGCACGGCTTTTGTCGATCCAGCGTTAGCGTTCCTCAAGGAGCGCGGAGCGAACATCCACTTCGAACATGAGGTCGAGGCGCTAACCACATCCGATCAGGGCCTCGGCGCATTGCGTTTCAGGGATAGCGAGATCGCGATTGAGCCGCACGATGCCGTTGTTCTTGCGGTTCCCGCCTATGCCGCCAAAGCGCTTCTTCCCGAACTCAAGGCGCCGGACCAGTTCCGCGCCATCATCAACATTCATTACGATCTCGCACCACCGTCCGGCAGCCCTTTCATGACGGGCGTCATTGACCAGACCGTCGAGTGGATTTTTGCCTTCAAAAGCCGTATCTCCACAACCATCAGCCATGCCGACCGCCTGCTCACGTTGCCGCGTCAGGAGCTTGCCGAGACGGCCTGGCGCGAAATCGCGAACATACTGGAGATGGATGCACCGCTTCCGAAATGGCAATTGGTCCGCGAGCGGCGCGCGACCTTTGCCGCAACGCCGGCCCAGAATGCCCGCCGCAACGAGACAAAGACTCGCTTGAGCAACCTCGTCGTTGCCGGAGACTGGACCGACACCGGTCTGCCCGCAACGATCGAGAGCGCGATCCGGTCGGGCCAACGTGCTGCCGAGCTTTTATCCAACAGATGATGCATACGACACCGAACGACACGACACCCCTCGCCCGCGACATTATCGAGCGTTCCGTCACACGCGCGACCGACGCACTGCTGAAAGACCAGCGACCGGACGGTCATTGGGTGTTCGAACTCGAGGCCGACGCCACAATCCCCGCCGAATATGTGCTGCTGCGCCACTATCTCGACGAGCCGGTCGACGCCGCGCTTGAGCACAAGATCGCCGTCTATCTCCGCCGCATCCAGGGTAAGCACAACGGCTGGCCACTCTTCCACGAAGGCGACTTCGACATGAGTGCGAGCGTAAAGGCTTATTTCGCGCTCAAGATGATCGGCGATTCACCCGACGCCGACCACATGCGCCTCGCGCGCGCGGCGATCCTTGCGCGCGGTGGCGCATCGCGCAGCAACGTATTTACGCGCGCGCTGCTCGCGCTCTACGGCGTGGTGACATGGCGCGCGGTGCCGGTCATGCCGGTCGAGATCATGCTGCTGCCGCACTGGTTTCCGTTCCACCTGACAAAGGTGTCGTATTGGGCGCGCACCGTGATCGCACCGCTGCTCGTGCTCGGCGCATTGAAGCCGCTCGCCCGCAATCCCAAGGGCATCACCATCAATGAGCTTTTTCTGGAGTCGCCGCACAGCATCGGCGGGGTGAAGAAGTCCGGCCATCAGAAATGGTCATGGTTCCTGTTCTTCCGCGGTATCGATATCGTTCTGCGCGCGACCGAGCCTCTGTTTCCGAAAGCGACACGCAAGCGGGCGATCGACGCCGCCGTCGCCTTTGTGAAGGAGCGCCTGAACGGCGAAGACGGGCTCGGCGCAATCTATCCGGCGATGGCCAACAGCGTGATGATGTATGACACGCTCGGCTATCCGCCGGACCACCCGGATCGCGCGATCGCACGTCTGTCGATCGAGAATCTGCTCGTCATCAAGGATGACGAGGCCTATTGCCAACCCTGCGTGTCCCCGGTGTGGGACACCGCCCTGGCCGCGCATGCCATGCTTGAGGCCGGCAGCGATGAGGCGAAGGCTGCAGCGAAAGCTGGCCTCGACTGGCTCATTCCCCGGCAGGTGCTCGACGTGAAGGGCGACTGGGCGGAGCAACGCCCGGACGTACGCCCCGGGGGCTGGGCGTTCCAGTACAACAACGCGCATTACCCGGATCTCGACGATACCGCGGTGGTCGCCATGGCGATGGACCGCGCCGAAGCCAACAGCCACACGCAGACCTACGACCCCGCCATCGCGCGTGCGCGCGAATGGGTGCTCGGTCTGCAAAGCAAGGATGGCGGCTGGGCGGCGTTCGACGCCGACAACACCTATAGTTTCCTCAACAATATCCCGTTCTCGGATCACGGCGCACTTCTTGATCCGCCCACCGAAGACGTGACCGCGCGCTGCATTTCGATGCTGGCGCAGCTTCCGCCGGATGACGAAGGCCGACGCGCGATTGCAAGAGGGATCGAATATCTGCGGACAACCCAAACGCAGGATGGCTCATGGTACGGCCGCTGGGGCCTGAACTACATCTACGGGACATGGTCGTGTCTTTGCGCGCTCAATGCCGCCGGGTTGGATCCGAATGACGACATGATGCGACGCGCTGCGGACTGGCTGCTGGGCATCCAGAATGCCGATGGCGGCTGGGGCGAGGACGGCGCGAGCTACAAGCTCGACTACACAGCCTACGAACCTACACCGAGCACCCCGTCCCAAACAGCCTGGGCGCTATTGGCGCTCATGGCGACCGGCAAGGTCGAGGACCCGCGGGTCCAGCGCGGCATCCGCTATCTGCTCGATCAGCAGAATGGCGAGGGCCTGTGGGACGAAGATCGCTACACGGCGACCGGTTTCCCGCGCGTGTTCTATCTGCGCTATCACGGCTACCGGAAATTCTTCCCGCTTTGGGCGGTCTCACGGTATCGCAACCTGACCGCGGCTAATGATCGCCGCGTCGCTTTCGGCATGTGACCCGCACCGATGAATTCGGATACGCCCGCGCTGCTTGTTGTGACCGGCCTTCAGCGCGAGGCGCAGATCGCGTCTGGCGATGGCGTCGTGACGGTGTGCAGTGGCGGCGATCCGGCATTGTTGCGGCAGAGGCTAACCGCGCTCTCCGCTCATTCCCGCAGAGAAGAGATTCTTGGCATCCTGAGCTTCGGTCTCGCCGGCGGGCTCGCGCCACATCTCAAATCCGGCGACATCGTCATTGCTTCGCACGTGATGTCCGGCCATGAGCGACACGACATCCACGCGGGCTGGCACGAAACGCTGACCCAGGCATTCCACGGCACCAACAGCGTCCATCCGGGCGGCATCGCCGGGTACAACACCGTCGTGACGCGAGCGGCCGACAAGGCAGCGTTGCATAAGGCGAGCGGCGCGATCGCTGTCGATATGGAATCGCACGTTGCCGCCGCTTACGCGCATCAGCACGGCCTGCCCTTCGCCGTCATCCGCGCGATCAGCGATCCGGCAAACCGCAGCCTCCCCGGCATCGCTACCGATGCCCTGACGCCGGACGGTAATGTTGCGCTGTCGAAAGTTCTTGGTGGATTGCTGCGGCAGCCCGGGCAATTGCCGGCCCTGATCTCGGCCGGCATCGACTCGGAGCGCGCGTTTGCGGCGCTACGCCGCTGTCGCCGTCTTCTTGGCCCGCTCTTCGGCCTCGGCGGCACGCATCTCTGACAGCTTCATCTGAACCTGCGACGAGAAGATGTATTGAGCAGGACGCTGGTTATCCATCGCGATCTCGGGCGCCATCGGACCTGAGGTTCGGACGCCGCGCAGCGACACCCACAACGCTTTCAACGGATTGGTGATCGCGGCATTCGCAGCGGTCGGCTCGTAGCCGCAATGTGCCATGCAGTCGGCACACTTCTCATACTTGCCGGTGCCATAAGAATCCCAGTCGGTGGTTTCCATCAGCTCCTTGAAGGTCTGGGTATAGCCTTCGCCGAGCAGATAGCAGGGCTTCTGCCAGCCGAAGATATTGCGCGCGGGCATACCCCACGGCGTGCATTCGTATTCCTGATTGCCGGCGAGGAAGTCCAGGAACGAACTGGAGTGCATGAACTTCCAGCCCTTGCCCTTACCGAGCGCGAACACCTTGCGGAACAGTTCCTTGGTCTTCTTGCGATTGAGGAAGTGCTCCTGGTCCGGCGCGCGCTCGTAAGCGTAACCTGGCGAGATCGATACGCCGACGCCAAGCTCCTTCGCGTAATCGAGGAAGGCCGCGATGTCTTCGGCCGAATGGCCATCGAAAATGGTGGCGTTGACGTTGACCGCGAAGCCCGCGTCCTGCGCGGCCTTGACCGCCTTCACCGCCTTGTCGAAGACGCCCTTCTGCGACACCGCCTTGTCGTGGTGGTCACGCAGACCATCGAGATGCACCGAGAAGAACAGATAGGGCGACGGCGTGAACAGGTGCAGCTTCTTCTCGAGAAGCAGCGCGTTCGTGCAGAGCGATACAAACTTCTTGCGCGCCACCAGACCCGAGACGATCTCGCCGATCTCCTTATGGATCAGCGGCTCGCCGCCCGGAATGGCAACCATCGGCGCGCCGCACTCCTCGGCGGCATCCCAGCATTCCTGCGCGGTCATGCGGCGATTGAGGATCGCATCCGGATAATCGATCTTGCCGCAGCCGACGCATGCGAGATTACAGCGAAACAGCGGTTCCAGCATCAGCACGAGCGGATAGCGCTTTCGGCCGAGCAGCTTCTGCTTCAGCAGATAGGCACCAATGCGGATTTCCTTGTGAAACGGTATCGCCATGAGTGGGGGGCCTAATCGGTAAGCTTTAAACAGATGCCACTTCGGCAGGGAGCCGAAAGGTGATGTTTTCCTCGCGGCCGGGCAGCGTGGTCACATCCACGATCCGCAGCCGTTTTAACGCGTCGATCACATCGTTGACCAGCACTTCGGGCGCCGAAGCTCCCGCCGTGATACCAACGGTCTCGACCCCGTCGAGCCACGCCGGGTCGAGTTCACTACCGTCGGCGATCAGGTAACTCGGGATGCCGACCTCTTCGCCAATCTCACGCAGCCGATTGGAATTGGACGAATTCGTAGCACCGACCACCAGCAGAAGATTGGCGTGTTTGCACAGATCACGCACCGCGCTTTGCCGGTTCTGCGTGGCGTAGCAAATGTCGCGCGTGTCGGGACCCTGGATATCGGTGAAGCGACTGGTCAGCGCGGCGATGATATCGCGCGTATCGTCGACGCTGAGCGTCGTTTGAGTCACATAAGCTACCGGTGCATCAATCGGAATATTCAGCTTCGCGACATCCGCAACGGTCTGCACCAGCACCACCGTGCCCGGAATCTGGCCCATCGTGCCCTCGACCTCGGGGTGCCCGGCATGACCGATCAGGATCACCGTTCGGCCCTGGCCGACATAGCGCTTGCCCTGGTTGTGGACTTTCGTAACCAGCGGACACGTCGCGTCAATCACCGGCAAACTGCGGTCGGACGCTTCCCGCTCCACATCTTTCGATACGCCGTGCGCGCTGAAGATCGCAACCGCACCGTCGGGGATCTCGGCCACGTTCTCGACAAAACGCGCGCCCTTCGCCTTGAGCGACTCGACCACAAACTTGTTGTGCACGATCTCGTGCCGCACATAGACGGGCGGGCCATACTTTTTCAGCGCGCGCTCGACGATGTCGATGGCCCGCACGACGCCTGCGCAGAAGCCGCGCGGCTGGGCCAACACAACATTAAGCGGGCGCAACTGGGTCCGGGGAGTGTCGTCGGGCTTACGCAAGCTGCACCTTGTCCTGCCTGATGTCCTTGCCGAGCGCTTCAAGCGCTTTCGCAAGAATGCCATTCGCATCCAGACCGGCCTGCGCATACATCGCGGCGGGCGTGTCATGGTCGATGAAGACGTCCGGAAGAACCATCGTGCGGACCTTGAGACCCGCATCGAGGGCACCGTGCTCGGCAAGCGTGTGAAGCACCTGCGACCCGAAACCTCCGACCGATCCTTCCTCGACCGTGATCAGCACCTCATGATTCTTCGCAAGACGCAGCACCAGATCGGTATCCAGCGGCTTGGCGAAACGGGCGTCGGCAACAGTCGTGGTGAGGCCATGTGCGGCTAGCGCCTCGGCAGCTTTCATGCATTCGGCAAGACGCGTCCCGTAGGACAACAGCGCGATGGAGCTTCCTTCGCGCAGGACCCGCCCTTTTCCGATCTCGAGCGGGACGCCAAACTCCGGCAGGTCGACACCAACACCGTCGCCGCGCGGATAGCGCAGCGCAGAAGGCACATCGTCAAGCGCCGCCTGCGTCGCCACCATATGCACAAGCTCAGCCTCGTCGGCCGCGGCCATCAGCACAAAATTCGGCAAACATCCGAGATAGGCGACGTCAAACGAACCGGCATGCGTCGGCCCATCGGCGCCAACCAACCCGGCACGGTCCAGAACGAACCGGACTGGAAGCTTCTGAATCGCTACGTCGTGCACGACCTGATCGTAGGCACGCTGCAGGAAAGTCGAATAGATGGCGACGAAGGGCTTCAGCCCTTCCGTCGCGAGGCCCGCCGCGAATGTCACCGCATGCTGCTCGGCGATACCAACATCGAAGGTACGATCCGGAAACTTCTTCTCGAAGGCATCGATGCCGGTGCCCGACGGCATGGCCGCCGTGATGGCGACGATCCGATCATCTTTCTCGGCTTCCTTCACGAGGCTGTCGCCGAACACTTTCGTGTAAGATGGCGCATTCGCCTTCGCCTTGGACTGCCGCCCGGTGACAACGTCGAATTTCACGACGCCATGATACTTGTCGGCGGCGGCTTCCGCAGGCGCGTAACCCTTACCCTTCTGCGTCACCACGTGAACGAGGATCGGACCGGACGTCGCGTCGCGCACATTGCGCAGCACCGGCAGCAAATGATCGAGATTGTGTCCGTCGATCGGCCCGACATAGTAGAAGCCAAGCTCTTCGAACAGCGTGCCACCTGTGACCATACCACGGGCATATTCTTCCGCCCGCGCTGCCTGGTCGTGCATGAATCGCGGCAAGTGCTGTGCGAACTGCTTGCCGATCTCGCGCAGCGACAAATAGGTACGGCCGGAGATCAGGCGCGCGAGATAGGCCGACATCGCACCGACAGGCGGAGCGATCGACATCTCGTTGTCATTCAGGATCACGATGAGACGCGAGTCCATCGCGCCGGCATTGTTCATGGCCTCGTAGGCCATTCCCGCTGACATCGCGCCGTCGCCGATTACCGCGACGACATTGTGTCGCAAACCGGCAAGATCGCGCGCCACCGCCATTCCCAAACCGGCGGAAATGGAAGTAGAAGAATGCGCCGCGCCAAAGCAATCGTACTCGCTCTCGGCGCGTTTGGTGAAACCCGACAGCCCACCGCCCTGACGCAAGGTGCGAATCCGGTCACGCCGGCCGGTCAGTATTTTGTGAGGATAGGCCTGATGCCCGACGTCCCAGATTAGCCGGTCTTTAGGGGTGTCGAAAACCGCATGCAGCGCTACCGTGAGTTCGACCACGCCGAGGCCGGCCCCGAGATGCCCCCCCGTGACAGCGACGGCATTGATGGTCTCGGCCCGAAGCTCGTCCGCCACCTGCCTGAGCTGCTGGTCCTGCAATTTGCGCAGGTCCGCGGGGGTCGCGAAGGCGTCAAGAAGAGGGGTCGCAGAAGCCATTATTGGAACACCTTCGCTCGCTTCATGTTGGGGGATAACGCAATACCGGACTTAGGGCTGCAGATGCAAAGAGCTATGAGTTATCAATAGTGACCAAAAGCAAAAAGCATACCTTCAATCCCTTGAAGCCAAAATGTGACATTGGCAACCCGGCCATGTACGAAAGCGGCTTCCCCTATGAATTATGCCTTTCGGAAGACTAACTGACCCGTGAATAGGAAAAAAGACTCATTAATGGCCCGTCTGACGAGCCAGACGGTCGCTTTGTGTATCCGGTCACCCTGGATCACGATTCTTGTCTTTGCGTTGCTGACGGTCGCTTCGGCCGCCTACACCGTCCGGAACTTCTCCATTAACACCGATATCAGCAACCTGATTTCGGCCAATATTGACTGGCGGCAGCGCGAAATCGCACTGGAAAAGGCATTTCCATCCCGGGTCCACACGATTCTGGCGGTCGTCAACGCCCCGACCCCCGAGCTTGCCTCCCTGGCGGCCGATCAGCTGACCGAACGGCTGAAAACAAAGCCTGACCTTTTTCCGGAGGTAAGGCGTCCCGACGGGGGCGAGTTCTTCGAGAAGAACGCCCTGCTCTTCCTGCCAACGGAGGAACTCGGCCGGACGCTGGGACAACTCCAGGCCGCTGGCCCGTTCATTTCCATGCTGGCCCGCGACCCGAATTGGCGGGGATTGTCTCAGTCTACGAGAGCCGCGCTGGCCGGTGTCCAGATGGGGCAGCTGAAGCTCGATTCGCTCGCACCCGTCTTCGACCGGTTCTCAAAGACCTTCGAGGATGCGGCTTCGGGCCGGCCGGCGAGCTTTTCCTGGCAGGAGCTTTTCACGGGCGAGCCCTCGAAACCGGGCGATCTGCGCAGGTTCGTCGATATCGTCCCCAAACTCGATTACAGCGCGCTGGAACCCGGCAAACAGGCGACCGACGCTGTCCGTCAGGCCGCCGTCGACGCCAAGCTCGGGCCGGACTATCAGGCCCGCGTCCGCCTGACCGGATCGGTCCCGATCGCTGACGAAGAATTCGCCACCGTAAAGGAGGGCATGCTGTTCCACGGAATCGGCACGGTCATCGTCGTGCTGTTCATCTTGTGGCTGGCATTGAAATCCGGGCGCATCATCCTCGCCGTCTTTATCGCCCTGACGGGCGGTCTCGCTATGACGGCTGCCTTGGGCTTCCTGATGGTCGGATC
>CAZIKZ010000038.1:0-20472 GCA_964539845.1 uncultured Hyphomicrobiales bacterium
TGTAACGCAGCTCATCGAAGAAGATTTGCGCATCGGTCTCGGTGTCGAAATAGCCGCCCTTCCAGCCCCAATAGGTCCAGGTGCCGGCGAGCCGGTTGAACACCTGCTTGGCCGAATGCTCGCCAACATTGCGTTCGGCGTCCGGCAGTTGCGACAGCGCGGCCTCATCGGGGATCGAGCGCCACAGGAAGGAAGGGATGGAATTCTCTTCGACCTTCTTCAGCGCCGCGGGCACCCCGGCCTTGCGGAAATACTTCTGCGCGAGAACGTCGGAGGCGACCTGCGACCAGGAACCCGGCACTTCGACGTTGTCGAGGCGGAAAACCACCGAACCGTCGGGGTTCTTGATCTCGCTTGTGGTCAGCCGGAAGTCGATCCCCGCGTAGGGGGACTGGCCGTCCTTCGTGAAGCGCCGTTCGATCCGCATTCTTATCGCCCCGTTTATGTCCTGCCGGCGGCTACGCGCCGGTCAGCTTCGTGACGAAGGCCCGTCCCGCCTTACGCCATTCTGCTCTTGTTCTTGTTCGACGCCCGTTCACTTCAACCGCTGAGGCGCTGGTTCGGCCGCGCCTGTTTTTTTCCCGCTGGCAGAGACGCGAAACCCGCCCCCGCCAAGGGCATGAATCTGGGCGGGGTGTCGGCCTCGCAACGCTATCGGAGGGGCCGGCGGAGACGAAAGACACACCCGCACCGGACTGAGACTCAAACTATGAAGACTTGGCCGGCACGTCAAGTTCTAGTGGCTCAGTTCCTACTAAACCCTAAAGCTTGTGTCCCCTGTTGAGAATTACGGGGATTACTCACGAACCAGTGAAGACATTTTGGGAGGGCTTTGCGGATTCGCCAAGCAGAAATCTGCCTGCGGCGATGTGCGCCAGTCACGAGGCTGTCACGGGTGCCGAAACAGGCTGAATCCCCGGAGATTCTCTGTCAAGCGCCGCCCGGAGGGGCGCGCAAGGGGCGGCACCTGTATGGTGCTCTGACACCGTCATGAGTGCTGTCACAAGGCGCGAAGCGCAGCGATTCTCGCAAGCAATTCAGTGCGATACGTAGCGCCCGGTGGGCCGCTACCGGGGGCTGGCCCGATCTTGGCCATGCGGCGGAGGAAAAGGCCGCACCGGTCGTGGAGGTGTCCCCGCGTGCCGGCTTGCGGTGAAGGCTGCAAGATGGACCAGCCGGCATTGCCCGGCGAGCGTTACGGCTACCGGAGCGAGCCAAATTCCTGCCGCACGCACAACGGCACGCGCGTCATCCTCGTCGGCAACGTCAGTGGCAGTCAGACCCAGCAGACCGCGAAGCCGTCGGCAGCGCCGCGCAAATCCTTCCGTTTCCGCAGGCGCTAGGACGGCTCCGCGACCGGTATCGCAATCCTGAAGCGCGTGCTTCAGTCCTGAAGGATGAAGGTCACCTTCAGATTGACGCGATATTCGTCGATCTTGCCTTTCTTGATGATGCATTGCTGGTTCGCGACCCAGACGCCTTCGACATTCTTCAACGTCTTCGCAGCGCGCGTGACGCCTTGCTGGATGGCGTCTTCAAAACTCTTCTTGGAAGCGGCAATCAATTCGGTCACACGAGCAACAGCCATTGCGATCCTCCCTTGATTTTGCGGAGCCGGGATTGTGCAAAAACTGGCGGCCCCGCATTCAAGCGTAGGGGGCCGAACCGGGCGGTCAAGCCATCTTGCCGTGTCCGGCCTTCACTTTGCTCAGAACTGACGGCGCGTCACAGCACGATGATGCCGGAATGCTTGGCCTTGTCGTCGGGCTCGATATGGATCGAGATCAGCGCGTCCTCGATCTCGGCCTTGAGTGCGCGCTCCAGCCGGTCGCAGATGTCGTGCGCCTCGGTGACGGTCATGGTGCCTTTCACCACGAGATGGAAATCGACGAAGGTCATGCGTCCGGCATGACGCGTGCGCAGATCATGCGCCTCGATCGCGCCACCCGCATTGGCGGCGATGATTGTGCGGATGCGGGCGAGATCGTCGTCCGGCACCGCTTCGTCGAGCAGGCCGCCGACGGAGTCCTTCATCACCCGCCAGCCTGCCCACAGCACGTTGAGGCCAACGAGCGCGGCGAGGATCGGATCCAGCATCACGTAGCCGGTGAGGGCTGCGAGCGAGACGCCGGCGAACACACCCGCCGATGACACGACGTCCGTGAAGAGATGCCGGCCGTCGGCGACAAGCGCCGGCGATTTGGCCTTGCGACCCTGTGTGATCAGGACATAGCACCAGACGGCGTTGATGGCCGTGGCCGCGCCGTTCACGGCAAGTCCGGTCCAGGGTGCATCCACGATACGCGGTGCGAAAAAAGCAGAATAGGCTTCGTGAAAGATCGCGATCGCGGCCACGATGATGAGCGCGCCTTCGACCCCGGCCGAGATATATTCAGCCTTGTGGTGGCCGTAGGGATGGTTCGCGTCGGCGGGTTGCGCGGCGATGCGCACCGCAATCAGCGCCGCTAGCGCGGTCGCGACATTGACGATGCTCTCGATCGCGTCCGATAGCAGCGCGACACTGCCGGTCAGATAATAGGCCAGATATTTCAGCGCGAGGACGACGAGTCCAACCGCGATGCTGAGGGCGGCGAGAGTCTGGACCCGTTTCATTGCTAACCGGCCGGTGGTGTGAGTCCGCGATCTAGGGCGGCATGTCCGACAAGGCAAGCGCTCTGATTTCAAATGCAAATCGGTTGCAAGTGCACGGACTGGACTTCGCCGCGCCGCGATGGCATCACACCGTAACCTCGAGACGGCGCGCGCTTATGAAAAAATTCCTGCTTAAATTCTTCACCTGGTGGAACGGCCAGACGCTGAACACCCAGCTCTGGACCTCGCTGTATGGCGAGGTGGTCGGCGAAGATGAGTTCGGCAACCGTTACTACCGGACGAAGGGCGGCAAGATCGATCCGGTGCTCGGGTTTGAGCGGCGCTGGGTGATCTACAACGGTTATGCCGAGGCCTCGAGCATTCCGCCGTCATGGCATGGCTGGATGCATCACACCGTGGATACGCCGCCGACCGAGGAAAAGTACAAGCCGCGTCCGTGGCAGAAGCCGCATCGGCCGAATCTGACCGGCACGCCGGGCGCGTATCGTCCGTCCGGTTCCACGCTGGCGCAGGGACGCCGGCCGAAGGCGACCGGCGATTACAAGGCCTGGACGCCGGGGCGCTGAGGCACTCAGCCCGTCATTCCGGGGCGCGCGACACAAGCGCGTTCACGCGCGTCTTGGACGCGCGGACCCGCAATCCATTCCAGCGGCGCCTTCGGTCATTTCCGGATTCCGGGTTCGCCGCTTTCGCGGCGTCCCGGAATGACGGAGAGCTACATCGTGCCGTCCAGGCCGAGTTGCTTGACGAGGCTGCCCCATTTTTCGCGCTCTGACCCGATGTAGGTCTTGATACCGTCGATCGACGGCGTATCGACCGGGATCAGCCCGATTTTCTCGGTGAGCTTGATCATTTCCGGGTCGGCCATGATCTTCTTCATCTCGGCATGCAGCCGGTCGACGATCGGCTTGGGCGTCGCTGCCGGCGCGAGCAGGACGTGCCACGATACGGCTTCGAAATCGGGAGCTTTGGCAGCCTCCGCGAAGGGCGGCACATCAGGCAGCGAGGGCAGACGGGTGGTCGCGGAGACCGCGAGCGCGCGCAGCTTGCCGTCGCGGATCAGCGGCAGCGAGGCGCCCGCCTCTGCAAAGCCGAGATCGACGTGACCGGCTGCGATGTCGGCGATCGATTGCGGCGTGTTCTTGTACGGCACATGCGTAACGTCGACGCCGAAACGCTTCTTCATGTATTCCATCGAGAGATGCTGCGCCACGCCGGCGCCGGGCGAGGAATAGGTGAGGGGCTTCTTCGCGTCCTTCGCGAGCGTGATCAGCTCCGACACGGTCTTCGCGGGCAGGCTCGGATTGACCACGAGGATCATCGGCGACTTCACATAAAGCGAGATCGGCACGAAGTCGTTGATGTGGTCGTAGTTGATCTTCTTGTAGAGCACCGGATTGATCGCCATCGCCGAGGACGTCGACACCAGCAGCGTGTAGCCGTCGGCCGGCGCTTTCGCGACGGCGGCCGCCGCCAGCATCAGCGCTGCACCCGGGCGGTTTTCGACCACGACCGGCTGGCCGAGAACGGATTGCAGTTTGTCGGCATAGATCCGCACGAGCGAGTCCATTCCACTGCCTGCGGCAAGCGGAACGACAATGGTGACCGGGCGCGACGGATAATCCTGCGCGATCGATGCTGTGGGGTTGAAGATGGCGCATGCGGCGAGCGCGAGCAGCGCCCTGCGGCCGGTGACGAACGGCATTTAGTCCTCCCTTGTATCGGCACCTTTTCGGCGCTCTCCGATTCCCACATTGCAGGGCGGCGGCAGGTCCGGCAAGCGGTCCGGTGGGCCCGGATAGCGGGCCACATTGACGCGGATCGCCCTTTCGCCGCCGCATTCGGCATGTTAACCCCAGAATGCACAATCGCAGGGCGGGCGGGCGTGCATAACCCGGGGCCTAAATGTCAGTCGTTGCGACACGACGATGCGTTGCCCGGCTCGTCGCTGTGGCGGCGGGCACGGCATTGCTTTGCCTGTCGAGCCCCGAGGCTGTCGCGCAATTCGGATCGATTTTCGGCGATCCGCCGCCCAGGCCGCCCGCCAGCGTGCCCGGCGGACGCCAGCCGTTTCCGCAACAGCAGCAACAGCAGGTTCAGCCGCAATTTCCCGATCGTTTGCCGCCGGGACCGCCGCCGAGTTCACGCCGTCAGCAGATCCAGACCGAGCCGTTGCCGCCACCTCCGGGCTCCGGCCGCCAGGACGCCGGGCAGCCGCCTTCGCTGCCGCCCGGTGTGCGTGCGCCGCGTGGCACGCCGCAGCCGTCCAACACGACCGTTCAGCCCGGCGACGAGGTGATCGCCGCGCCGCAGACGCAGAAAATTCCGAATCAGACCGCGGTGTTCTCCGGGCTCGACAAGATCACCGGCCGCATCATCTCATTCGATGTCGCGCTCGGTGAGACCGTGCAATTCGGCGCGCTGCAGGTTGTCCCGCGCGTCTGCTTCACGCGCCCGCCGACCGAGGCGGCGGCGACCGATGCATTTGTCGAAGTCAGCGAGGTCACGCTGCAGGGCGAAGTGCGCCGCATCTTCTCGGGCTGGATGTTTGCTGCGAGCCCGGGCCTGAACGCCGTCGAGCATCCGATCTATGACGTCTGGCTCACCGACTGCAAACAGCCGACGGTCAACGTCGCCGAACAACCCGCGCCGCCGCAACTCGGGTTGCAAGGTCCGCCGCAAGTGATTCCGGAATCCGACACGGAGGAAACGCCGCAAGACACGCCGCAACCGGCGCCGGCTCCGCGTTCGCGTCCGCAGCAAGCACAGCAGCCGGCGCGTACGCCTGCGCAAGCGCAGCAACAGCCGTCCCGGCCGCGCCCCCAACCGCAGCAGGGCGGCGGCGGCAATCCGTTCCCGACACCGATCCGTTAGTTATTCGACGGCGATCCCAGCGCCGCGAGCGCGGTTGCGCCTGGCAGCGGATCCGGATGAAGCGTGAAGAAATCCGCTTCGCCTTGAAGCGCACGCTCCAGCAACCGATTGTATTGACGCTTGCTCACTTCGACCGCGCCGAATCCCGTCAGATGCGAAGTGACAAACTGCGTGTCGAGCAATGCGAAGCCGCCGGCGCGCAGCCGCGCGACCAGATGGACCAGCGCGACCTTGGACGCATCGCGCTCGCGGTGAAACATGCTCTCGCCAAAGAACGCGCGGCCGAGCCGGACGCCATAGAGCCCGCCGACGAGCACGCCGTCATGCCAGGTTTCCACTGAATGGCAGTGTCCGATTTCGTGCAGCTTGCAGTACAGGTTCCGGATGCGCTGGCTGATCCAGGTCCGTGAGCGTCCCGCCGCCGGCTCGGCGCAGCCGTCGATCACCGCCTCGAAATCCCGGTCGACAAAGACTTCGAACCGGTCGGAGCGGACGGTGCGGGCGAGCCTTTTGGGCAGATGGAAATCGTCGAGAGGTATCAGGCCCCGCAAATCGGGCTCGAACCAGTACAGCGAGGGGTCGTCGGCATTCTCCGCCATGGGGAAAATACCGCAGGCATAGGCCTTCAGGAGCACCTCGGGGGTGATCTCGACAAGACCGGTCTCGCGTGCCGAATCCCTGCTGGCCATGACGTTAACTTAACGCCCCGTTATCCCTGAACCCGTTAAATTTTCGACACTTTGCGAACAAATCCGGCAGCCAAGCTTTGCCCGCCCGGAAGTGTTGCGTAACGAGGGGTTGGACCATGACGCAGAAGTCCTCAAAACGGAAGTCCGCGGACCGCAATGTGAAATCCGAGAAATCCGAACAAGCCGAGATGCCCGTCGAGCGCCAGCAAACCTGCGTTCTTCTGGTGGAGGACGAGGCGCTGATCGCGGAAATTATCGGCGAGGCGCTGGTAGAATCCGGCCACATTGTGCACACGGTCGCCACGGCGCAGGAGGCAATCGCGCACCTGTCGAAAGGCTCGCGCGTCGATCTTCTGTTCACGGATATCAATCTGCCGGGCGACGTCGATGGTGTCGGCCTTGCAGAGCAGGTTCGTGCCGGCAACCCGCAATTGCCGATCCTGTTCGCATCCGGCCGCTGGTGGCGGCTTGAGGAACTGCAGAAACTCCCGAACGCGGCGACGCTGCGCAAGCCCTACAGTCCGGCCCGCGCATGCGAAGCGGTCGAACTGTTGCTGGCCGAGCAGACGAACGATGCCAATACCGATGGCGCTGTGACCGAGCAGGAAGCTGCGCTAGCCCTTTAACTTGTCGAGCAGGTTCATCGGCAGCGGCAGCACGATCGTCGACGAGCGCTCGCCCGCGATATTCTGCAGCGCCGAGAGATAGCGGAGCTGCATCGCCTCGGGACGTTCGGCAAAGATCGCGCCGGCATCGGCGAGCCGCTGTGCCGCCTGGAACTCGCCTTCCGCGTCGATCACCTTGGCGCGCCGGATACGTTCCGCTTCCGCCTGCTTGGCGATCGCACGGATCATGCTTTCGTTGATGTCGACCTGCTTGATCTCGACATT
Source organism: uncultured Hyphomicrobiales bacterium (assembly GCA_964539845.1). Classification (GTDB taxonomy): domain Bacteria; phylum Pseudomonadota; class Alphaproteobacteria; order Rhizobiales; family Xanthobacteraceae; genus Pseudorhodoplanes. The sequence continues at coordinate 7,067 of CAZIKZ010000038.1, forward strand.
GGCGACCTTGACGCCCCAGGCATCGGTCTGTTGGTCGAGAATCTGCTGGATGTCGGCATTGAGCTTGATGCGCTCGGACAGGATTTCGTCGAGATCATGACGGCCGAGCACGGAGCGCAACGTGGTTTGCGCAAGCTGGCTGGTGGCTTCGTTGAAAAACTCAACCTGCACGACCGCCTTTTCCGCGTCGATCACGCGGTAATACAACACGGCGGAAACCCGCACCGAGACGTTGTCGCGCGAGATCAAGTCCTGCGGCTCCACCTCGAGCACCCGCGTACGCAGGTCGACCCGCACCATCTGCTGAATGAACGGGATGACGAGGATCAGGCCCGGGCCCTTCACCTTCCAGAGCCGGCCAAGCATGAACACCACGCCGCGCTCGTACTCGCGCAGAATGCGAAACGCGTTGAAAACAATGAACACGATCACAATGACCGGGATCAGCAACACCGCGTATGCAGGCAGATATCCAACCATGCAGTCCTCCAGAAGCGAGATCGGCCAGAACTAGATCGGTTCGACCACCAGGACGAGTCCGTCGCGGCTTGTGACGCGCACCGCGTCGCCCGGTGCAAGCGGGCGCGCGCCGCGGGCCGCCCAGACCTCGCCACGGATGCGGATGTTGCCGCTGTTGCCGGACCAGTCGATCACCGTGCCTTGCTCGGCAAGCATCTGCTCGGCGCCGGTCGTGGCCGGCAGCTGCCGCGCCCTTATGGCGGCGCCGACGACGAAGAAAATCAGGCCTGCGCTTGCCACTGCCGATCCGATCAGAAGCGGCAGCGAAACGCGCATCTCGATCTGCCCGGCGGGAGCCTCGAACAGGAAATAGCCCCCTGTCACGAACGCCGTGAAACCGAAAAGGCCAAGCACACCGAAACCGGGGGTGAAAGCCTCCGCCATCATCAACGCGATGCCGGCGATCAGAAGCGCGAGTGCGCCATACTGAACCGGGAGCGCCGACAACGCCAAAGCGGCAAGCGTCAGGCAGATGACGCCGATGAGTCCCGGCAGCAACGTGCCCGGATTCGCGACTTCGAGAATCAGTGCGTAGATGCCGACCAGAAGCAATATGAAGGCTGCGTCCGGATTGGCGATCAGACCGAGCACCGCGGCACGGCTATCGGCAAAGGACGATGCGTGAGCGAGCGAGCCGGACAGAACCAGAATGCCCAAGCCCACAAGCAAGCTGCGACGCAAAGGCTGGACCCATGTCGCGATTCCCATACATTTGAAGTAGGTGCGATCTTGCGGCCGCGCAATGGCTGCGACTTTGTGCGGCGGCCCTTCAGCCCACGGTCGGTGTGACACACTCGAACGTGATGACGACGCGCGTGCCGCTATGATCCGGGTCGTAGACCACGTCGGCGCCCAGGCGGCTCGCCATTGCGCCGACGATCGAGCGGCCGAGACCGGTCGAACGCGGCAGCGTCTTGATGTCGTGGCCGATGCCATCGTCTTCGACGCTCAGCATCGCGCGCTTGCCGTTGACGCGCTTCAGCCCGATGCGGATCGGACCTTTCTCGTCTGGGTAGGCGTATTTCATCGCATTGAGCACAAGCTCGTTGACGATGACGCCGATTGCGACGGCGCGATCCGGATCGAGATCGATCGGCTCGGCGGCGAGAGTAAGCGCTGGTGTGCCCGATGCGTCGGTCTTGCCAAGATCCTCGACCAGTGCCGTGAGGTATTGATCGACCGAGACCGACTGCACGTCGTCGGAGGTGTAGAGCCGCTTGTGGACCTGTGCGACTGCCATCACGCGGCGTGTCGCATCGGTGAGCGCGGCCTTGACCCGATCGTTCTTGGACGAGCCGCCCTGCAATTGCAGAAAGGCCGCGATCAATTGCAGCGAGTTGCCGACGCGGTGGTTCACTTCGCGCAGCAACATCGCGCGCTCGGCGGCAAGCTTCTCGAAGCGATCGCGCTGCTCGCGCAATTCGGCCTCGGCGGCCTCCCTGCCGCGACGCATCCGCATGGCATCGGCCGCGCCGGTGAGTGCTGCGAGCAGGAGCGGGACGAACTGTCCGGAGACGTCCTTCAGCACGTAGTCGAAGGCGCCGGCCTTCAACGCGGCCACTGCGACCGCGGAATCCTGTTCGCCGGTCACGATGATGACCGGCGGATGGTTCGGCATGTCCTGAATGAGCTTGAGCGCGCCAATGCCGTCGAGCCGCGGCATGTGGTGATCGAGCGCGACGACGTCGAAGTCTTCCTGCTTCAGGCGCTCGACAGCGGCGAGGCCGTCCTCGACGGCGACGACTTCTATGCCCTGTGCGCTGAGTCCGCGCTCCACCAGCCGGCGGAGGCCAGGTTCGTCATCGGCGTACAGGACCTTTTTCGGCATTACATCATCTCAGGCGGTAGCCGGAACCTGGATGACCGAAAAGAACAGGCCGAGCTGGCGGATGGCGTTGGCAAAGCTTTCGTAGTTGACCGGCTTCGTAATGTAGACATTGGCGCCGAGGTCGTAGCAGCGCTTGATCTCACGTTCGTCATCCGTGGTGGTCAGCACCACGACCGGAGTGAGCTTGGTATGTTCGTTTTCCTTGACGCGCTTCAGGATATCCACGCCGCTCATGTCGGGCAGGTTGAGATCGAGCAGGATCAGCAGCGCGCGGCCACTGCTCACGCCGCCGGTGCCATCGGGGCCGAACAGGTAGCGGACCGCTTCGGTGCCATTCTTGAAGGGGATGATCTGATTGTTGACGCCGGCCCGGCGAATGTTGCGCTCGATCAGGCGCGCGTGGCCCTCGTCATCCTCGATCATGATGATGCTGACGTGTTCAGTCATGCGGCTTTTCTTTCGTCCTCCTGCATCCGGCGCGGCAGGGTGACAATGAAAGTGGTGCCTTCGCCGAGCGCCGATTTCAGTGTCATATAGCCGCCCAGACGGCGCACCAGAGTGCGGGTATGGGCGAGGCCGATGCCTTCGCCCTTCTGGTCCTGCTCGCCGGCGCGGCGGAACAGGTCAAAAACGCGCTGATGATCCTCGGGCGCAATACCGCGACCGTTGTCCTCTACTTCGTACACCGCCTGTAAATGCTCAATCCGACCGCGAACCCGTACATGGCCGGGGCGGTCGGGCTGTGTATATTTCAGCGCGTTATCAACGAGGTTGGAGAAAATTTGTTCCAGTGCGAGCCGGTCGCTCTTCAGCGGGGGCAGGGGCTCGATGATGATCTCGATATCCTTCTCGGCAGCCTGATGCGCCACCGCGTCGGTGATCGATTTGACCAACTGGTCCATGCTCACATATTCGGGCTTGAACGTGCGCTGTCCTTCGCGGGACAACTTCAGGATCGAGTTGATGAGCCGGTCCATCTTGCCGATCGAGCCTTTGATGAATCCGAGCGATTCATCGAAGTCCCGCGACAACTCTAGCGTCTTTTGGCTCTCCTCGGTATCGCTTTTCTGCATGGAGGAAAGCTGGTCGAATATGTCTTTTTTAATAGACTCGATCTCCGCGGTGAATCCCATGACGTTGACCAGCGGTGACCGCAGATCGTGGCTGACGATATAGGCGAACCGCTGAATTTCGTTGTTGGCCTCGCGCAACTCGCTCGTGCGCTCCTCAATTCGGGCTTCGAGGTTTTCGTTGATGTCCTCCAGCGCCCGGCGGGCCTGCTCACGCTGACGGGCGGTCCGTTGCACCAGATAGATCGACATGCCGCCGATCAGGACGATCACGGCGGCGCCAAGCAGGGTGGCCACCAGCAGGTAGAAATTGGTGTCGCGTGAATCCGACCGGCGGCCCGCGATATGCTCGCGCTCCGTGTTGTACATGACGAGGACCGCGTCACGCACAGCGTCCATCGCGCGATGGCCTTCGCCTTCCCAGATCAGTTTGCTGGCCTCGGCCTGGCGCCCGGCATCGTACAGCGCGACCACCTGCTCCATTTCCGCGAGCTTGCGGCGGACCTGCGGCTTGATGGCCTCGATCTGTTCTTTCAAACCCGGGATGTTGCCAATCACGGCGGCTGCGCTTTCGACGGCCGGCAAAGCGTTCGCGGCCGCTTGCCGGTATTCCGTCCGATAATCCGGCTGACCGGTGATGATGTAGCCGCGTTGGGCGGATTCGGCGCGGCGAAGGTGCAGCAGGATCAGGGAGAGGCGGTTCTGGACATCGAACGTCTGGACCACCGTCTCGGCGTCATCATTGGCCCTGTCGACCAGCCAGACCGAGACCGCGCTGATGGCGATGAGGACGAGGAAGCCGAGCGCAAGCAAAAGGGCTTGAGGCCTGCCCGACTGGGGCGTTGCGGCGCCAGACGCAGTGTCGGAATTAGTCATGTCAGGAAGGTCGCTCCGAGTTCCCCGAATCCCGAAAACGCATCCAATCCGGTTTCGGTTCCCTGACGGAGATGAAACTAGGACTCCATTCCGCCTTTGGCCAGGAACTGCTCCAGCCAGTGGATGGAATAATTGCCGTCGGTGATGTCCTGGTTGCGCACCAGCGTTCGGAACAGCGGCAGGGTGGTTTCGACGCCCTCGACCACGAATTCATCCAGGGCCCGCTTGAGCCGCATCAGGCATTCCTGCCGCGTCTTGCCGTGGACGATCAGCTTGCCGACCATCGAGTCGTAATAGGGCGGGATGGTGTAGCCCTGATAGGCTGCGGAATCGACGCGCACGCCCAGACCGCCAGGCGGGTGATATTGCAGGATCTTTCCCGGTGACGGCCGGAAGTTGAACGGATTCTCCGCGTTGACCCGGCACTCAATGGCATGGCCGTGGAAACGCAGTTCTTCCTGCGTGCACGGCAATTCGCCGCCAGCGGCGACACGGATCTGCTCCAGCACAAGATCGATGTCGGTGATCATCTCGGTCACCGGATGCTCGACCTGAATACGGGTGTTCATCTCGATGAAGTAGAACTCGCCATCCTCGTAGAGAAATTCGATCGTGCCGGCGCCGAGATATTTCATCTCGCGCATCGCGTTGGCGCAGACTTCGCCGATCTTGTCGCGCTGCTCGGTGTTGAGGGCAGGGGAGGGGCTTTCCTCGAGCACCTTCTGGTGGCGGCGCTGCAACGAACAGTCGCGTTCACCGAGATGGATCGCGCCGCCGCGCCCGTCGCCGAGAATCTGAATTTCAATATGGCGCGGCCGCTGCAGATATTTTTCGAGATAGACGGCGTCGTCACCGAATGCGGCTTTCGCCTCCGAGCGCGCCGTCTGCAACGCGACGCTCATTTCCTCTTCGGATTGCGCGACCTTCATGCCGCGTCCGCCGCCGCCGGCCGCAGCCTTCACCAGAACCGGATAGCCGATCTCGCGTCCGATCCGGAACGCTTCGTCATCGGTTGTGACGCCGCCTTCCGATCCCGGCACCACCGGGATGCCGAGCGTCTTGGCCGTGCGCTTGGCTTCGATCTTGTCGCCCATCGTGCGGATGTGTTCCGCCTTGGGGCCGATGAACCCGATGTTGTGCTCGGCGAGAATTTCGGCGAAGCGCGCATTCTCGGACAGGAATCCGTAACCCGGATGCACCGCGTCAGCGCCGGTGATCTCGCAGGCAGCGAGCAGCGACGGCACATTGAGGTAGCTGTCGCGCGCTGGCGGAGGACCGATGCAGACACTCTCGTCGGCGAGGCGTACATGCATCGCGTCGGCGTCGGCGGTGGAATGCACGGCGACCGTATGGATGCCGAGCTCCTTGCACGCGCGCAGGACGCGAAGCGCGATCTCGCCGCGATTGGCGATGAGGATTTTTTCAAACATCGCTATCTGTCATGCCCCGCGAAGGCGGGGCATCCAGTCTTCGATGAATCTTGTGCGACGAGTGTCATGCGAACTTCCGCGAGTGTCACTGGATCGCGCGTCTGCGCGGGCGATGACAAGAAAGGGGTCACTCGATGATCATCAGCGGCTCGCCGAACTCGACCGGCTGGCCATCCTCGACGAGGATTTGCGTCACGATGCCGCCGCGCGGCGCCGGAATCTGATTCATCGTCTTCATGGCTTCGATGATCATCAGCGTCTCGCCCGCTTTCACGGTCTGGCCGACATCGACAAAGGCCTTCGCGCCGGGTGACGGCGCGAGATAGGCGGTGCCGACCATGGGCGACGGCACAGCGCCGGGATGTTTGGCGGGATCGGCAGGGACCGCCGCAGCAATCACAACAGGCGCAGCGGCGATGCCCGGAGCCGCGACACTAACGGTACGCGCGGCGCGCCCGATCTTGATGCGCTCGCCACCGCGCTCGATCTCGATATCGGTGAGCCCGGTTTCGTCGAGCAGCTTCGCGAGCCCGCGGATGGTCTCTTCGTCATACGCCAGAGGATTCTGGGCCGCTGGGCCCGCTTTCTTGTCTTTGTCAGACGCCACGTGTCAGCCCTTCGATGGTGTTAGCATGGCCGCGAGCCCGTCGATCGCGAGCACGTAGCCGTTGACGCCGAAGCCGCAGATCACTGCTTTCGCGGCCGGCGATAGGTAGGAATGCCTGCGGAATGAGTCGCGGGCATGAACGTTGCTGATATGCACTTCGACCGTCGGGATATTGACCGCGAGCACCGCGTCCAGGATCGCGATCGAGGTATGGGTATAGGCCGCGGGATTGATGACGATCCCTGCGGCGCCTTTCGCGCGCGCGTCCTGTATCCAGTCCACCAGCGCACCCTCGTGGTTCGACTGATGGAAGGCGATCTCGAAGCCATGCCGCTTGCCGGCGTCGCGGCACAGCGCCTCGACATCCTTCAGGGTGGTGCGGCCGTAGATCTCCGGCTCGCGGGTGCCGAGCAGGTTCAAGTTCGGGCCGTTCAGGACATAGATCGTCGTCGCCATCGGGCCTAAGTCGCGCCGTCACTGCGGAAAAAGGGGGCGCAGGGCCCCGGCGGGCCTCCTTATAGGCGGGACGCGCCGGGAGGGAAAGCCCAGCGTTCCGGATGCCTCAGCGGGCGCCGGAACGCCGGATCAGCCGGTCAGCAGGTCGCCTTGCCGCAGCGCGCGCTGTTGATCTTGGTCTGCAGCTCCTTGACGCCGACCGCACCGACCACCGCCTCGTTCCCAATCACATAGGACGGGGTGCCCTGGAACCCGAGAGCCTCGGCGAGAGCAAAGCTTTCCTGCAGGGCAGCCTTCACCTCGGGACCGTTCATGTCCTTCTCGACCTTGCCCATGTCGGCGCCGACTTCCTTGGCGACTGCGAGCGCGCGCGCCTTGTCGACCTGGCCGCGGCCGGTCAGAAGCTTCTGGTGAAAGTCGAGATAACGCTTGCCGCCCTTGTCCTGCATGGCGACCGCGACCGCGACTTGCGCCGCGTCCATGCTGCCCTGGCTCAGCACCGGCATCTCTTTCAGCACGACGCGCAGATTCGGATTGTCCTTGATCAGCACCAGCATGTCGTCGAGTGCGCGCTTGCAATAGCCGCAATTGTAATCGAAGAATTCGACCATCGTGACGTCGCCCTTCGGATTCCCGAGTGTCACGTGACGCGGCGATTCGAACAGCGCCTGCTTGTTTTCGCTGATGATCCTCTTCTGCTTTTCGGTCTGTGCGAGCGCCTGCAACTCCTCGATCATCTCGGGGTGCTTGATGAAATACTCCTTGATGATCGCCTCGATCTCGCCGCGCTGCTGCGGGGTGAAGCTTTGCGCCTGTGCCGCGCCGGACGCGACAACGGCGATCGCCACAGTGATTGCGGCGACGAAGCGGGAGAGGATGATCATCTAAAAATATCCTTTTTGAATCGGTCAGTTCTGACGGTTCGCGGCCGTAGGCACCTTGGCGGCGATGATATCGTCGGCGCGCACCCATCCGGGTGAGCCGACGGGCAGGCGTGTCTTGGCGCGCGCGGCAAGTTCGCGCGCGGTCTTGATGTCACCGCGTGCGAATGCAGCCTGTGCGGAGGCGAGGTCGGCCTGGGCAACGTCGCCCTTGCGGCCATAGGCCATCGCGAGCTGCTGGTAGCCGTTCGGTGTGTCCGGCTCGCGCGCGAGGCCGTTGCGCAGGATTGCGATGGCCTCCTCGGCATGCGCTGGATTGTTGGTCGCGACCAGCGCCTGACCGAGCATGATCTGGATCAGCGTGGGATCGGGCGCCAGCGAAACGGCGCGGCGCAGCGGTGCGACCGCATCGGCCGCACGGCCGTTTTCCAGCAGCGCCTGACCCTTGAGTTCATGGAAATAGGGATTGTTGGGCTGGATCGCGATCAGCGCGTCGATCTGCGTGATGGCGGCGCGAATGTCGGAATGCCGATAGGTCGCGATCGCGCGCGCATAGCGTGCCGGCAGCGATGTATCGCTCAGCGGATAGCGGCGCGCGACGGTCTGCGGCTGCTCCATGAAGCCGGAGAGCTTGGCGCGCATCATGTCGTGGCGTGCCTGCAATTCCGGCGGATCCTTCTTGTCCCAGTTCGGACTCGTGCGCGCGATCTCGGTGAGGGCGGCCATGCGTTCCGTCGGCATCGGATGCGACTGCGCGTAAGGATCGGCGAAGCGCGCAGTGAACATGGAGTTGTCCGCGAACCGCTTGAAGGTTTCGTACATCCCCTTTGCGGACTGTCCGGTGGTCGCGAGGAATTTCACCGCGGCGCGGTCGGCGGCCTCTTCGTGCGCGCGCTGGTAGGACAGGATCGAGCGCTGCGCCGCATGCTGGCTGCCCATGATCGCGGCCATGCCGGCCTGACCCGCGCCATCGGCGGCCCCGCCGCCCATCTGGCTGCCGGCGGCCATGGCGGCTGCGCCGAGCAGCATGCCGATCAGCGCTGCGGTTTGCACATTTGCCAGTTCCTGGCGCAGCTTCGACAGGTGACCGCCCGCAATGTGACCGGTCTCGTGCGCCATGACGCCGATGATCTGATTCGGGGTCGTCGCTTCCGCCAGCGCTCCGGTATTCATGAAGATACGGCGGCCGTCGACCACGAAGGCGTTGAACGACTTGTCGTTGATCAGCACGATTTTCACATTGGACTTGGCCAGTCCCGCAGCCCTGAGAATCGGCTGGGTGTAATCGCGCATCAGTTGTTCGATTTCGGCGTCGCGGATCAGCGGGATGCCGCCGCCCTTCTTCTGCGCCGCGGCCGGGAGTGGCGGAAGGGCCAAAGCCGCCGCCAACACCGCTGCCACGAGGCGCGAGACTGGCTTCGACCTCGCGGTCCTGCTAGGCGTATGCGGGGTTGCGGCTCGTGTCATAACGCTCTGATTTGCTTTGTTAACGGCGAACCTAGAGAGCCCGTTTGAGGTGGTCAAATCACGCCGCGGTCAGGATCTCGGGAGAGTGGCAAGCAATCCCGCGAATGCGGCAGGAGCGGGGCGCATGCCCGGTCGGAAGCTCGAAACAGGCACCTGAAACCGATGCTGGAACGGGCCCGTCATATCTTATCCCCATCCGCGCGCAGCGATGTTCCACCTTTCATGGTGATGGACGTGATCGCGGCGGCCACGCGCGTCGAGGCCGAAGGCCACCACGTCATTCATATGGAGGTCGGCCAGCCGGCCGCATCCGCGCCGCGGACCGCGATCGAGGCTGCCAGGCGCGCCCTCGACGGACCGTTGCAATACACCGAAGCGCTCGGCATCGGCCCGCTGCGGGACCGGATCGCGCGTCATTACGGTGAGACATATAATGTCGATCTCGATCCGGCGCGGGTGATCGTCACCACAGGCTCGTCCGCCGGTTTCATTCTGGCGTTTCTCGCCATGTTCGAGGCGGGCGACCGGGTCGGCATCGCCAATCCCGGCTATCCGCCGTATCGCCACATCCTGAAGGCGCTCGGCTGCGAGCCGGTGCTGATCGAGACCGGCGCCGACACCCGCTGGGCGGTGACGCCGGAGGCGGTGCTGGCCGAACATCGCAAGCAGAAGCTCGCCGGGCTGCTGGTGGCCAGTCCCGCCAATCCGACCGGCACCATGATGCGGCCGGAGGCGCTGGCCGGCCTTATTCGCGCGACCGAAGAGGCAGGGATCCGTTTCATCTCGGACGAAATCTATCACGGGCTCGATTATGCCTTTCCGGCCGAGACCGCGTTGCGGATTTCGGATCAGGCACTCGTGATCAACTCCTTCTCGAAATATTTCTGCATGACCGGATGGCGCATCGGTTGGATCGTGGCGCCTGAGCCAATGATACGCCCGCTCGAACGGCTGCAGGGCAATCTCGCCATCTCTGTGCCAACGCTGTCGCAGATCGCCGCGGCCGCCGCGTTCGACGGCCGCGACGAGATGGACGGCGTGAAGCATGGCTATGAAGACAACCGTCGCATCCTGATCGAAGGATTGCCGAAGGCCGGACTCGAAACCTTCCTTCCGGCCGACGGCGCGTTCTATCTCTACGCGAATATCGCGCGCTTCTCCGACGACTCGTTCGATTTCGCAAAACGGATGCTCGCCGAGGCGCATGTCGCGGCGACGCCGGGCGTTGATTTCGATCCGATCGACGGCCGTCATTATCTCCGCTTCTGTTACGCGCAATCGCAGGCGGATATGCACGAGGCGGTGGCACGCATCGGCGCGTGGCTTGGCCGGCGATGAGTGCTGCGCCCGGACCCGCGCCGTTGCCGCGCGCCGTTCCCCCGCTGCTCAGCCTGGTCGCCGGCTATGTCGACAGCATCACGTTTCTCGCGCTGTTCGGTTTCTTCGCGGCACAGGTGACCGGCAGCTTCGTGGTCGCAGCCGCCGAACTCGTGGTGGACGATCGCGGTGTCGCCGCCAAGATGCTCGCGATCCCGGCTTTCATGCTGGGCGCCGGCATCGCAGCCGCCATCATTATTATACGCCGCGGCGCAAAGCGCTCCTCGTTGCCATGGGTGTTCGCGCTGGAGACGCTCCTGCTCGGGGCATTCGTCGCGCTCATGCTGTATTCATGGCCGATCACCGATCCGGATGCGTGGCTCGGCGCGATGGCAGGTCTGCTGTCGGCGGCCGCGATGGGCGTGCAATCGACGCTGGTTCGTCTCCTATTGCGCGGCGTGCCGCAGACCAATGTGATGACCGGCAATTCCACCCAGCTTGCGATCGACGCGACCGAGTTGCTGTATGCGCGATTGCGCCCCGCGCGCGTGGCCGCCGATCCGGATCTCGCCGCACAGGTTGCAGAAGCGCGCAAGCGGTTCGCGACTGTGTTTATGGTGCTGGCCGGATTTCTGGTGGGTGCGCTTGGCGGCGCGCTCGCCTATGCTGCGGCCGGCCCGTGGAGTGCATGCCTTGCCATCGTGATCGTGGCCGGACTTGTTGCATGGTCGGCCAAACGTGGCGGCAGCGATCCGGTGTGAATGCGATGAGACCTTAAGGACGCACGATTATGGTCACTGCTGCCATCGTGGTGCTCATCTATGGCGCCGTCGCCTATCTCATCCTGCCGGCGCTCTGGAAGCATCACCAGCACCAGCCCGGTCTCGCGCAGAAGCCGATGGTGACGCAAACGAAGCAGGGGATTCCGGGCGACGCGCTCAATGTCGGCCTTGTCGGCGAGCGCGACAGCGTGATCCGCGCGATGAACGATGCCGGCTGGTTTCCAGCCGACCCGATCACGCTGAAGTCGAGTGCGAAAATCATCGGCTCGGTGCTGCTCGACCGGCCGTACAGCCATGCGCCGGTCAGCCCGCTCTATTATGAGGGGCGCGTGGAGGATCTGGCGTTCGAGAAACCATCCGGCAAGAGCGCCGACCGTCGGCATCACGTGCGCTTCTGGCAGGCGCTGGACCGGGGCGTGGAGGATCGTCCGGTCTGGCTCGGTGCGGTGACCTACGACCGCAGCGTCGGAATCAGTCATTATACCGGGCAGGTGACGCACCATGTTGCACCGGACATCGATGAAGAGCGCGACGGTCTCATCAACGATCTGAAGACCGCGACGGTGGTGGAGGCGATCTATCAGGTCACCGGCATTGGACCGACACTGAACGGGCGCAACGGCGGGGGCGATCCTTACTGGACCGACGGCGAAATCGGGATCGCGCGGCTGACGAAGGGAGCGGTCAAGACCGACCAGCCGCCGCAGATGCTTGACACGCCGCAGATCGTGCAGTGGAAAGACGCCGTCATGAAACAGATCGGCCGGTCGTTCGGCGGCGCGAATTAGCCGCTGCGCCGCGCAATACGCCGGTCAGTGATAGAGAAATAGCGCGCAGGGCGGCGCTTCCACGATGGTGTTCGTGGTCGATCCGAACAGCAACTCGCGAAAGCCGCGCCGTCCATAGGCGCCCATGACCATGGTTCCGATCTTGCGCTGCGCGACCTGGATCTTGAGCGCTTCGCTGGGATGAACACCGGTCGCGATCGGATCGACCGACACCTCCATGCCATGGATACGAAGGTAGCTCGCCGCGGCGTGGGCCCTGCGGGTGGCCACGTCCCGGTCCTCGTCAATCGATGTCACATGAACGCGCCGGCCAATTCCGAGGCCCAGGAGCGCAAACATCTGTATTGCCCGCATCGCCGGGATGCTTCCGTCATAGGCCACGAGGATGTCGTCCGATCCGGGACGATCGTCCGGACAGATGATGACGGGGCGCGGGCTCATCGTCAGCAGCTTCGACAGCATTTCGGACAAAGACTTGAAGATCTCGCCCCGGAATGCCGTATCATGCCCTGAGATCAGGAGGTCACGAGTCTCGGCCGCGAGATGCAGCGTGTCGGCCGCGTCTCCCTCGAATGACAGCCACTCGAATGTAACGTCGTCGTCGCGGCATTGCTGTTCGAATGCCGCGCGCAGCCGCTGCCGCGCCTCGGAGGCCTGCGCCTTCAGTTCGTCTTCCAGCCGCGCCTTGAAGGTCGCCACTCCCACGCCGCCAGGCATCCGCACGTCGATGGAGGACAGGTCGATGCCGGCCAGGCCGGCGACCTCGGCCCCGGATTGCTTCGCGAGCTTGAAAGCATAGTCGCGCGCTGTCAGGGAGGATTCGGTGTCGGCCAACAGCAGCAGAATTCGCTTGAGCATCACGTTCCTTGTGGGTTCGGGGCCTGTGTGCAACGTGGCGGCATGCTCTGCCCGGGCCATGACCTGAGTCAATATTCGATATTCGATGATGTCGCGCGCATTTGCCGCGCGTGCGAAGATACCACGTCATGAGCGCGAGATTCTTGTTCGGGAGGTCGCAGGGTGCTGGCAACGCTGCATGAAGGCTGGGCGATTTTCGAACCGCTCCTGAAATCCTACGGCGCCATCGCCGTCTTCGTGATGATCTATCTGGAATCGATGGGCTCGCCGGTGCCGGGCGAGACCGGGGTGATTGCGGCAAGCCTGCTGGCGTCGAGGGGCGAATTGTCGATTGTCTCACTGTATTTTGCCGTGCTGTTCGGCGCGATACTCGGAGATTCCACCGGCTATCTGATCGGGCGGCTCGGCGGCAACGCGCTGTTGCGCAGGTTTGGCCCGCGCATCGGGCTGACCGCGGAGCGCCTCGATGCGGTCGAGGCGCGCTTCGCGAAGGGTGGACTCTGGATCGTCGTGGTCGCCCGTTTCGT
>CAZIKZ010000039.1:0-20455 GCA_964539845.1 uncultured Hyphomicrobiales bacterium
AGGAGTGGCTCGACAACATCCTGGAACTGAACTGGCGTCTCTATCTGTGTTCGAACCCGCCCTATCTGTTCCAGACCGCCGCCGACAAGCGCATGCGTGAATACACCGATCTCGCCTTCAAGGGTGACGCAGCCGGGGCACGCAAGATCCGCGACAGCCTCGATCCGGTGCGGGAGGCCTTCAAGAAGTCGCGCCCGGCCGAGAAGCCGCACGCGCACGCAAAATATTGGCAATCGCTGCTCGGTCAGGCGGCAGGGCCGGTGCGCCGTCCGATGCTGGAACTAACCGAGGCCGAGAAGGCCAATGTCCGTACCGCTCTGGCGGGCTGTGGCTTGAAACTTGCTAAAGATTCCGGCGAGTTGAAGTCCTCCGCCGCGTAAGCGCGAGCATGATCGATATGACCAACGTTGATGGAGCGCGCTGCGTGAAGGAGACTTGGCAATGATGCGTTTTGCGTTTGTTATGGTGCTGACTGCACTCGGATTGACGCCGGTTGCAGCCCAGCAGCCTCTGAAAATCGGCTTCATCACCACGCTGTCCGGACCGGGCGGCTATCTCGGCCAGGATATCCGCGACGCATTTCAGCTCGCGATCGAGGCAGAGGGCGGCAAGCTCGGCGGCGTGCCCGTGCAGTTGTTGATCGAAGATGACGGGCTGAAACCGGGGCAGGCCAAGCAGATCGCAGAACGCTTTCTGAAAACCGACGGCGTGAAACTGTTCACGGGCGTTGTCTTCTCTAACGTAGCGGGCGCCATCGTTCCCGACATTGTCGACAACGGAGGCATCTTTGTCAGCGCGAATGCCGGCCCCTCTAATCTCGCCGGCAAGGAATGCCACAAGAATTACTTCGTGATGTCGTGGCTGACGGACACGATGCAGGGCAGCGCCGGGCAGAATGCAAATGCGCTCGGCTATAAGCGTGCTTTTGTCCTCGCGCCGAATTACGTCGCGGGCAAGGATGCGATCGAGGGCTTCAAGCGGTTCTTCAAGGGCCAGGTCATCGGGGAAATCTACACGCGTCTCGATCAGACCGACTTTGCACCGGAGATGGCGCAGATCAGGGCAGCTAAGCCGGAGGTCGTGTTCCACTTCCATCCGGGTGCGCTCGGTATTGCCTTCATGCGCCAATATCAGCAGGCTGGACTCCTCGGTACGATCCCGATGGTGCTGGCTGAGCCCTCAATGGATCACGTGCTGCTGAAGAGCGTCGGTGACGCCGCGCTCGGCATCGATGTGTCGGGTGCCTGGAATGCCGATTTCGACAATCCGGTGAACAAGGATTTCGTGGCGGCCTTCACCAAGAAATACGGGCGCACGCCGACGATGTATGCGGCGCAGGGCTACGACACCGCGATCGCGATTGGTGCCGCGCTAAAAGCCATCGGCGGCAAGATCGAGAATGCGGATGGCTTCCGCGCGGCGATGCTGAAGGCGGACTACAAGCTGACCCGCGGTAATTTCAAGTTCGGTAAAAACCAGCATCCGGTGCAGGACTGGTTCGCGATGAAGGTCGAGAAGGATGCTGCGGGCACGATCTCACTCAAGACCCGCGAGAAAATCCTGACGGAGTATGGTGATCCCTACGCCGCGGACTGCAAACTGTGACAGCTGTTGCCGCCCGCGCTGGAATGGTCGGTCCCGATTGCCTGCGGCTCGGGACCACCATCATCCACCGTCTCGCGGACATTGAACGGATCGGCTGGCCGGCGGCCGCTATCTTTCGCGATCTGACCGGCAACGCGATCATCGATGCAGCGGCGTCATATCCGGGATCCGTAGACGTCGCCGCCGACACGCTGACGCTTACCTTCAATTCCTACATCATCGATATGCCCGGACATCTTGTCCTGATCGACGCCGGCATCGGCAATGGCAAGGACCGTCCGGACCGTCCAGCCTGGCACCGGCGCAGCGGCGACTTCATGCAGCGCATGCAGGCGCTCGGTTATCATCCCGATGATTTCGACATCGTCATCAATACGCATCTCCATGCCGATCACGTCGGATGGAACACCACCGGCAGCGGGCAGGACTGGCGCCCGACATTCCCCAACGCGCGATATATCGTGCCGAAGCAGGAATTGGCGCATTGGAGCGCTCTTTTCGAGGCGGACAAACATACGTTGCACGGCGCTTACGCGGATAGCGTGCATCCCATTCTCGACGCCGGGCTCTATGACGCCGTCGATGTGCTTTCGGAAATCATACCCGGCCTTTGGCTTGAGCCGGCGCCCGGTCACACCGGCGGCATGGCAGTGGTTCGCCTTGTTGCGGATGGCGGCCAGTTGCTATTTCTAGCGGATGTGTTGCACAGTCCGATTCAGCTTGCGACGCCCCAACTAACCTCAAATTTCTGCGTCGATCCGGCGCAGGCGCGCGCCACACGGCGGAGATTGCTTGACGCGTGCGCGGGGACGGACACAATCGTTGCAACCTACCATTTTCCGCCACCGGTGTTCGGGACGATCGTGAAAGCGGGAGAGGGCTACAAGCTCAATCCCGTCGCCTTGATGCTGGATTAGACGGATGTGACCACAGGAGGGATACAGTGAGATTTGCTAAACTTAGCGCCGGAGTGGCGTTGTCTGCCTTGCTCGTGACGGGTGCCGCCGCGCAGCAGCCGGTCAAGATCGGATTCATCACCACATTGTCCGGGCCCGGTGGCTATATCGGCGCCGACGCCCGTGATGCCTTCAACCTCGCGGTTGAAATGGAGGGCGGCAAGCTCGGTGGCGTGCCGGTGCAGGTGGTCGTGGAAGACGACGGTCTGAAGCCCGGCCAGGGCAAGCAGATCGCCGACAAGATGCTGAAGACGGATGGTATCAAGCTGTTCACCGGCATCATCTTCTCGAACGTGGTCGGCGCCGCCGTGCCCGACATCCTCGATGCCGGGGCGATCTATGTCAGCCCGAATGCCGGCCCGTCCAACTTCGCCGGCAAGGATTGCCACAAGAACTATTTCGTGACCTCGTGGCAGAACGACACCCTGCACGAGAGTGCGGGGCAGAACGCAACCAATCTCGGCTACAAGAAGGCCTTCATTCTCGCGCCGAACTACGCAGCCGGCAAGGATGCACTCGCAGGCTTCAAGCGCTTCTTCAAGGGCGAGGTCGTGGGCGAAGTCTATACGCGCCTCGATCAGACGGACTTTGCACCGGAGATGGCGCAGATCCGCAATGCCAAGCCAGATGTCGTCTTCCACTTCCATCCGGGCGGGCTCGGGATCACTTTCGCGCGGCAATATCAGCAGGCGGGTTTGCTCGGCATCGTTCCGCTTGTCGTCGCAGCGCCCTCGATGGATGTGAATATCGTCAAGGCGCTGGGTGACGCTGCTGTCGGGACCAATGGTTCGACGCACTGGAACACCGACTTCGACAATGCGGCGAACAAGAAGTTCATGGACGCCTGGACGAAGAAATACGGTCCCGACCGGTTGCCGACCTTCTACGCCGGGCAGGGATATGACGCTGCGCTCGCCATCGGCGCCGCATTGAAAGGCGTGAACGGCGACCTGAAGGACACCGAAAAATTCCGTCAGGCGATGCTGAAGGCGGATTTCGAATCCACCCGCGGCAAGTTCAAATACGGCCCGAACCAGCATCCGGTTCAGGACTGGGTCGCGACCAAGGTGGAGAAGGCTCCCGACGGCAAGGTGGTGATCAAGACCGGCGCCAAGGTCTTCACCGACAAGGGCGACGTCTATTCGAAGGACTGCAAGCTGTAAGCTTGAGATCGACGTCCGGGAGGCGTAATGCCTCCCGGATGTCCACGTCCGGTGTGAGGGGATGGCCGAAATGATGTGTTGCCCGCGATGACGCTGGCGCTTGAACAGATTCTGAACGGGTTCCAGTTCGGAATTATGCTGTTCCTGATGGCGGCCGGGCTGACGCTCATTTTCGGCATCATGAACGTCATCAATCTCGCACACGGCTCCCTCTACATGATCGGAGCCTATGCTGCGGCGCTGGTTGCCGCGCAAACCGGCTCCTTTTTGCTGGCCGTACCGGCAGGCTTGATCGCCGCCGCGCTCGCCGGCCTGATCATCGAATTTCTGGTCATCCGCAAACTTTATGACCGCGACCACCTGCAGCAAGTGCTCGCAACCTTCGGGCTGATCCTGTTCATCAACGAAGGCACGACGATGTTGTTCGGCCGCACGCCGCTCTTCGTCTCGATGCCATCGCTTCTGTCAGGCTCGGTCGAGATCATTCCCGGCATCCCTTATCCGACCTATCGCATCGCGATCATGGTGGTCGGCCTGCTGGTGGCGCTCGGTCTCTATCTGCTGGTCAACAAGACCCGGATCGGCATGCTGGTGCGCGCGGGCTCGACGCACCGCGAGATGGTGCGTGCGCTCGGTGTCGATATCCGGCTGCTCTATACAATTGTGTTCGGGCTTGGAGCATTGCTCGCAGGTCTCGCCGGATTGATGGCAGGGCCGTTGATCGCGGTGCAGGTCGGAATGGGCGAGCAGATCCTCATTCTCACGTTCGTCGTGGTGGTGATTGGCGGACTGGGCTCTATCCGTGGGGCCTTCTACGGCGCGCTGATCGTTGGCGTCACCGACACGCTACTGCGAGCGTTTCTGCCCGGGCTTCTCAAGACCATCATGAATGCGTCGGAGGCCGACGCGCTCGGCGCCGGTCTCTCGTCCATGGGCATTTATCTCGTGATGGCGCTGGTGCTCCTGATCCGGCCGCAGGGGCTGTTCCATGCTCAAGGTTGACGAGAAATACGTCGCGCGGGCAGACGCCCCGCCGAGCCGGAACTGGTGGCCTGTCATCGGTGCCATTGTCTTCGTATTGTGCGCCGCGGCTTTCCCAATGTTCGCCAAGGCGATCGGCGATCCGTCGCTGATCGGCCTCGCAGTGCGCATCGCGATCTATGCAATCGCAGCCGCGAGCCTCAATCTGATCCTCGGCTATGGCGGCATGGTCAGCTTCGGACATGCCGCCTATTTCGGGGTCGGCGGCTATGTGGTGGGAATCCTCTATCACCATTTCGTCGATGGCTCTCCGTTCCTGGGACTGATCCCCGGCACCAACCAGTTTCTGATCACGGTCCCGGCCGCCATCATCATCAGTGGGCTGTGTGCGCTGATCCTCGGCGCATTGTCGCTGCGCACCAGCGGCGTGCCGTTCATCATGATCACGCTCGCCTTCGCGCAGATGCTGTTCTTCCTGTTCATATCGCTGAAGGCTTATGGCGGCGACGATGGCCTGATCGTGCGGCGGAGAAATGTGCTGTTCGACCTCAACATGGCTGACGACACCACCTTCTATTATCTGACCGTCACGCTCGCGGTGATCTACTTCATCGCCTTTGCGCGGCTGGTGCGCTCGCCGTTCGGCCTCTTGCTCGGCGGCATTCGCCAAAATGAGCGCCGTATGGCCTCGATCGGGGTCTCGACCTATCGGTACAAGCTCACTGCCTTCGTCATTGCCGGTATGGGCGCTGGGCTTGCCGGCGCGCTGATGGCGAACTACTCCAAGTTCGTGTCGCCGGACATGCTGCACTGGACCAAGTCCGGCGACCTGATGATCATGATCATTATCGGTGGCACGGGTACGCTGCTGGGCCCGGCTCTCGGCGCTGCGGTGCTGATCGGGCTCGAGACCTTCCTGACCTCGTGGACCGAGCACTGGAAATTTTTCCTGGGTCCGATCCTGATCCTGATCGTGCTGTTCTCCAGTGGCGGGTTGATGTCGCTGTTCTCGGGCTGGAGCCGCAAACGTGAGTGAGCCGCTCCTCAAGGTCGACGGCCTGATCAAGCGATTCGGCGGTCTGGTCGCGACCAACAATCTCTCGTTCGACGTGATCGAAGGCGAGTTGCACGCGCTGATCGGGCCGAACGGCGCCGGCAAGACCACATTGATCTCGCAGATCGCGGGTGAGCTGCATCAGGATTCCGGCAGCATCCATTTTGACGGGAACGAAATCTCGGAATGGAAGACGCCCGTGCGCGTGCATCGCGGGCTCGCGCGTTCGTTCCAGATCACGCAGTTGCTGCCGGACTACACCACACTCGACAACGTGGCGCTCGCGGTGCAGGTCCGGCGCGGGCACTCGTACCAGTTCTTCGTCGATGCGCGGAGCAAGACGGATCTCCGCGACGAAGCGCGCAAGCATCTCGATCGCGTCGGCCTCGGCGGCCGCTCCGACATCGTGGTCTCTGAACTCTCGCATGGCGAGCAGAAGCAGCTCGAGCTTGCGATCGCGCTGGCGACCAGGCCGCGCATGATGCTGCTCGATGAGCCGATGGCCGGACTGGGCACCGCCGAATGCGCGCGCATGATCGATCTTTTGAAGGTGCTGAAGACAGAGGTGACGATCCTTCTGGTCGAGCACGACATGGATGCGGTGTTCGCGCTGGCCGACCGCATCTCGGTGCTGGTGAATGGCGAGCGGATCGCGACCGGCTCGGCCGACGAAATCCGCGCCAACGAGGCGGTGCGCGTCGCTTATCTCGGCGAGGGCGACGCATGATGTTGAAAGTCGAGAAACTGCAGGCGCGTTACGGCCGCAGCCAGGTGCTGTTCGACATCGACCTTTCGGTCGGCGAGGGCGAGATCGTGACGCTGCTCGGCCGCAACGGCATGGGCAAGACCACGACCATCCGCTCGATCATGGGGCTGACGCCACCCGCGGGCGGCAGCGTCGAATTCGCAGGGCAAGCTGTCGCGGGCCGCACGCCCGAGGCGATCGCGCGCGGCGGCATCGGGCTTGTGCCGGAGGGCCGGCAGGTGTTTCCGTTGCTGACGGTGTTCGAAAATCTGGTGGCAACTGCGTCCAATCGTCTGAAGCGCAAGAATCCCTGGACGCTCGACGAAGTATTCAAGCTGTTTCCGCGGCTGGAAGAGCGCCGCAATCAATATGCCCGTACGCTCTCCGGCGGCGAGCAGCAGATGCTTGCGGTCGGCCGCGCGTTGATGACCAATCCGCAGCTTTTGATCTTCGACGAGGCGACCGAGGGGCTCGCGCCGGTGATCCGCGCCGAAATCTGGAGCTGCATCTCGCTCCTGAAGTCACGGGGCCAGTCGATCCTGATCGTGGACAAGAACCTGTCGGTGCTCAAGCGGATCGCGGACCGGCATTATGTGATCGAGAAGGGCCGCACGGTGTGGCGCGGCACCAGCGCGGACATGGAGCGCGATGCCGATCTCGTGCACCGCTTCGTGACGGTGTAGGCACTCCCGTCATTCCGGGGCGCGTGCGCAGCGCGCGAACCCGGAATCCATTCAGGCTTGAGAGTGCATCTGGATTCCGGGTTCGACGCTTCGCGCCGTCCCGGAATGACTCGTTGAAGCACCAGCACAAACACTCCCAATCATCACGATCATCGGCCCATCCGGGAGCACTGTGTCCGCAAGTTCACGTATCGTTGCCGCAACCGTGCGCTCCTCCGGCCGCGTCGCGTTTGTCACCGCTAGCGCCGGTGTCGCGGGATTGAGGCCCGCGGCGAGAGCGTGGTCGACAAAGGCACGTAAGGTCTTCTTCGGCATGTACACGACTGTGGTGGCGGAAGGATCGGCCACGCTCCGCCAGTCGATATCGTCCGGCAGTGCGCCATTTTCGCCGTGTCCCGTCAGATATTGCACGCGGCGTGCGGCACCGCGCTGCGTAAGAGACAGACCAAGCCGGCTTGCCGCGCCCTGCGCTGCGGTGATGCCGGGCACCACCTCGATCGCAATGCCAGCCTTGCGGCACGCCTCGATCTCCTCGCCCGCGCGCCCGAAAATCATCGGGTCGCCGCCCTTCAGTCGCACCACGCGCCGGCCGGATGCAGCGAGGCCGACCATCAGGGTGTTGATTTCCGACTGTTTGCAGGAGGGGCCATGACCGGTCTTGCCGACCAGCATGCGCTTAGCCTCACGCCGTGCGAAATCCAGCACCTCTTTCGAAACGAGATCGTCGTAGAGGATCACGTCGGCCGATTGCAGCGCACGGACCGCCCGCAGCGTCAGCAATTCCGGATCGCCGGGACCGGCACCGACCAGCGTCACCGATCCTCGCTCGGCGGTGGGGGCCTGCTTTGTCGTCTGCTCCATAAGTGCATCGAAATCGGCGCGTGAAGGTTCGCCGTTCGGGCTCTGTAACGCGGCGCGCGTAAACATCTGCCAGAACAATCGCCGGCCGTTGAAGGGCAGGCCGGATTGCTTCACCGCGCCACGCCAGCTGCGTGCCGCTTCCGCCCAGCGCGAAAAGCCCGCGGGCAGCATCGCCTCGATGCGGCTGCGGACGGCCTGCGCAAATACAGGCGCTGCGCCATCGGTCGAAATCGCCACCACCAGCGGCGAGCGGTTGACGATGGCGCCGAATGAGAAATCGCAATAGTCCGGTTTGTCGATCACATTGCACGGTACGCCCGCGAATTGCGCGGCGGCCTGGAATTGCCGCGCTTCGGCGTTCGTCTCGAATGCGCCGATGGCGAGCGCGCAGCCTTCCATCGCAGCGAAATCCCAGTGCTGTCTGTGGACGGCGACCGAGCGCGGCGATGCCGCCACGGCGGCCTCCAGCAATTCGTCGGACGGGTCCGTGGTGTACACGTCAACACGGGCGCCGGCCGCAGCGAGCAATTCGACCTTCCACGCCGCCGCCGCATTGCCGCCCGCGATGAACACGCGCCTGCCGTTCAACGCAAAGAACACCGGCAGCCGCGCCAGCGCGTCCATGCGCGGTGGTGCGCTTTCAGCCGGCGTGCGAGGGCTGTCGAACATGTTTGTCATGTCCTGAGTCATGAGCCGCGATCCTTTTCAGTTCGGGCAGGCAGGAGCCGCAATTCGTTCCGGCGCGTAGCGCCTTGCCGATACTTGCGACGTCGGTTGCTTCGCCAGAGGCGAGCGCGTCGCGGATGGTGTTGAGCCCGACGCCGAAGCAGGCGCAGACCACGGGGCCTGCGTCCGCGATGCCGTCGGCGGACTGGCCTGACAACAGCATGCGGCGCTGGCGGTCTTCCAGCGTTTCGGCCGCGAGCAGCGCCTTCGCCACATCCCATTGCGGACGCTGCGAGGCGGGGCCGACGAACAGGCAGAACGCCAGCCTTCCGTCAGCAAAGCCCGCAGCTCTGTAGGCGCCGCGCGGCTCGTCGAGATACTCCGAGAGCGAAAAGCCACGCGATGCATGCGCATGAATCCAGGTACGCCAACGTTCCGGTCCGTCGTTGCTGGCCAGCAGAAAGCCGTCGCCCCCTGTCGCGGCGGATTTCGCCCACCATGTGCCCTCGGGCAAAGCAATCGGCCGGTTGCTGAGGAAGAAGCCGGCGAAGCGATAGTCGACGCGAGTGATCGCGGCGGGTGTTGCCTTGGCCTCCGGTTGTCCGGAGAACGGATCGTTCGCCGGGTTGACCAGATCTCCAATGCGGGCGGCCGAAGCATTGGTATCGCTCCAGTGGATCGGTGCGAACAGCGAGCCGCGCCGTTGACCGTCGCTGATGCGAACCTTCAGCACACAGACGCCGTGGCGCGTGCCCACGCGTGCGAAATCGTCGTGTTTGAGTCCGGTCTGTGCCGCGTCGTCAGGATGTATTTCAACGAACGGTTCGGGCAGGTGCGAGGCGAGGCGCGGGCTCAGGCCCGAGCGCGTCATGGTATGCCACTGATCACGAATGCGGCCGGTATTCAGAATGAACGGGAACGCCGCATCGGTTTCAGACTGCAGGGCAGGTGGTTCTGGCGCAACGAACCGGCCCTTGCGGTCCGGTGTAAAGAAAGCGCCTTCGGCGAAGAAGCGGGTTTCGTCCGGCGAGGCATCCGATGCCTTCGGCCACTGGAATGGAGCGAGAGTATCGAACGCTGAATAGTCAATGTCCGCGAACGCGCCGATATCGAAGGCACGCGTGCCGTCATTCTCGAACGCGGAGAGGGCGGCGTGTTCTCCGAATATGTCGGCAGCACTTGTGTAGGCGAAGCGGTCCGCGAAACCCATCCGTTGCGCGACCTGCGTCACAATCCACCAGTCAGGCTTCGCTTCACCGGGCAATGGCAGGAATGATCGCTGACGTGAGATCCTGCGCTCGGAATTCGTCACGGTGCCGCTCTTCTCGCCCCAGGCGGCAGCGGGCAGCAGGATATGCGCGCCGCTTGCGACCGTGTCGTTCGACAGCACATTCTCTGAAACGACGAACAGGTCGAGTTTCTTCAATGCCGCGCGCACGCGGCCTGCATCGGGCAGCGACACCGCCGGGTTGGTCGCCATCACCCACAGCGCCTTGATCTCGCCACGTGCGATAGCCTCAAACATCTGCACGGCCTTGTGGCCTTCGCGCTGCGCCATATTCGGCGCGTGCCAGAAGCGGCCGACGCGATCGACCTCGGTGGGCGAGAAACCCATATGAGCAGCAAGCTGGTTTGCGAGTCCACCGACCTCGCGGCCGCCCATGGCGTTCGGCTGGCCGGTCAGCGAGAACGGCCCCATGCCGGGCTTTCCGATACGGCCGGTGGCGAGATGGCAATTGAGGATTGCGTTGACCTTGTCGGTGCCCTGCGCCGACTGGTTCACGCCCTGCGAATAACATGTGACCGCGCGTTCAGTGGTGCGGAACAGATCGAAAAATTGCGCGATGTCGGCCGGATCGAGGCCGGTCTTCGCGGCGACGGTATCGAGGCTTGGTGTGAGCGATCGGCAACGTTCCAGCGCGGTTTCGAAGCCGGATGTGTGCGCATCGATATAGCCGAGGTCGAGCGCCCGGGCGTCTGCGAGATGGGCGAGAAGACCTGCGAACAGCACGCTGTCCATGCCGGGCGCAACGGGCAGGAACAGATCCGCTTCCTCGGCGGTGACGGTGCGACGCGGGTCGATGACCACGATCTTCGTGCCGCGCTCGCGCTTGTTTTTCACCATGCGCTGGAACAGCACCGGATGGCACCAGGCTGCATTGGCGCCGACAAGAACCAGAAGATCGGCTTCGTCGAGATCGGCGTAGCTGCCGGGGACAATGTCTGCGCCGAACGCGCGACGATGGCCCGCAACCGATGACGCCATACAGAGCCGCGAATTGGTGTCGACATTCGCGGTGCCGATGAAGCCTTTCATCAGCTTGTTGGCGACGTAATAATCTTCGGTCAGCAACTGGCCGGAGAGATAGAAGGCGACCGCATCTGGCCCGTCGCGCTCGATGATGCGGGCGAATCCGTTCGCGACCTGATCGAGCGCCGTGTTCCAGCCGGTGCGCGCGTAGCCGCCGTCCGGCTGACGCAACATCGGATGCAGGAGCCGCGTGTCGAGCGAAAGCGTCTCGCCGAGCGCCGAGCCTTTCGAGCAGAGCCGGCCAAAGTTCGCCGGATGATCCGGATCTCCCGACATCATCGCGCCACCCCGACCGTCTGGCGAGGCGAGTACGCCGCAACCGACGCCGCAATAAGGGCAGGTGGTGCGGATGACCGGCGGCGTGTCGGTAGGCGCGTTCATGGCCTGCTGCCGCGGACCAACTGTCGTCCCCGCGGAAGCGGGGACTCATAACCACGGCTCTGGGATATAGGTCCCCGCTTTCGTGGGGACGACTTGTTTAATGGTGGTGAGCCGCCGACCATCCTCAATACACATCCTGCTGATAGCGCCCGCGCTTCTTCAGGTCGGCGACGAACGCGATCGCCTCGTCGGTCGAGCGCGCGCCGTAGAGCGAGACGATGTCGACCAGTGCGCGTTCCACGTCCTTCGCCATGCGCTTGGCGTCGCCGCAGACGTAGAAAAATGCGCCGTCAGCGAGCCATGACCACAAATCCCTTCCAACTTCCCGCATACGATCTTGTACGTAGAATTTTTGATCGCCATCACGTGACCAAGCGAGAGACAAACGCGTCAGCACGCCGGACGCCTTCATGCCAGCGAGTTCATCCTCGTAGAAGTAGTCATGGTCGCGCCGCTGATGGCCGAAGAACAGCCAGTTCCGGCCCTGAGCATTGGTGATCATCCGCTCATGCAGGAAGGCGCGGAACGGCGCGACACCCGTGCCGGGACCGACCATGATAACGGGCACCGACGGATCGGCGGGCAGGCCGAAAGCATGGGCCTTCTGCACATAGACCTTGATCGGCGCACCGGGATCGATGCGTTCGGAAAGATAGGTGGAGGCGACGCCGAGCCGCGTGCGGCCTCCGATGGGGTAGCGCACAGTGTCGACCGTGAGCGAGAGCCGGCCCGGTTCGACTTTGGGCGAGGACGATATCGAATAGAGCCGCGGTTGTAGCGGCTCGAGCGCCTCGATGAAGGCTTCCGGATCTGGCGTGGCGCCTGCGAACTTCTGCAGTGTTGCGAGCACGTCGAGCGTGGCCGCGTCTCCATCGGGGTCTTCGCCGGATGCGAGCGCCTTCGCCTTCTGCCGCCGCTCGCCGCCGGTGATGTAGGAAAACAGTTGAAACAGCGAGTCGGGCGCGGGCGAGAGCGCGACCTTCTCAATCAGGATCTGGCGCAGCGGCGCGCCGCCGATCTCGTAGTCGGGAGAAACGCCGAGTGTCGCGATAATGACATCGGCCAGCGCCGGGTCGTTCTTCGGAAACAGGCCGAAGGCGTCGCCCACGACATAATCGAGCTTCGCCGCGCTCAGATCGAAATCGAGATGCCAGGTCTCCTTCTCTGAGCCCTGCTTGTTGAGCTTGTAGCGCCCGGCAAAAGTCGCGATTACGGGATTGTCGCGCGAACGGCCGGCATCGCCTGCGGCCTGCGAGGCTGCGGCGGGCTTTGGTTCCGCGGGCGCCTTAGCCGCGGCCGGCGCCTTGTCCAGCTCTTCATAGAGCTGTTTCAGCATGCGGGCGGTTTCCTTGCCGCCCGGTACGCAGAGGTTCAGCCGTTCTTCCGACTTGTCGAAAATCTTGTCGGAATAGTCGTTGCAGTTATAGCCGCACTGGCCGCAATCCTGCTGCGCCATCGCTGCCATCATCCGGCGTCGCAATGGACGGCCTTCGGCGAGCGTCATGCGCTCGCTTATCGCAAGCGTCTGGTCGTGCCAAGGCGCTTCGCCGTCATCGCCGTCGCCCGCAGCGCCGGACATCATGGCCGCATTCTGCTCGGGGGAGAGCGCTGTGACGCCCGCGCCATCGAGCGAGACGAGGCCTGCGAAGAAGCCGTTCAGCCACGCGCGCTGTTCGGGAGAGAATGGCGCGGTCTCGGGAATGAGGTTGGGGATCGGGGCCGTGGCGGCGTTCATCGCAGCGCCTCCTTCCTTCTCCCCGCTTGCACTCTCTTTTCACCTCCTCCCTTGTGGGGGAGGTCGGCGAGCGTAGCGAGCCGGGAGGGGAGTAGTCGCAGTTTGCGAGAGCACCGTCTGCAATCGCTACCAGCCCCACCCCGACCGGCCTGCGGCCGGTCGACCCTCCCCACAAGGGGGAGGGTGAAGAGGAGTACGCGGGGACGAACGGATGGGACTGAGCGCCGCGCCTTCACTCCACCGCCTCCGCGTTGAACATGCCTTTCAGCGCATCGACCTCATGCCGTTTGGCGAAAGCGATGAAGGTCTCGTCCGCCGATGCGCGATGCGCGAGATAGCCCTTCAACATGCGCTCGATGACTTTCGGCGC
This sequence comes from uncultured Hyphomicrobiales bacterium, assembly GCA_964539845.1. Taxonomy (GTDB): domain Bacteria; phylum Pseudomonadota; class Alphaproteobacteria; order Rhizobiales; family Xanthobacteraceae; genus Pseudorhodoplanes. Next base: position 13,512 of record CAZIKZ010000039.1, read on the forward strand.
GGTGTCGGCCTTCACGTCGCGATAGATCTCGCGGCCGATCGCGGCGTCTGGTCCATATCCGCCGCCGACATGGATGTGGAAGCCGTCGACGGTGTCGCCGTCGTCGTTGATTGCGACGCGCGCGCCGATCAGACCGATGTCGCCGATGTAATGCTGCGCGCAGGAATGATGACAGCCGGTGAGATGGATATTGACCGGCGTATCGAGCGAGACGTGCGCGTCGCACCAATGCGCGATCTCTTCAGCGCTTTCCTTGGTATGCGCGGCGGCAAAACGGCAGCCGGTCGCGCCGGTGCAGGCGACAAGTCCTGCGCGGACCGAGGTGGCCTGCGTGGAGAGGCCGAGAGCCGCGATCTCGCTTTCGACCTGCGTGACTTTGCCGGCCGGCACGCCGGAGATCAGCAGGTTCTGCCAGACCGTGAGACGGATATCGCCGTCGCCATGCTCGCGCGCGATCCTTGCAATGCCGCGCATCTGATCCACGGTCATCTTGCCGACCGGCAGGACGATTCCGATCCAGAACAGGCCGTCCTGCTTCTGCGGATGTACGCCGATATGCGCGAGACGGTCAAATACGGGCCGAGGTTGCAGGGCCTCGGCGGGGACGCGGGTGAGGGCGCGGCCGAGCTTGTCTTCAATCGCAGACAGGAATTTGTCGAAGCCCCAGGCATCAAGCACGTATTTCAGCCGCGCCTTGTTGCGGTCGGTGCGGTTGCCGTTCTCGATGAAGACGCGGACGATGGCATCCGAGATGGCGGTGGCTTCCGAGGGCTTCAGGATTACGCCGGTGTCGCGCGCGAAATCCTTGTGTCCGGTGATGCCACCGAGGGTGAGCTTGAACCAGATGCCGGACTCGACGCCGAAGCCGTCATTCACGACAACGGCCTGAAATCCGATGTCGTTGGTATCTTCCAGGACAGCGATCCGCCCCGCGCCATCATAGGCGACGTTAAATTTGCGCGGCAGGCCATAGAGCGAGCGATCGTTGAGAATATGGTGGTGCCATTCCCGCGCATAGGGACGGGTGTCGAGCAGTTCCTGCGGATCGATGCCCGCGGTCGGCGTGCCGGTGACGTTGCGAATATTGTCGGCGCCGGAGCCGCGCGAACACAGGCCGAGATCCTGGATCGCTTCGACGACATTCGTCGCGTTCTTCGGTTCGATTTCGCGCAGTTGCAGGTTCGCGCGCGTCGTCACATGCGAATAGGGACCGGCATATTGTTCGGCCACGTCTGCGAGGCCAGCAAACTGCCAATGTGAGAGGATGCCGTTCGCGATCCGCAGCCGGCACATATACGAGGACTGAGTGGGTGCGACATAGAACAGACCGAAATAGCGCCAGCGGAAATTGTCGGCGGGCTTCGGCGCCTCGTTCTTCTCCGATTGCGCGCGCAGCTTCGGATAGGCGTCGAATGGATGCAGATCGCGCTTGATCTTCTCCTGGTCCGCGAGCTTGCCGCCGGACCCGATCGTGCGGTCCTGCGCCTTGAGATGGATCGCATCGGGACCGGACGGCTCGCCCTTCTCACCGCCGCCGCCGACCTTGGCCACGCGCGCGGCCGAGAGGCCGGAGACGAAGCCTTCGAGATAACGCTTCTGGTCGGGGGTGAAATCGCCGGACATGTCAGGCCGCCATGTCCATGTGACTTTTGCGTTCGGCAAGCGCGCGTCCGAAGGCGAGTTCGTTGCGGAAGCGCTCCGTCGACGACCCGGTGCGGATCAGGTCGAGATACCAGAGCCCATCCGCGGTATCGCCGAACAATACTGCACCGACGAGGCGATCGTTTTTGATGACGAGCTTCTTGTAGATGCCAAGCCCCGGGTCGCGGAACAGCACCGTCTCGTTGGCAGGGCCGCCAGTGAAATCGCCGGCCGAGAACACGTTGACGCCGGTGACTTTCAGGTTGGTGGCCGGGATACTCCCCTTGTAGCTTGCGGTTCCGCTGCCGAGCCGGTTGGCCAGCACCGCGGCCTGTTCATAGGCGGGTTCGACGAGGCCGACGCTACGCCCATCGTGCTCGGCGCATTCGCCGATCGCATAGAGCCCGGAGATATCGGTCTGCATGCCGTCATCGACGACGATGCCGCGATTGATCGACACGCCTGCCGTTCGCGCAAGCCCCACATTGGGCGCGATACCGGCCGCCATCACAACGATAGAAGCGGGGAGGCTGCGGCCATCCTTCAGTTCAACGCTCTCCACCTGCTTGTTGCCGGTGAAGCGTGCGGTCTCGGCATTGAGCAGGACCTCGATCCCTTTCATCTCGACCGCAGTCTTCAGCATGTCCGCCGCTTCCGCATCGAGCTGGCGCTCCATCAGGCGGTCCATGAGGTGCACGACCGTGACCTTGGCGCCCGCTTTCGCAAGCCCGTAAGCGGCCTCCAGCCCGAGCAGTCCGCCACCGATCACTACGGCGTTGCACTTGCCGGCGCTCTTCAGCACATCCACATCGCGAAGATCGCGGAACGTCATGACGCCCGGCAGGTCGCGTCCGGGTATCGGCAGCACGATGGGGCGCGAGCCGGTTGCGAAAACCAGCTTTGAATAGGGGATGGTGGCGCCGCTCGTGAGTTTCAGGCGGTGGATCGAGTGGTCGACCGCGACGGCGGCATGTCCGTAGAGCACGGTAACGCCGCGGTCGCGCCACCAGCGTTTGGACTTCAGTTCGATGTCGGTGTGCGCGACTTCGTCGGCGAGAACCGACGAGAGCAGGACGCGGTTATAGGCCAGCGCCGGTTCCTCGCCGATCACGGCGATAGCGTAGCGGCCAAGCGCATGCGCGGAGAGCTTCTCCACGAGTTTGGCGGCTGCCATGCCATTGCCGACGATGACGAGGGATTCGCTCATGGCTATTCCGCCGCTTCAGGCTTCGGATAGGCTTCCGCGATCATGAAGCCCGACAGGGTGGCGTAAGCGTCGGTCCATGCGCCGGCGAGTTCGGGCGTCCACGCCTCTCCGAGACCTTTCTCCAAGGTCCACAACAACGCGCCGCCGACGACCGGGTAATGTTCGGGAGCCGCACCATAGGACACGTGCCGCTTGGCCAGCGCGCTGGCCGCGGGCAAAATGGTATCGAGCTTGTCGAGGCCGTTGACCACGACCGCCAGCATGCCCATCAGCTTCTTCTTCTGCTCCGACAGGTCGTCCGGAAACAGCGAACGGACCTGTGGCGCTGTTTCAAACAGCCGGTCATAGAAGAGATCTGCCGCGGTGCCTGCGATCGGCGCGACTTTGCCGAAACTCTGTTGGACGAGGGAGACCTGTTGCGGTGTCACGTTCATTCTCCGTGTCTGGAGTGACCACACGATGGGCGTCCAGGGTTACGCGGCCTCGACGAAGCGGTGGCGCTCGTAAAGGAATTCGAGTACGCGCTGACGGCATTTCAGGTAGGTCTGGTTGCCGGCGAGCTCGAGCCGCTTGCGGGGCCTTGCCAGCGGGACATCGAGGATTTCGCCGATGCGCGCCGCCGGACCGTTGGTCATCATCACGATGCGGTCGGAGAGCAGTACGGCCTCGTCGACGTCGTGCGTGATCATCATCACTGTGTTGCCGAGCTTTTGATGGATCGCCATCACCGAGTCCTGCAGATGAGCGCGGGTCAGGGCGTCGAGCGCGCCGAACGGCTCGTCGAGCAGCAGGACCTTCGGCTCCATCGCCAGAGCGCGGGCGATGCCGACGCGCTGCTTCATGCCACCCGAGATTTCGCCCGGCCGTTTGTCCCTGGCATGGGTCATCTGCACGAGTTCGAGATTGTGCAGCACCCAGTCGTGCCGCTCGGCGCGTGATTTTTTGCCGGAGAACACCTTATTCACCGCGAGGCTGACGTTGTCATACACGGTGAGCCAGGGGAGCAAGGAATGGTTCTGGAATACGACCGCGCGGTCCGGTCCGGGCTCGTTGACCTCGCGCTCCTCCAGGATCACGCCGCCGCTGGTTGCGGTGGTCAGTCCCGCAACGATGTTCAGCAGCGTGGACTTGCCGCAGCCGGAATGGCCGATGATCGAGACATATTCGCCTTGCTCGACCGTCATCTCGATGTCCTTCAACACGACGGTCTCTTGCGAGCCGCGATTGAAGCTTTTGCTGACCTGGTCGATCTTCAGATAACCCTTCATCACAGCTCTCCTTAGCTCGCCGCGGTGCCGCGCGTGACGGTGTTCGCGACGAACGCGACGATGCGATCGAGGATGAAACCGACAATGCCGATGTAGATAAGGGCCACGACGATGTCGGACAGTCGCGACGAGTTCCAGGCATCCCAGATGAAGAAGCCGATGCCGACACCGCCGGTGAGCATCTCGGCCGCGACGATGGCGAGCCATGACAGTCCGATGCCGATGCGAAGCCCGGTGAAAATGTAAGGCGCCGCCGACGGGATCATGATCTTCCAGAAGAACTCGAGATGGTTGAGCCGCAGCACGCGCGCGACATTGCGATAATCCTGCGGGATATTGCGGATACCGACTGCGGTGTTGATGATGATCGGCCAGACCGAGGTGATGAAGATCACGAAGATCGCGGATGGCTGACTGTCGCGGAAAGCGGCGAGCGAGATCGGCAGCCAGGCCAGCGGCGAGATCGTACGCAGCACCTGGAAAATCGGATCGAGGCCGCGCATCGCCCAGACCGACTGGCCGATGATGGTGCCGAGCATGATGCCGATCACAGCTGCGAAGCTGTAGCCGACGGCCACACGCTGCAACGATGTAAGCACGCGCCAGCCGAGCCCGATATCCTGCGGACCTGCGACGAAGAACGGATCGACGATCAGATCTTTCGCCTCGCTCCAGATTTTGGTGGGTGAGGGGAGCGTGGCTCCCGGCTTCATGCACAGGATCTGCCAGACCGTCAGGATCAGCGCGAGCATCACCAGCGGCGGGATCACGTTGGCGGCGATATCACGCAGCGCGGGCAGCAGTTTGGCGCGCACGAAACTCGGCTTGGCTGGCGTGATGCGCAAAACCTCCGCTTTGGGCAGGGTTGTTGCGACGCTGGGCTCGGTCTTCAGGACGGTTATAGTCATCTGCAATGTCTCCACGAGAGGAAGCGGGGCCGCGTCGTCACGCGGCCCTGGACGCCATCACACTTCGACGCGCTTGATGGAGAGGCTCTTGAGATAGCTCTGAGGATCGGCGGGATCGAAGACCTTGCCGTCAAAGAAGGTCTCCTTGCCGCGTGAGGGCGACGCCGGAATGTCAGCGGCCGCTACCGACAGCTGCTTGGCCGCCTCGCGCCACAGATCCTCGCGGTTCACCTTGCTGACGAGGGCGTTGATGTCGGTTGACGGCTCGAACTTGCCCCAACGGATATCCTCGGTGACGAACCAGGCGTCATGGCTCTTGAACGGGTAGGACGCGTGGTCCTGCCAGAATTTCATGAACTGCTTGGTGCCTTTTTCCATACGGCCGTTGCCGTAATTGATGTCGCCCTTGGCGCGGCCGATGATGTCGGCGACCGGCACGTTGAACCATTGCCGCTTGCCGACGATCTCCGACATTTCCTGCCGGTTTTCCGGCTTGTCGCACCATTGCTGCGCTTCCATCACCGCCATCAGCAGCGCCTTCGCGGCGTTCGGATATTTGTCGACCCAGGCAGCGCGCATGCCGAGCGCCTTTTCCGGATGCTTGAACCAGATCTCACCGGTCGAGCAGGCGGAGAAGCCGATATTCTGGTTGACGAGTTGCTCGCCCCACGGCTCGCCGACGCAGAAGGCGTCCATGTTGCCGACTTTCATGTTCGCGACCATCTGCGGCGGCGGAACGACGATGGTGGAAACATCCTTGTCGGGATCGATGCCGCCGGCGGCGAGCCAGTAGCGGATCCAGAGATCGTGCGTGCCGCCGGGGAAGGTCATCGCGACCTTCACTTCCTTGCCCGCCGCTCTCTTTTTTTCGAATGCCGCCTTCAGCGGGGATGCGTCGGTGGTGACTTTCAGGTCCTTGTATTCGTTGGCGACTGAAATCGCCTGCGCGTCGAGATTGAGACGTGCGAGCAGATACATAGGCGTCGGCACGTTGTTCTGCGTCACCTTGCCGGTAGAGATCAGGTAGGGCATCGGCGTGAGGATATGCGCGCCGTCGATACCGTTGCTCTCTGAGCCGAGCACGATGTTGTCGCGTGTCGCGCCCCATGACGCCTGCTTGGCGACTTCGACGTCAGGCATGCCATGTTTGGCAAAGAAGCCCTTCTCCTTGGCGATGACCAGCGGAGAGGCATCCATCAGCGCGATATAGCCGAGCACCGCCTTCTTCACTTCGGGGGCTGACGCATGTGCGATCGGGAGCCCGAAAGGAAACTGAGTCTTGATCGCTCCGAGCAGGGCGGCCGTGCCGGCTGCGCCCTGGAGAAGCGTGCGGCGGCTGATCCTCGTCTTCGAAGTCTTGCGGTCCTGTGACATCAACTTGCCTTTGTCTCTTGGTGGGCCCGGCAGGGGTCCAATGGGTCGCCAAAACAAAAAAGCCGCTCATCCGTCAGGGGACCTTCCCGGATGGGGAGGCGCTCCTTGGGATAGCGGCGTTGCTGTTCGACCCGTCGTTGGATCGTTTGGGCGCCCGACGACACGGGCACCTGTCGCCCTCTTCATTACAAGGTTCGTGCCAACTCCTGTCCGGAACGATTCCAGTGAAGATTCAAGAGATTAGGAAGATGCCTGCGAATCGGGCGGCAGCCGGTACGCCGAAAGTTGGCGCATCGGCCGAAGCAGATTGATGTTGATTTGTGCATCGCACAACAATTGGGCGGGCTTTGTACGAGCGTGATCCATTCCGAAAACCGGTACCCACTTTTCGGGATCACTCTCATCGCCGTCGGATTTTCCATCCGTCGAGATGTGCTGCGAGGTCATCCGGATCGAAAGGAGGACCCGTGAAAGCGCCGACCCGATCGGCCGGTTCGGAGGCGGGGAGCGGCGGTTGCGGCCCGAGGATTTCGTCATAGAGGTCCG
>CAZIKZ010000040.1:0-20103 GCA_964539845.1 uncultured Hyphomicrobiales bacterium
GCGGCCGAGCGCCTTGAGTGCGCAATCGATCGGTTCGAACGAGAACATGCCGGAGGTCGTGACCACGATATTCTCGCGGATATAGTCGGAGGGACGCTTGTTCAGCTTGACCCCATACAGCTTCGCGCGGCTGTCGAAGCGCCAGAGCTGATAGGGCAGGGTCTCGCCAAGATGCCCGAGCGCGAGCTTGGCGCGCGGGAAGCGATCGAACAGGCCGGAGAACACGATGCGCAGCGCATGCGTGCCGGTTTCGACTGTCCATTCCCATGTGGCGCGTTTGAGCCCGCGATAGCCGTCAAGCGCAGGCATCGGCGTGACCGGATCGGCCGGATGCAGATAGAGCGGCACGCCAAGCGCTTCGGCGCGTTCCCACAACGGATAGGTGTCGGGATGATCGAGATATTGTCCGTTGGTGTGGCCGTTGATCATGGCGCCTGAAAATTTCAGGTCGCGCACGCAGCGTTCGAGTTCGTCCGCTGCGGCCTTGGCGTCCTGCACGGCAAGATGCGCGAAGCCGCGATAGCGGTCCGGCGCCTTCTGCATTTGGGTGGCGAGGAAATCGTTGGCTTCGCGCGCCTTGCGCGTCGCGGTCGCGGTATCGCGTTCCATCTGCACGCCCGGACCGGCAAGCGAGAGGACGGCAATGCCGATGCCGGATGTGTCCATGGCGGCAAGACGCTGCTCGCCGAAATCGTTGAGCCGCGCAAGCACCTGCCCATAGAGCGCCGGATCGACGTCCTCGACCGTCTTCAGCCAATACTCCTCGAAGCCGGGCGCGAGGAAATGTTCTTCGAGAGCGATGCGTTTCATGCCGCGTGCGGAATGGCTGATGCGTCAGCCTTCCGTCCTCCCTTTCGTGTACCGCTATCCGGTACATCTGTATCGTTCTATGGATATTTTATGCAGGGGGGCGGCGATGTCAAATGGGGGCGGGAGGCATCGATTTTCCGGCGGCACCCTTTGCGATTAGGGATGCCCGGCTGATCCGATCATATCGCTGAGGTCAGCAATACGATCGGTCACCGCAGTGTCAGGAGATCAGACGCAAAATCACGCGCTGCGCGTCATGCGCCGGGCCAGCAGAGGGCCTTCACAGGACGGACAGTCGTAGGGTGGGCTAAGGCGCACGCGGATCGGCGCTTCGCGGTGTCCGGGCACAAGCCCTGCGCCGAGCCCACCAATGACTGAATGCGATTGCGAATGGTGGGCTCGCTTCGCTTAGCCCACCCTACGATCCCTGAGTGCGGGTCGAGCACTACTCTCTCCCGCTCGTCGCGCCAAACGGTTGTAGGATGGGTTGAGCGCAGCGAAACTCATAACGTTTGCACATCACAGGCGCGTCGCCCTTCGATGCGCCAGGCGAGGGACGAGCGCTCCGCCTCAAATCATGTAATGGCCGCCATTGACGTGCGTGGCCTGACCCGAGATGAAGCCGCCACTAGGCGAGGCGAGAAACGCCACCGCCGCTGCCACTTCCGTGACATCGCCGAACCGCCCGAGCGGGATTTCCGACTCGATCTTCTGCTTGGCCTGATGCGGATACTGGCTCCAGTCGCGTTCGGTATCGATCGCGCCCGGCACGACTGTATTGGCGGTGATGCCGTCCGGACCGAATTCGCGCGCGATGGCTTTCGCAAGCCCGTGCATGCCGGCCTTGCAGGTGATGTTGTGCGCGCGATGCGTCACCTGCGCCCAGAAGCCGTCGAAGCCGGAAATCAGCACAATGCGGCCCCACTTGTTCTTGCGCATATGAGGGATCGCATGACGGCTGAGATAGAAAGCCGAACTGAGATTGGTCGAGAGGACGGTGTTCCAGTCCTCGGGCGTGATGTCGAGGAAGGACTGGTAACGCCGGATGCCGACATTGTTGACCATGATGTCGATGGTGCCGAACGCATCGACGCAGGACTGGATGAGTTGGCCGCATTCGGCATCTTTCGACACGTCGGCCATCACGCCGATGGCCTTTCCGCCGTCTGCGTTGATTTCGGCGACGACGTTGTCGACCGCGTCCTTGCTGGAAGCGCCGTTCACCACCACCGACGCGCCTCGCTTTGCCAGTGCGTGCGCGATAGCGCGTCCGATATTGCGGCCCGATCCGGTGATGACCGCGGCGCGGCCCTTCAAGTCCTGCTCTGACATGGTGTCGCCTCAAATAAAGAGCGGCGCCCGGGAGATACCGGACGCCGCAGTTGAAAGGTCTTCCTGGTTATTCCGGCTTGATGCCGATCGAGGGAATGACCTTGGTCCAGTGATCGAACTCGTCCTGCATGGATTTCTGCAGGGCTTCCGGCGAGCCGCCGGCCGCGGTCGCGCCTTGTGTTTTCAGTTTCGCGGTCACGTCCGACTTCTTGATCGTTTCGGCGATGACAGCGTTGACGCGATCGACGATCGGTTTCGGCGTGCCGAGCGGCGCGAACACGCCGACCCAGGTGAAGGTGTCGACGCCGGGCACGGTTTCCGAGATCGTCGGCACATTCGGCAAATCAGGCGATCGCTTGGTCTCGGCGAGTGCGATGATGCGGACCGTGCCGGCCTGTGCCTGCGGCAATACCGCGGGGGTGGTGCCGAAGCTGATCGGGATATGGCCTGCGACCAGGTCCTGGATGGCTGGACCGCCGCCACGATAGGGCACGTGCACCATGTTGAGGCCGGTCTTCTGTTTCAGCAATTCGCCCGCGATATGATGCGCGGAGCCGATGCCGGCGCTGCCGAAGCTCATCTTCTGATCGGGATTCTTTTTCGCATAGTCGATCAGTTCCTGGACGCTGTTGACCGGCAGCTTGGCGTTGACTGCAAGTGTCATCACCACATCGGCGACCTTGATCACCGGTGTGAAGGACTTCATCGGGTCGAAGGGAAAGTTTTTCTGCATGTGGGAATTCATGGTGACAGGCGCGTTCACCGTCACGAGAAACGTGTAGCCGTCCGGAGCGGATTTCGCGACCAGCGCCGCACCCGTGGTGCCGCCGGCACCCGGCTTGTTTTCCACGACCACAGGCACCTTGAGCTGCTCCTCGAGCGGATCGCGGATCAGGCGGGCGATAAAGTCGGTCGAGGCGCCAGGGGGGTAGGGCACGATCAGGGTGATCGCGCGGCTCGGCCACTTGTCCTGTGCAAGCGCAGCGCCGGCCGTGAGCGCAAGCCCCGATACTGCGAGCGCAAGAAATGCGGCGCGTGTGCAAAGTCTCATTCTATATCCTCCCATTCGGGTCGGCGGATTGCCCGATGCTGGCGCCGTTCGGCGTCGTTGCGACTATTGTAGTGACGTGAGACTGGTCAGTCCAACCACGGTGTTGGCCGATCAAACATTGGCGGCTAGCGCCCTTTGAATTGCGGCTTGCGCTTCTCGTTGAACGCCAGCACGCCCTCGTGCCGGTCCTCGGTCGAGATCATGCGCTCGTAGCATTGAATTTCGAATGCAAGCCCCGATTGCAGATCCATGTTCATCGAGGCATTGATCGCCTTCTTGATCTGCCGCACCGAGATCGGCGCGTTGTCACAAATCGTCTTTGCAAGCTCCATTGCCTTCGGCATCAAGTCAGCGGGCTCGCAAACCTCGTTGACCATGCCCCATTCGTAGGCCTGATCGGCCGAAAACGGCAGGCCGCTCATGATGATCTGCTTGGCGCGCCGGATGCCGACCGCGCGCGGCAGGTTCTGCGTCGAACCGGCGCCAGGCATGATGCCGCGGGTGACTTCCGGCAGGGCGAAACGCGCATTGCGCGCTGCATAGATGAAGTCGCAGCACAGCGCGAGTTCGCAGCCGCCGCCAAACGCGACGCCGTTCACCGCGGCGATCACCGGCACGGCGGAATTGATCACCGCGTACGCGGCTTCCTCGATGATGGCGTGCTGCGAACGCCATTGCTCGTCAGTCATGCCCTGACGTTCCTTCAGGTCGCCGCCGGCGCTGAAAGCCTTTTCGCCGGTCGCGGTCAGGATCACGCAACGCACGTCGTCGGGATAGAAGGCGAGTTTGCCGAAGACCTTGTAGAGGTCCTCGGAGGTCGCGGTGTTCAGCGCGTTATGGACTTCGGGGCGGTTGAAGCGGACCACCATCAGACCCGGCGCGGGCCGCTCCACCAGAAGATGCTTGAGACCGTCCATGCCTGTATCCCGGCTCCTGTGCTTCAAATCGTTGTATCAGGCCGCGCTCGCAGCCCGCTTGCCGGCAGGGAACACGCCGAAGCCGTCGATCGAGGTCATGCGATCGAGATTCTGGATCGTATCGAACAGCGCGCGGGTGCCTTGCTCGCCGAGCGTCGGCTTCACGCAATCCTCGAACTTCATCCACATCGCCTCGGTTTCGACGCCCCGCTGGAAATGACCGCGCGGCCGCGCGACCGCATCGGTCGTGAGCTTGTTGCCGCCGCGCACATGTAGCGTCACGCGGTCGAACGGCGAATGCGCCGGCTCGTGATCGTCGCGCTCGGGCGTTGTCACGATGCGGACCTTGCGGATCAGATCCTGCACGTCCGGCCGGTTGACGAACGCATCGGTGAGTTCGGCATTGCCGCAGGCACCGGCGACGATGGCCGAGGCCATGGCGAATTCGCCGGAGATTTTCGCATCGAGGCCATTGGTCGGACGATGCACGCGCAGGATTTCAGCCTGGGTTTCGCCGATTTCGAGATCGATCGCCTCGACGTCCTCGGCCTTCACCGGGTTGAGCTTGCGCATGTCGATCACCGCGTCGATGGCGCGATGCACGGCGTAGCAGACAGGGTAGAGCTTGATGTTGATGCCCGCGCGCAGGATGCCCCAGTCCTTGCCGAAATTCGCCGGCGTCTTTGTATCGACCTGGCCCTTCGGAGAGATCGCGCGCAGGAAGCCCAGATCGTCTTCGATTGCGGTTTCGGTCGAAGTGAGACCGGCTTCTGCCAGCCGTGCCGCCAGCAAACCGGACTGCGCCGCGCGCCCGACCTGATAGGGCTTCGTCATCGAACCGAAATTGCCGACGATGCCACCGGCGAGCGACGCGGCAACGCCAAGCGTGCGCGTTGCCATCCCGGCGTCGTGGCCGCGCAGCGAGGACACCGCGGCGGCCGCCGCAATCGTTCCGAACATCGCGGTCGGATGCCAGCCTTTGCGATGATGCTGATCGGCGTCGCGGCGCGTTGCTTCGGCCCAGATTTCGTATCCGGCAACATAGGCGGTGATCATCGCGCGCCCGTCGGCGCCGCTCTCTGCCGCTTCGGCCAGGATGGTCGGAACCAGAATTGCGCTCGGGTGGCCGGCGAGGCCGGTATCGTCATAGTCGATGGCGTGCGAGGCGACGCCGTAGACCAGTGCGCGCTCGGGGGCGGGTGCCTGCAGGGCAGCCAACGGAGTGTTGGCGCCGTCATGGACGATGCCGAGGCCGCGCGCGGTGGTGCGCGTTACCGGCTCGTTCCAGCCGGTGATCATGCAGGCGACGCAGTCCGTGAAGCCGAGCCGGACCGTTTTGACGGCGTCCGCGGGCACCATGTCGTAACGCAGAGCGGCGACGAAGCGCCCCATATCGGCCGTCAGTCCCATGTCGCTTCTCCTGAACTTCAGGCCGTTCGGGTAGGAGAGTAGGTTTGTCATGTCAACCGAATGTTTGATATAGAAAACAACCCGGGAGAACGCCGACCGATGCCAAGCCGAAAAGCTGCCAATGCGGACGCTGCTGCCTCGACCAATCCTGATGCCGACGACCGCATCGATCCACGCTACATCGTGCCCGGGTTGTCACGCGGGCTTGCCCTGCTGCAACTGTTTCCGCGCAGCAAGCCGGCGAAGACCCTGGCGGAACTCGCCGCGGGACTTGGGCTGACGCGTTCGGCGACCTACCGGCTGGTCTATACGCTCGAGGCCGATGGGTTCATCGCGCGCGATTCCGAGACGCGGCGTTATCGGCTGACGTCAAAGACGCTCGATCTCGGCTTTGAATATCTGCACGCGCAGCCGATCACCGAAACAGCACAGCCGTTCCTGCGCGTGCTCAGCGATCGCACCAACTCCGCCGCCCATGTCGCGATTCTCGACGGCTGGCACGCCGTCTATCTCGCGCGTGCGCTGCCGAATGCGGGACTCGTCAGTAACCTGCAACTGGGCGCGCGTTTGCCGGCGCACACGACCTCATGCGGCCGTGTCATGCTCGCGTTTCAGAACGAAGAAAGGCTGCGCGGGGTTTATGACAAGCTCCGCAAGGAATTGCGCGGTGCGCAGGCGGTGCCACCGGTCCAGGATTTTAACAGTCAGGTCGTGGCGGACCGTAAACGCGGTTATGTCTTCCATCGGTCGATGGTCGATCCGGGACTGGTCAGTCTTGCCTTTCCGATCCGTGATCACGACTCCCGTGTGGTCGCCGCGGTCACGGTGATCGTGCCGGAAAAGCTGTCCGACACCATCGGCGGCGAGCGAGCGTTGCGCCCGATGGTCTATGAGACAGCCGACGCGATTTCGCGAAAGATCGGGTACCGCGGCTGAGAATGGCGAGAAGTATGACGCGAGCTGTGGCAAACTTGAGCCAGTCCAACGGCGATTCGCCATGCTTCCCACAGGTCCGAGCCAGTCCGAAGTGTTCCGCTACGGCGGGTCCGGCAGCGTTCTGCTGGTCGCATTGCTGCTTTATGTCGGCCTGCATCCCTTGGTGCTTGGCGGCACAATCGCGCGGATAGCGGGCGGCGTCATCGTCATCGTTATTCTGATCGCCGGGACGTTGGCGGCAAGCCGGGCCAGGCACTTGCGTGCAATCGGAATTGTGTTCGCCGTCGCGACCTTCTGCTTCCAGGCTGCATGGCTCATTTCGGATAACAGATCGGTTGAGGCCGCGATGATGGCGTCGTTTGCCATCTTCTGTTTCTACACGGCCGGTGTGATCCTGCGTCACGTCTTGTCGTTCGGCCCGCTCTATGCCGACCGTGTCCATGCGGCGCTGAGCGTGTATATCCTGCTCGCCTTCGCCTGGGCCGGTGCCTACGCGATGATTGAAATCCTGTCCCCCGGATCGTTTTTAATCCCGCGAGCGGCCGGTGCCGTGCCCGATGAGGGAGCGCCGCTGCTTGCGGACATGATGCATCTGAGCATCGCGACCCTGACATCGACCGGCTTCGGCGACATCACGCCGGTCGCGCCCTTTGCCCGTTCGTTCAGCCAGCTGGAGCAATTGACGGGCGTATTCTTTATCGCGGTCTTGATCTCGCGGCTGGTTGGGCTTTATCCGATGGAGCAGCGCGGGGGCGAGTGATAGACTTCCGCAGCGGATCGGACCCGTCATGCATCTTACGCGCCTGGTAAGAATAGCGTTGGTCTTCGGTCTCGTCGTTTTGACGGCGGGTCTCGGCTTTTACGCCTATCGATATTCAATGCGTCCGGTCACGCTGACCGTCGCCGCCGGCTCATTGGATGGTGAGAGCGCGCGGCTGATGAACGCGCTCGCGTCCAAGCTCGGCTCGACCGCCAATTCCCGTATCCGCCTGAAGGTTGTCGACACCGGCACGCCACTGGGAGCGGCCGAGAAGTTCGTCAAAGGCGAGGCCGATCTCGCGATCGTGCGCGGCGACGCCACCGATCTCAAGGGCGCGCGAACTGTGGTGGTGATCACGCATGGCGTGGTGATGTTGCTCGGTTTGCCGGGTACGTCGGTCACGGATCTCGATCACCTCAAAGGCAAAACCATCGGCGTGGTGGGAGGGCCGGTCAATCAACGGATCGCTTCCGTTCTGGACAGCGAATACGATCTCACGCGCGGCAAGACGAAGTTTGTGGACCTCGCATTGCCCGATGTACCCGCGGCAATCCAGACCAAAAAAGGTCCATGCGCTGCTGCTCGTCTCGCCGATCTCCGGCCGCTATCTCGCGATGCTGCGCAATTTCTTTCCGCGCGATGCCAAGAAAAGCCCGACGCTCCTGTCCATCGAGTCCGCTGGCGCGATCGCGGCATCCATCGGCTCCTATGAGAGTTTCGATATTCCGAAGGGCACGATCCGCGGTTCGCCCGCAATCCCTGACGACGACCTGACCACGCTGCGCGTCCCGGTCTATCTGATCGCGAAGGAGAAGCTGGACGACGACACCGCGACCCAGCTCACGCAGACGATCATGGAAACCCGCAGCAATATGATCGGCGAGTATCCCATCCTTGCGCAGATCGCTGCGCCGAGTACCGAAAAGGATGCGGCGATCCCGATCCATCCGGGCGCTGCGGCCTATTTCAGCGGCGACGTGAAAACGATCTTCGACAAATACGGTGACCAGTTCTTCTATGCCTCAATGCTGCTCGGCATGTTGAGCTCGATGGTGGCGGCGTTCTGGAAATTCATGATGCCGGCGCCGGAAGGCAGCCATCCACCCGAACGACTTTATAATATCACAGGGCGTATACGCGATGCGGCCAGCCAGGAAGATCTCGATCAGATCGAGGACGAGATCGACGAAATCCTGCGGACTGAGCTGTCCCGCGAAAAGCGGGACGAGACCGACGCAAGCGCGTTGCAGATTGCGCTCAGCCGTCTGGAATATCTGATCAAGCAGCGACGGCGGATTCTGCAAGCTCCACTGGCGGGATAGGAGCACTTTGTCATTCCGGAGCGCCGCGAAGCGGCGAACCCGGAATCCAGTAAGGAATGAGGATGCCTCTGGATTCCGGGTTCGCTCGCCTGCGCTCCTTCGGAGCTTCGGCGTGCGCCCCGGAATGACGAAGCAATCAATCCACCTTCACGCGTGCCGCGTCCATGGCGTGCAGCTCCGAAGCCTTGCCCGACTTCATCACCATGCCGGGCAGGGTGCGACCGAGCGCGTCCTGCGCCGATTGCGCAACGGCAATCAGTGCGTCGAGATCGATGCCGGTTTCGATCCCCATTTCGTGCGTCATATGCACGAAGTCCTCGGTACAGATATTCCCGACGGCTCTTGGCGCAAACGGACAGCCTCCAAGACCGGCGATCGAGCCTTCGAAATGGCGAATCCCGCAATCGAGTCCGGCAAGCGCATTGGCGATGCCGAGGCCGCGCGTATTGTGCAGGTGCAGACCCAGCTCGGCACTCGGGAAGGCGGTCCGCAAATCCTCGACCGTGCGGCGGATGCGATCCGGATTCGCGACACCCGTGGTGTCGGCGAGATAGATGATCGGAGCGCCGTGCTCGAGCAACTGTGCCGTCATGCTGTGCATTCGGTCGCGCGACACCGGTCCTTCGTACGGGCAGCCGAAGGCGGTGGCGATACCGCCGACCAGACGGCTGTTCGTGCCTTTCGCGGCGGCAGCGATCTCATTGATCGCCTTCATGCCTTCTTCGGTGGTCATGCGGACGTTCAGCCTGTTGAAGCTGTCGCTGACCGCAACGCCGACCTTCAGATCGTCGATACCGCAGGCGATAGCCCGCTCGGCGCCACGCGCATTCGGGATAAAGGCGCCGTAGCGCACACCGGGCTCGCGCTTGATGCCGGTGGCAACCGTCTCGGCGTCGGCAAGCTGCGGAATCACCTTCGGATGCACGAAGCCGGTGATCTCGATTTTTGTCAGGCCTGTCTTTGAAAGCGCGTCGATCAGAGCGATTTTCGTTTCGGTCGGGACGAAGTTGCGCTCGATCTGCAGGCCGTCGCGCGTGCCGACTTCGCTGATCTCGATGCTGCGGCTCATTGCTGAGGGGACCATTCCGGTGCGACCAGGCGGCGTTTGCCGTCCTTTGTCTTGCTGACCTTCGGATCGGCAAGAGCCTCCTTATCCCAGAGCTGGCAGGTGACCGTTTTGTGCTTTTGATCCAGGCCTTCGCAATAATTGGTGAACTCGCAGATGCGGACCTGATCGCCAAGCCCCAGTTTCGTCTTCAGGAACCAGTCCGGGTCGGCGAGCGACTGACGCGCGGAGCCAACGATGTCGCAATTGCCATCGGCGAGCATCTGCTCGGCAAATTCGAAATTATGAACGCCGCCGGTGCAGACGACCGGCGTGTTGAGCCCTTCGGCATGAATAGCTTTGCGGATCGCAGTCGTGGCATCGACATTGCGGCCGAACGGACCGCGTTGGTCGGAAATATATTGCGGCATGCACTCGTAGCCGCTCGGCCCGGTATACGGATAGGCCGCGCCTCCGACGCCCGGTTGCTTGGCGTCGTCGAATTTGCCGCCGCGCGAGGTGGAGATGAAATCCATGCCGGCTTTGGAAAACGCGACGCCGAAATAGACCGCGTCATCCGCGTCGCTGCCGCCCGCGATGCATTCGTCGGCCAGGAAGCGGCAGCCGACCGCGAAGTCCGGCCGCGTGCGAGCACGAACGTCCTTGAACACTTCGAGCGGCAGCCGCGCGCGGTTTTCCAGCGAGCCGCCGTAACCGTCATCGCGCGTATTCTTGCGCGAGAGAAACGAGGCCATCGTATAGGCGTGCGCGTAATGCAGTTCGACACCATCGAAGCCGGCAATTTGCGCGCGCAGCGATGCGCCGGCGAACAGGTCGGGCAGCACGTTCGGCAAATCGCGGACATGCGGCAGGTCCATATCGGTGACCCGCTCGCGATAGCCGAATTCCAGCGACTCCAGTTCGCGCTCGTTCAGAACTTTCGCAAATTCGTCGCGCTTCATGCCGGCGAGCGCCGCGCGGATATCGGCGTCGCTCAGGCCGGGAAGGGCAGCGCGATGCGCATCGGTGATCGCGAGGAAGCGCTCGAAATATTTCTTGGCGTCCGGCCGGCGCCGGATCGAAAGGAAATCGATCAGCTGGATGAACACCCGCGACTGGCCATCGCTCGCCTCCCGGACGGCATCGACCAGCCGTTTCAGGCCGGGGATGAACCGGTCGTCGCCAATGCGCATGAGGGGGCCGCTCGGGACGTCGCGGATACCGGTTGCCTCCACCACGATCGCGCCGGGCTGCCCCTTCGCGAAGCGGGCATACCACTCAACCACGGCATCGGTGACGAAGCCATCGTCCGTTGCGCGCCACGGCACCATGGCCGGCACCCAGGTGCGTTGCTCGAGCGTGACCGGGCCGACCGAAACGGGCGAGAACAGCCGCGAGGCCTGTGCCTCCGCGCCGGTGGGGATCCGGCCGTGTTTCGCTTCGAACTGGATGCGCTCCGGGGGACGCCACATGGTTGCGCTCGCATTTTGAATTATATCCAGATGGATGTATGCGTCTGGGACAGGCCCGTCAATCGGACGGGCCCCGCCGGTTGTCAGTGCTTATTCCGCGCGGATAGGTTTCGAAACAGTCCACGTCTCCGGCAACACTCCATGCTCGATTCCAGCGCTTTTCCTGACAGCTTCGCGCGCGACCATCTGCCCGCACCCGATTTGTGCCCTGAATTCGAGGGCCTTGATGCGCTCGGCTATCCGAAGCGGTTCAACGCCGCGGTCGAACTGATCGACCGGCAGGTCGAGGCGGGTTTCGGGCCGCGGCTCGCGATCCGTACGCCGGCCGTGACCTGGACCTACGAGGAGCTGCTCGACAAGGCGAACCGCATTGCGGCCGTGCTGCGCGACGACCTCGGGCTTGTGCCCGGAAACCGTGTGCTGCTGCGTTCCGCGAACAATGCGATGAAGGCTGCGGCCTGGCTTGGCGTGCTGAAGGCGGGCGGTATCGCGGTTGCGACCATGCCTCTCCTGCGCGCAGCCGAATTGTCCTACATGCTCGGCAAGGCGAAAGTGCAGTTCGCGCTGTGCGATGCGCGGCTTGCCGACGAGCTCGACAAGGCTGCGCCGTCAGCGCCCGGTCTCAAGACCGTTCATTTTCATACCGACGCGGCGGATGGTCTTGAAGCGCGCATGGCTCGCCAGAGCGGTTCGTTCGACAATGTCATACCGTCCCATGATGACGTGTCGCTGATCGCATTCACGTCCGGCACCACCGGCCTCTCCAAGGCCACAGTGCATTTCCACCGCGATGTTCTGGCGATCGCCGATTGCTTGCCGCAACATATCCTGAAGCCCGGGCCTGACGATGTGTTTCTCGGTTCGGCACCGTTTGCCTTCACGTTCGGGCTCGGCGCGATGCTGGTCTTCCCGCTGCGCTTCGGCGGTTCGGCCGTGATGCTGGAACAGCCGACACCGGAAGCCATGCTGTCCGCGATCGAGCGCGAAGGCGTGTCTCGGCTGTTCACGGTGCCGACGCTGTATCGCGCGATGACCCCGCTTGCGGCTGGCTACGATGTTTCCTCGTTGAAGAGCTGTATTTCTTCCGGCGAGCATATGCCGCTCACAGTGTTCGAGGGCTGGTACCGCGCGAGCGGCGTGCGGATGATGAATTCGATCGGCTCGACCGAAATGCTGCACGGCTTCCTGATCAATCAGGAGACGCAGACTCTTCCGGGCTGTGTCGGCAAGGCCGCTCCCGGCTATCGCGCGGTGGTGGTCGATGACGACATGAATCCACTTCCGGCAGGGCAGGTCGGAAGACTCGCGGTGCGCGGTCCGACCGGATGCCGCTATCTCGACGATCCCGAGCGGCAGGCGAAGTATGTGCAGGCCGGCTGGAACCTGACGGGCGATGCGTTCGAGACCGATGCCGAGGGAAATTTCTGGTACCACGCCCGAACCGATGACATGATCGTGAGCGCGGGCTACAACATCTCCGGTTCGGAAGTAGAAGGTGTGCTGCTGCAGCACGCTTCTGTTGCCGAGTGCGCGGTGGTGGGCCTGCCGAACGATGAGCGTGGTCAGATCGTTGCGGCTTACGTCGTGCTGCGTGATGGTGCCGCGAACGGCGATGCGATGAAGCGCGAATTGCAGGACCTCGTGAAAGCCCAGATCGCGCCCTACAAATATCCGCGGGCCATCGAGTTCCTGACGGCGCTGCCGAAGACCATTACCGGCAAGATCCAGCGCAGCGCGCTGCGTGACGGACGGTAATGTGCGGCTGAACGGGCCCGGTTGCGCACCTGCGGAACGATCTGTGCGATTTCGCACATCGCGATGCGGGGCGGATCACTAGCTTCAGTTCACTGGCCTTGCGCCAATGAAACTCGGAGTACCACGATGAAACGCCAGATCACTGCCACCCTCGCGATTGCCTTGTTTGCCGGCACGGTCGCGGCCACCGCGGCGGATGCGCAAACCAATCGCCATCGCGTGAGCCCCTCGGCGGCTGCCGCTCGTGCCCAGGTGCCGCCGCACGCACCAGTCACCCATGCAGCGCCGGGATCAACGGCGGTCTATGAATGGGGCAAGTATCAGGGACAGGATCCAGATCCGAATGTGCGCCTGATGTTGCGCCGCGACGTTCACAACTAAATGTGCACGCGGTGCCGCAACCGATAAAAGGCCGGCGTCTCGCCGGCCTTTTTATTTAAGAAGCGTCACAGGTCTGGATTCTCGCAGCCGGCTTCATGCTTGAGCATGCACTGCAATTGCTTCGTGTTCTTCAGAATCAAAGCACCGCGCTTGCGTTCGATCAGCCCGGCGCGCTCCAGTGTCTTCATTTCGCGCGCCACCGTCTCGCGCCGCGTGCTGATCCGCGCAGCGATAGCCGCTTGTACCGGCGGGGGCGAGATGACCGCGACGTCTTTGGCGTCGTCCGATTGACGTGAAAGCCGCAGTAATTCCGCATACACACGGTGCCTGACGTCGAGCGTCGTGAACTCGCGAACGCGGTTCGTAAGCGTGCGGATAATCCCTGTGAGCCGCAGGAGAATCTGGTCCGCGGCATCCGGATGGCGGCAGATCGCGGTTCGGAATACCGCGCGCGGCATGCGTGCGATCACAACATCGGTAACCGCCATGACGCCGATGGCACGGGGCTTTCCATCGATTGCGTCCATTTCGCCGAAGTAACTTCCGGCATCGAGATCCTGAAACAGAACCTCGCGCCCTGAGGATTCGGGAATCTTCAGGCGCACCGTGCCGCTGATGATGAAGAAGACATCGTCGCCATTATCGTGAAGCTCGACGATCCAGTCATTGCGCGGGTATTTTCGCCAGGTGCATTGCCGGTCGAGGTCCGCGATGGCTGATGCCTCAAGAGAGCGAAAAAGCTCGATGTTTGCCATCGTCTCGCGTGATCGAGCGCGCGTCGTGACGCGCGTTCGCATTTCCGTCAGCGGGACGGACAGGTTCATCGAGGAATTTTCAAGCATTGGATTCCGGTCGCCTCAAATCGAGGCGCTTCCATCGGGTTCTTGTCTGGTGTTCTGGAGATGGCGTTGCCCGCAGCCGATTGAAAGGTTTCCGGCCAGCCCTGGCTGCAAAGCTCCCATGCAGGACCGGCCTGCCTGCTCATGTGTCTGAGAAGGCGAGAGAATTGCCGTGAAATACCTCTGAGAGGCGTGGTGGCGGCTAGCCCAGACCGTCGATCACACCGCGCATGTAACCGATATTGCGCGCGGCGCAGCTCGTGCCGTCGGGGATGTAGATGAACGGCTCGATCGCGGCATTTCCTGTGTAACCGGTCTCGCGCAGTGCCGTGATGATCGGACCGAAGGCGAGCGCACCGTCGCCCGGGCCGCGCCGGTTAGGGTCGTTGAAATGGATATGCGCGATCAGCCCGGACGGCATCCATTGCCGGATCAGATCGGGCACCGATTGCTTTTCCCAGATCGAGGCCGCAGAGCAGTCGATCATGGTGCGGACCGCCGGGCTGCCGATCTGGCGCACGATTGCGGCGGCTTCCTCCACGGTGTTGACGAAATTCGCGTCGGGCTGATGCAGTGGCTCGACGCAATAGGTCACGGCCGCGTCCTCCGCGTCCTTCGCAATCGCCACCCAGCATTCGACACCGTAGCGGTAGCTCTCCTGCTCGTGTCCCGGTTCGAGCCGGCGCTGCGCCGGCGAACCATGCACGATGACTTTGCCGCCGAGGTCGTGCGACAGCGCGATCAGGCGCCGGATCACATCGACGGTGCGCGCGCGGACGGCTGCGTCGGTCGAGGTGATCGACATGCCTTCGGGAGCGCGCAGAAGATAATGCAGCCCGGTGACCGGGACGCCGGCGTCTTCGGCGATTCGCCGGATCTCCTTGCGCCGCTCGGCCGGCAACAGGTGGGGTTCGGACGAGAGTGTGACAGGCGCGACCTCGAGCCCGTCATAGCCCATTTGTTTGGCCAGCTCGCATTGCCGCGCAAAGTCGTGATCGGCCAGCACTTCGCTACAGAGTGAAATACGCATGTGCCGTTCTAGGCGTCGCTCGACTTGCGGCGCAAGGGCGCAGTGACGGCCGCCCACAGCCGGCTGACGACATTCGTGAAGGCCGAAACGTTCATCAGGATCGTACCGGCCACCAGGCAGAACATCACGAAGCTGATCGGGCGGGTGAAGAACGGCGACAGATCGCCGTCCGACAGCGTCAGTCCTCGTCGCAGATTCTTGTCAAGCAGGTCGCCCAGCACGATGCCGAGCACCAGCGGCGCCATCGGATAATTGAACTGCCGCAGGATGAACCCGATGATCCCGAAGGCCAGCATGACGTAAATATCGAAGAAGCGCGAGGCGATGGCGAAGGAGCCCACCGCGCACAGGACAAACACAACCGGCATCACCAGCGTCTGCGGCACCTGCAATATCTTCACCAGAAGCTGTGTCAGCGTCAGGCCGTAGATCAGGATGCCGATGCTGGCGAACAGCATCATCGTGACCACGTCGTAGACGAATTGCGGGTTGTTCACCATGATGAGGGGGCCAGGCTGGACGCCGTGGATCAGCATGGCGGCGAGCAGCACCGCCGCGGGTGCGGAGCCCGGCACGGCGAGGGTCAGCACTGGGATCACAGAGCCCGGAACGCAGGCATTGTCGCCGGTCTCCGCCGCCATCAGGCCTTCAATCGACCCCTTGCCGAATTTTTCCTTCTCCTTGCTGGCGCGGCGCGCCGCGGCATAGGAACTCCAGGCTGCCACGTCCTCGCCGACACCGGGCACGATTCCGATACCGGTGCCGATCAGGCCGGAGCGAATGACGGTGCGCCAGTATTTCGTCACGTCCTGGATGCGCGGGATCACGGTGTCGAAGGCATTGATGATGATTTTCGGCGGCCGGTCCTTGATCACGGTCAGCACTTCGGCAAAGCCGAAGGCACCGACCAGGGCCGGGATCAGCGAGATGCCGCCGGAGAGATCGTGGATGCCGAAGGTGAAGCGGTCATAGGCATACATGCCTTCCTGGCCGACCGCGGCGACGAACAGTCCGAGGAAGCCCGCGATCCAGCCCTTCAGCGGGTCGTCGCCGGTGAGGTTTCCGGAAATGACGACGCCGAAGATCGCGAGCCAGAAGAATTCGTAGGCGCCGAATTTCAGGGCGGCCTCGCCGAGGACCGGTGTCAGGGTCGCCAGCGCCAGCATCCCGATCCAGGTGCCGATCACGGAGCCCGAGGTGGCGATCCCCATGGCGCGGCCCGCGAGTCCCTGCCGCGCGAGGGCGTAACCGTCGAGACAAGAGGCGGCGGAGGCGGGTGTGCCGGGGATGTTGAGCAGGATTGCGGTGCGGCTGCCGCCATAGATCGCGCCGACATAGGTGCAGACGAGGATCAGCAACGCGATGTTCGGCGGCAGGGAGATGGTGAGCGTCGTCATCAGGGCGACGCCCATGGTCGCGGTCAGCCCAGGCAACGCGCCGATGATCAACCCGATCAGGCAGGCGCCGAGCGCATAGAGAATCGTGGTCGGCGTCGCGAAATTTGCGATCGAATGTGCGAAGAGTTGGAGACCGTCGAACATTTGCGGGTCAGGGCAGACGGACCAGGAACACTTCCTGGAACACATAAAAGATGACGCCGCCGCAGATTAGGCCGTAGGCCGCAGCGACGACCGCGCCGCGCACGAGCGTGCCGACGGCTTTTCGCTCCTCGTACTGGAACACGAATACGAACACCGCGATGAACACGGCGGTCGCGAGCCAGAACGGCAGACCGCTGCCGATCAGGCCGAGCGCGTAGGCGAAGCAGAGCACGATCGCGGTGAGCAGCCGCCAATGCGTGCGGAAGCTGAACGTCGGCATGGCTCGCTGCCCCAACGCTCCGGCCCGGATCGAACGCAGGATCAGCAGCGCCCCCATGATCGCGAGAGCCAGCCCGAGCAGACCGGGTACGACGCCAGGGGCGGTGTAGACGGGCACCTTGAGATGGAGGAGGCGATCCATCTTCCAACTGCCGATCATGATGGCAATGGCGAGGACGAGCCAAACGCTCCCGGAAATCAGGTCGGCGAAGGGCGATGCTTTGCGGTCGTCCAAGAAGGTCCCCCGTCATTCCGGGGCGCGAGCAACGCTCGCGAACCCGGAATCCAGCTACGCAAGTTAGTGACTCATTTCTGGATTCCGGGTTCGCGCCTTTCTGCGCACCCCGGAATGACCCTGATCAACCAAGTACCGGACCCAGCGGCTTACGGCTTCGCGATGCCGACCGTATCCGGCGACACCTTCGACTTGCCGGCCTCGTGCAATTGCCACGCGGTCGATCGTATGGCGGGCATCGCAGCCTTCACGGCTTCGTCGCCATAGACCGGCGCGAATTGCGCGCCGTTGGACGCGGCGTATTTCTTGATCGTCTCGGAATTCGCGATCACGTTTTTCCAGACCATATCCATGGTCTCGCGCACATTGGCCGGCACGTCCTTGTGGATGAAGATCCCGAAATAATTCGCGTCCGGCTTGAAGCCTTCGACGGAGGCCGTAACCGGTGGAATGGTGCCGTAGCCTTCGAGTTCGAGCGGCTTGTCGGACAGCACGGCGAGCGGACGCAGCCGCTTGGCGCGGATCATCGCCGCCTGTTCGACCGCGAGCTGGGTCGTCGCTTCGGTTTCGCCGGCGACCGTCGCATTCACCGCCGGATTGCCGCCGTCATAGCTCACGTGCTTGTAGGTGAGGCCCAGTGCCCGCGTGAAGGCTTCGACCGCCGAGTGGCCCGACGAATTGATGCCGGCCGTCGCGACCGAAACACCGTTCGGCTTGGCCTTCATCGCATTCACGATATCTTTCGCGTCCTTGTAGGGTGTACCCGGATTGACCCCGAGCACCGACACGTTGACCACGCTGAGATAGGGACGCCAGTCGCTAAACTTGGTGTCGAGCAGCCCGCTTACAGCATAGGTGCCGATGTCCTTCGCCGCGCCGGCAGTCCAGGTATAACCGTCCTTGGGCGCTTCGAGTGCGGACTTGGTTCCGATCGAGCCGGAGGCGCCGCCTTGATTGACGATCACCACTTTCTGCCCAAGCGCCTTTTCGACTTCGATCGCTGCTACGCGGGTCACCTGATCCGTCGAGCCACCCGCGGCCCAGGGGACGATGATCGTGATCGGGCGCTCTGGCTTCCAGGGATAAGTTTGCGCGGACGCGGTGCTGGTCAGCGCGAGGACCGCGGACGCAAGAATGGTCGTTGTTCGCAGCATCTGTCGTTCCTCCCATGAAACGATATGAGAATCCGGCTTTTTGCCGGTTTTGCTGATGTTAGCGGGGTTGAGGTTGAGGCGACACCGTCGCCGAGCTTCGACTTTCCGCTAAGTAACCATCTGGTTACAAATGCACCACGCCCGGGTGCGGAGCGTCAAGAGGGATTTACGTCCTCTTCTGCAGCGCCACAGCGTTTTCGCACCGCCTTACGGCCGCAAATAGCGCAGCACCACGTCCTCGATGAGGCTGCCGCGTTCGGCCAGCGCTTCCGCATTCCCGAGATCGCGGCCGAAAATCGTGGACAGGGTGAAGCGGTTCGACATGTAGAAGAAACCAAGCGAGGCGATGGTGATGTAGAGCTGCACCGGGTCGATGCCGGGGCGGAACGCCTTCGCCTTCACGCCACGCGCGAGCAGGGCGGTGATGATCCCGACCAGCGGTGAATGCAATTCGCGGATTTTCTTGGATGTCTTGAGATGTTGCGCCCGGTGCAGGTTCTCGGTGCTGAGCAGGCTGAGAAATTCAGGGTGTTCGATGAAATAGTTCCAGGTAAAGGCAACGAGTTCCCGCATGGCGTCGACGGGATCGCGATCGGTGAGGTGCAGCCTGATTTCCGCGTTGCGGATATCCGCGTAGATTTCCTCCAGCACGGCGAGATAGAGGCCGTTCTTGTCTCCGAAATAGTAATAGATCATTCGCTTGTTGACGCCGGATCGCCTGGCGATTTCGTCAACGCGCGCGCCGTTCAGCCCATGCGTGGTGAATTCCTCGGTCGCTGCGGCAAGGATCGCGCCGCGCGTGCGCTCGGGATCGCGCTCGCCGGATGTGCGGCGCGGCGTCTTGTCTTTCGAGGGGGTGGGGGCGTCCATCACGGCCACGATAGCGTCATTCCGGGATAACGCGAAGCGCATGGGGTAGCGGCATGCACGGTGCGCTCCCTCCCCCTGAAAGGGGGAGGGTTGGGGAGGGGGGTCAACCTTGCATCAAAGCGACCCCCACCCGATTGCCTGCGCTTCGCGTTGGCAATCGACCTCCCCCTTTCAGGGGGAGGTAAGCGCGCTGCGCTACCCCGCATTCCCGCCGCTCGCGGCGTGCTTGCGCAGTTCCATCTTTGCAATCGTCTCGCGATGCACTTCGTCGGGACCGTCCAGAATGCGGATGGAGCGGGCCCGCGCATAAGCATAGGCGAGGTGAAAGTCCTGCGACAGGCCGCCGGCGCCGCAGACCTGGATCGCACGGTCCACCACCTTCTGGGCCATGTTCGGAGCGACGACCTTGATCATCGCGATCTCGGCGCGGGCGGCCTTGGTCCCGACCTCGTCGATCATTTGCGCAGCGTGGAGGGTCAAAAGCCGCGCCTGGTCGATCTCCATGCGCGATTCCGCGATCCAGTGGCGTGTGACGCCCTGATCGGCCAGCGGCTTGCCGAAGGCCGTGCGGGTGAGTGCGCGCTGGCACAGCGTTTCGAGCGCGCGTTCCGCAAGCCCGATCGTGCGCATGCAATGGTGGATACGGCCGGGGCCAAGCCGGCCTTGTGCGATTTCGAAGCCGCGGCCTTCGCCGAGCAGGATGTTTGCGACGGGTACCCGCACATTCTCGAACAGCACCTCGGCGTGGCCATGCGGTGCGTCGTCATAGCCGAACACCGAGAGCGGCCGCACCACCTTGACCCCCGGCGTGTCCATGGGGACCAGCACCATCGATTGCTGTCTATGCGCGGGTGCATCGGGATCGGTGCGCCCCATGACGATGAGTATCTTCGCGCGGCTGTCGGGCGCGCCGGTGGTCCACCATTTGCGGCCGTTGATGATGTAGCTGTCGCCGTCGCGCCGG
>CAZIKZ010000041.1:0-19914 GCA_964539845.1 uncultured Hyphomicrobiales bacterium
GGCTAGCCTATGCTCCAAAACATTGATCGCTTTTTGAGTCAGACTCTGAGGAGGCTGCGGAGCAGCCGTCTCGAAGGATGAGGCCGGAGGCGGAGCGGCCAGACTACCGGTCCCGCTCATAGAATCCATCAAGGCAGGTCACATCATGGCGAGGCAGCACCGGCGCGCTTGCTTCGCCGCAGACCCGCGGGCATGACATCGCCATGCCGGACGTTTCCATCTTCGCGGCCCTGATCGCGGGTCTGATCAGCTTTCTCTCGCCCTGCGTGCTGCCGCTGGTTCCGCCCTATCTCGTGTATCTCGCGGGCACCTCGCTCGAGCGGCTCGCCGATGAGGAGCCGGAGGGCAGGGTGCGGCGCGAGACAGTGATGGCGGCCTGCCTGTTCGTGGCTGGCTTTTCCACGGTGTTTATCGCGCTCGGGGCCAGCGCGACGCTGATTGGAAGCGTGTTGCGCGCCTATTCCGACGTGCTTTCGACCGTCGCGGGTATCGCCATCATCATCATGGGGCTGCATTTTCTTGGTCTGACCCGGATCGATTTTCTGCTGCGCGAGAAGCGGCTCGGCATGGCCAAGCCGATCGGCCTGTGGGGCGCCTATGTGATGGGGCTCGCCTTCGCTTTCGGCTGGACGCCCTGTATCGGGCCGATCCTCGCCGCAATCCTGGCGGTCGCAGCCTCCGAGGCAACCGTTGCGAAAGGCGCGGGCTTGCTCGCGGTCTATTCGCTGGGTCTCGGGATACCGTTCGTGCTTGCGGCGTTCGCGGCCGAGCCGTTCGCAGCGCTGCTGTCGCGTTTCCGCTCCCATATGCAGAAAGTCGAGATGGCGATGGGCGGATTGTTGGTGCTGACGGGGATCATGTTTCTCACCGGAACCATCACCACGATGAGTTTCTGGCTGCTGGAGACATTCCCGGCGCTGGGCCGCATCGGCTAGCCGGGCGGAAAAGGCCTGCAGGAACAGCGGCGCGCCTCAGCGTTTCATGTGAAAAAATTCCTTTCACGCTTCAATCCGCGTTTTTCATCCTCGTAGAAGCCCAATGCTCTGACGCCGAGCACTGGGCGAGCGCGATATCGCGCGCTTCCTCGCGCGGGGAGGGAATTCCGGACAAGCATCAGGTGTTCGTGCAGCGGGAGGACACCGCAATGACACACAAGACAATTGTGACGCATTCGCTTGTTGCTCTGGCGGCCCTGATTGCGACCCCATTGCTCGCCCAAAGCCCCGCACCTGCGCCCGCCGCCGCACCGGCTGCGCCCGCCGCAGCTCCGCTATTCGCGACCACCAAGGTCGAGGGCACCGATAACGTCTACATCTTCCGCTATCAGAACCATCAGGCGATGTTCATTGTCACGCCGCAGGGCGTGATCGCGACCGACCCGATTTCGTATGGCCGGCCGCAGGCCGCGCAGGCCTATCTCGACGAGATCCGCAAGATCACCAAGGCGCCGATCAAGTACCTGATCTACAGCCATCATCACTATGACCACATTGCCGGTGGTGAGCCGTTCAAGAAGGCGGGCGCCACCGTTGTCGCGCATCGCCGCGCCAAGGAGCGGCTGGCCGCGCTGAAGGGCAAGGATGTGGTGATCCCGGACGAGGTGGTCGGCGACAAGCGCACGATCAAGCTCGGCAACACCACGCTCGAACTGCATTACACCGGGCGCAATCACTCCGACTCGTCGCTGGTGATGTTCCTGCCGAAAGAGAAGCTGATCTTCGCGGTCGACTTCAACAGCCTCGGCGCGGTGCCGTCGCGGCTGGCAGTCAACGATTCCTATCCGGGCGACTGGGAAAACTCGCTGAAGAAGACTCTCGCGCTCAACTGGGACCGCCAGATTCCCGGTCACCCGGGGCCGGGCGGACGCCTCGGCACCAAGAAGGACATGGAGCAGCAGCTCGCATTTCTCACCGACCTCTCGGCGGCGGTGAAGAAGGCATCGGACGAAGGCAAGTGCTTCGATCCCGCAACGAAGGAAGTGCGGCTGCCGCAGCACGGCACGCTCGCGGGTTACGAGCAGAATATCGAGTGGAATATTCACCGCTATTGCGGGTTCTGGGGTCGCGGAATTTAGCGGACGACCTCAACGCTGACACGACAAGGAGAGCGCCTGAAGCAAGTCAGGCGCTCTCCTCATGATGCGGATGTTTCACGCGGTTGTCCGGTCAGCCGTCGATGATGAAGCCCGACGACTTCGCGATCGGACCCCAATATTCGGTCTCGGACTTGATCCGCGCGGCAAGCTCGGTCGACGACAGCGTGTAGGTGTCGAAGCCCATCTGCGTGAGCGCCTCGCCGAACGCGGGTTCCTTCATGGCGGCATGCGTCGCCTGACGCAGCTTGTCGATCACCGCGACCGGTGTCTTCGCGGGGACGAACAACCCATACCAGTCGATGCCGGTGACTTCGCCAAAACCGAGTTCGGCGAAGGTCGGCACGTCCGGCAGGAAACGCGACCGCTGTGCGCTGGTCACGGCGAGGGGGCGCAGCTTGCCGCTCGGAATATGCGGCAGCACATCGCCCATGACCGCCATGGACGTCGCGATCGTGCCGCTCAACAGATCGGGGATGATCGCAGCCATTCCGCGATAGGGTGCATGCGTCATGTCGAGCCCGGCCTTGTTGGAAAAGACCATGCCCTGGAAATGCATGATCGAGCCGGCGGCCGGCGTCGCATAGAAGGTCTTGTTCGCGCGCGCCCAGTCGACGAACTGGGCAAGGTTGCGCACGCTGTCCGGCACGCCCGGTCCGACCACGAAGGCCTGTGCATTCGAGCAGACCGGCGTGACAGGCGCGAGGTCGAGCACCGGGTCGTAGGACAGCTTGCGATAGACGTGCGGGAAGATCACGATCGGCGACGACGGCGACAGCACGATGCTCATTCCGTCCGGCGCTGCTGCCTTGGTGGCGTCGATCGCGATACGGCCACCGGCGCCGATACGGCCTTCGACGATGACCGGATCCGCGTAGGTCGCACGGATCTTCTCCGCGATGCGGCGTGCGATGATGTCGAGTGTGCCGCCCGCGGCAAAACCGACATAGATGCGCGCCGTGCCAGATTGTGCGTGTGCGGCGGTTGCGGGCAGCAGCGCGCATGCGGCGCTGCCCTGCAGAAACGTACGGCGTGACAGGCTCATGGTCATCTCCTGCATCCATGGCGGGCTTCCCAACGGAAGACGCCAATTAGTACGTATACGTGCATTCAGCCTATTTAGCGTGCTTTGACGTGTCAAGCAGGCGAGCCGGGGCTGGTCCGACGGACAAAAACTGCGATTGAGATTGCCGCCATAACGCAATAATCCTTGCCGCATGGGCATTGGCAAGAAGCAGTCAGCACAAAAGCGCGCCACGCGGGCTCGCCGGCCGGTGCTGCCCGAAGATCAAGACATTGCTGCGGGCCCGTTGTCGAAGGCGGGACGTGCGGCGCTCGATGATTTCCGGCTTGAGAACGTCATGTCGCATCTGTTGCGGCGCGCGCATTTTGCGGCCGAGGACATCTTTGCCAAGGAGTTCGCCGCCGAGGCTATCACGCCACGCCAGAAGGCCGCGCTGATCGCCATCTATCAGCGGCCGGGCATCAACCAGAACGAATTGTCCGCGCTGCTGTTCATGGATCGCAACACGGTCGCGGAACTGGTGTCGCGGCTTGCGGCGCGCGCTTTGGTGAAGCGGCGGCCGTCACCCGAGGACCGGCGGGCGTTTCAACTCTTTCTCGCGCCCGACGGGGCGGCGTTGCTCGATCGCGTCATTCTGCGTGATGGAGAGGTCGAACGGAAGATCGCGAGCAAGGTGCCGCGAAAGGACAGGGCGCTGCTGATGCGGTGTCTGCGATTGCTCGCGCAGCCGCGCTGATGCGTCATTGTGCCCCTCGCGCCGATGGCCAGAGCGAGACCCGCGCGCGCCCCGATTTCGCCGCAGCCATACGACATGCCTTTTGAAAGATCCGGACCGATGACGGTTCGGGGATCGGATCCCACGGCAACGTCCGCATATATTCACCCGGAGGAGACAGGCGATGGCCATCACGAAGAAAGCTGAAGCGCGCGCACTCGACAAAGACGAGCGCGACCTCGTGGAGAAGTCGCATCATCCAGCGCTCCAGGAATTGTCCGACCAGGATCTCGCGCAACTGGTGAAGCTTACCCGCGAGCGGCGCGACAGGGCGCAGACGCAAGCCAGTCAGCGCCGCCGTGAGATGCGCGGCAAGGCCGCACCCAAAGGTGCTGCGCCGTCGAAATCCGATGAGGGTTCCAAGACCAAGCTCGCCGTGCTGGCGATGGCGGTGCGCCGTCTCAACAGCGAAGCCGAGCGCCGCCGCAGGATGCGGGCGGCTGTCGCACAGGTCGATAGCGCCAGGAGAGCGCTGGCGATGAAACAGGCGAATGATGAAAATAACGGCGGAGCCGCGTTCAACAGCCGGCAGGCCCATGTCGGAATGCGCAACGTTGCCAATGAGCGCCGTCAGAACCTGATCAATCCGATGGAGCGCGGCCGTTTGCGCAAGGCCGCCGCTGTCGCGCAGGCGAAACGCGACGCAAGGTAGCGTCCTCAACCGGCGCGGCGGCTGTGGCGGCCCCCGCCGCAGCCGCCGCGGACCGGACGCGAAGGAACATCGGGCGTCACAAAAGATCCGTGGTCCTTAAACCAATCGTTGATTAACCGGCCGCTATGATGTGGCCCTCGGCCGCCGGCGGGATATCACTCCGCCCTCGAACGCGGCTGCAATCTCCAGAGGTACGAAGCGCCGAGAGAGGGACCGTCGTAGCCATGCGCATGCCATGTCTGACCCGAGCCCGATCCGCGGCATCCGCTTCTCGGATTTCCCTTCATGGATAGCCCCATGATCGCGCCTGTCAGGGAGCGGCCGCCATTCGCACGCATCGCGCTTCTGCTTCAGGGCGGCGGCGCGCTCGGATCGTATCAGGGCGGCGTCTATCAGGCGCTGTCCGAGGCCAATCTGCACCCGGACTGCGTTGCGGGAATTTCCATCGGGGCGATCAATGCCGCACTGATTGCCGGCAATCCGCCGGAACGCATTATGTTGCGGACCTGACTCTCGGCCTCGGCGAGGTCGTGTTCGACTATCTGAAGTAAGGGAAAGGGTAGCGTCATGGCTCGTTTCGACAAGAAGATTGCAATCGTCACCGGTGCGGCCAGCGGCATCGGCAAGGAAATCGCATTGCGGTTTGCGGCCGAGGGCGGCATTCCGGTGATCGCGGACCTGAATCTTGACGCCGCTCAGGCCGCCGCCGCCGAGATCAAGTCAAAGGGCGCGGACGCATTTGCTGTGGCGATGAACGTGACCGACGAAGCGCAGGTCGAGAAGGGCGTCGCCGATACCGTCGCCAAATACGGCAAGGTCGACATTCTCGTCAGCAATGCCGGCATCCAGATCGTGAAGCCGTTGGTGGATTTTCCCTACGCGGACTGGAAAAAGCTGCTGTCGATCCATCTCGACGGCGCATTTCTGACGACCAAAGCCTGCCTCAAGCACATGTATGCCGCGAATTACGGGCGTGTCATCTACATGGGCTCGGTGCATTCCAAGGAAGCCTCCAAGCTGAAGGCGCCGTATGTGACGGCCAAGCACGGCCTGATCGGCCTTGCGAAAGTGCTGGCGAAGGAGGGCGCAGAGCATAACGTCACGGCGAACGTGGTTTGCCCGGGCTTCGTGCGCACGCCGCTGGTCGAAAAGCAGATCCCGGAGCAGGCCAGGGAACTCGGTATCACCGAAGAGCAGGTCATCAAGAACGTCATGCTCAAGGATACGGTGGACGGTGAGTTCACCACGACCGACGACGTCGCCGATGCGGTGCTGTACTTCGCTGCGTCAAAAAGCAATGTGCTGACCGGCCAGTCGATGGTCGTGAGCCACGGCTGGTTCATGCAATAGCGGGCGACGCGGCGTGCGCGACGCCTACGACACCACCAGTGTCAGTTTCTTCGCCGCGCGGGTGATGCCGGTATAGAGCCAGCGCGCGCGGCTGTCGGGGAAGGCGAAGCTCTCGTCGAACAGCACGACATCATCCCATTGCGAGCCCTGTGACTTGTGCACGGTGAGCACATAGCCGTAATCGAACTCGTCGTATTTCTTGCGCTGGCTCCAGTCGAAATCCTCGATCCCGCCGAGGAAGCATTCGCGCCGGACCGACACCTTCACGCCCTTGATGCCCAGCGCCGCGCCGGATACGTCGGTATCGGGCGCGATGCGCATCGTCAGGACGCTCCCGGATCTGCCCGCGGCGCGTTCCTTCACGGTCCACAGGCCGCCGTTGAACAGGCCCTTCTTGCGGTTGTTGCGCAGGCAGACGAGCTTGTCGGATGCGACCGGCAGGCTTTCCTGGCGCCCGAGGCGTTCGCGCAGCCGCGTGTTATAGGCGCGCCGCGTATTGTTGCGGCCGACCAGAATCTGGTCGGCTTCCAGCACGCGGTCGGGATCGAAATCGCTGCGCAGCACCACTTCGCTCTCGCCGTAGCGGCCCGGCTCGAGCCGTTCGCCCTCGCGCACCTGCATGGACAGCCGCACGATCGGATCGTCCTGCGCCTGCCGGTGCACTTCGGTGAGCATGGCGTCCGGCTCCGCCTCGGTGAAGAAGCCGGCGCCCTGGATCGGCGGCAACTGCGCCGGGTCGCCGAGCACGAGCAGAGGAATGCCGAACGAGAGCAGATCACGGCCGAGTTCGGCATCGACCATCGAGCATTCGTCGATCACGATCAGCTTGGCCTTGGAGGCAGGCGCATCGTCCCACAATTCGAAATTGGGAGTCTCCTCGCCGGTTTCGCGGGTCTTGTAGATCAGCGAATGGATGGTGGAGGCGTTGCCGCAGCCCTTCGCGCGCATCACCAGCGCGGCCTTTCCGGTGAAGGCGGCGTAGGAGACCTTGCCGTCGACGCTCTCGGCCAGATGGCGCGCCAGCGTGGTTTTGCCGGTACCGGCATAGCCGAACAGCCGGAACACCTGCGGGGTGCTGCGGGTGCCAGGCTTGGCGTTCAGCCATTCGGAGACGGCGACCAGAGCCGCGTCCTGCTGCGGGGAAAAATCGGGCATGGGGTGGTGGTAGCTGCGTCGACGCGATCTCACAAATGAAAACGGTCCGCCCTCACGGGACGGACCGGGTCTCACTCGGCCTCATCCTGAGGAGCATGGCGAAGCCATGCGTCTCGAAGGACGAGGCCGCCCCCATCCTTCGAGACGGCGGCTTCGCCGCCTCCTCAGGATGAGGGCGGAGTCGGTGACGAGGACTTACGTCCCCTGCTGGTCGGCCGGCAGTTCCTCGTAGGTGATCTTGCCGTCGGCGCCCTTCTTCCAGACGTAGACGACATAATCCGGGCGGGTGATGTCGCCCTTCTTGTCGAAGGTCAATTCGCCGATCACGGTGTTGAACTTCTGGCCGGACTTGATCTGGGCCGCCACCTTTTTCGGATCGAGCGTCTTGGCCGCATCCGCCGCCTGCTTGAGGATCTGGACCGCGGCATAGCTGTAGAGCGTGTAGGCTTCCGGCTCGAACTTCTTGGCGCGGAACCTCTCGATCACGGCCTTGGCTTCCGGACGCTTGCGCGGATCCGGCGCGAAAGTCATCAGCGTGCCTTCGACGCCCGGGCCGCCGATGGCGGCGAATTCGTCGGAGGTGATGCCATCCGCGCCGAACAGCGGGGCCTTTACGCCCTGGTCGCGCAACTGGCGAACCAGCAGGCCGCCTTCGGTGTGCAGGCCGCCCCAATAGACGAGGTCGGCGCCCGAGGCCTTGATCTTCGACACCAGCGCCGAGAAGTCCTTGTCGCCGAGGTTGATGCCCTCGTAGAGCACTTCCTTGATGCCGCCCTTGTTGATGCCCTTGCGGGTTTCGTCGGCAAGGCCCTGACCATAGGTGGTCTTGTCATGCACGATGGCGATCTTCTTGCCCTTCATGTGCTTGAGGATATAGGCCGCGGCCACGCCCCCCTGCTGGTCGTCGCGGCCGCAGACGCGGAACACGTTCCACATATTGCGTTCGGTCACGCGCGGATTGGTCGAGGCCGGCGTGATCGAGAGGATGCCGTTTTCCTGATACACTTCGGAGGACGGCATGGTGACGCCGGAATTGAAGTGGCCGACCACGAACTTCACGCCTTCGGACGAAAACTTGTTGGCGATCGAAACGCCTTGCTTCGGGTCACCGACATCATCGCCGACCGAGGAGACGATCTTCTGACCCTGGATGCCACCGGCTGCGTTGATGTCTTCGATCGCCTGCTCGAAGCCGTTCTTCAACTGCGCGCCGAAGGCGGCGTTCGATCCGGTGAGCGGGCCGGCGACGCCGAATTTGATCTGCGCGTTGGCCGGATTCGAGATTTGGCCCGACAGCGCCACGGCGAGGCCGAGAGCGGCGCCGAGCGCGGTGATCCGTTTCATTCGAAACTCCCTCGTGATGGCATGGCGGGATGATTGTGCCGAGTGAGTCCGGCCCCCGCTGCGTGACGGATTTAACGACAAAGCGGGGAAAAGGTCAGCCGGATTTCGAGGCTGCGGCGTTTGGCGCAGGCCTTTTTTTTGCCCATTTGAGCAGACCGGCACGGGAATAAAGCCAGCCATATTGCTCGGCCATCTGACCGGCGCGGGTCATCCGGAAACCCCAGAACCCGAACAGAAGACAGAATGCGGCATCTACGACGTAATAGTGCAGGGAGAGAAGGTGTCCCTGGAACAGCGCCATGTGAAAAAATCGTACGACGCCGCCCAGCACAATCATATAGGCCGCGACCTGCCACCATGGGCGCCAGGTCAGCGCAATTGCCCGGCCGGAGAGGAAGGCTGCGCCGCCGCCCAGAATGATGGTGACCAGCAGGAAGACGAAGAAGGAATCCTCTTCATAGAAGAGGTGAGCGATGGTCGTGAGCATGGCGCTATCCGGCCTCCCTGCGGCCGCAAGCGGTCATGCGCGGGCTCGACCCGCGCATCCATCGCGAGCAAAACGTCTTCGGTCGATGGATTGCCGGGTCAAGCCCGGCAATGACGGTCGTATTCATCCGGCCTCCCTGCGGCCGCCCTCGAGATAGGCGGCGCGGATCTCCGGCTTGTCGAGCAATTCGCGCCCGGTTCCGGACATGGTGATTTCGCCGTTCACCATGACGTAACCGCGATCGGCAAGGCGCAGGGCGTGGAAGGCGTTCTGCTCGACCAGCAGGACCGTGAGGCCGGTGCGGTCGTTCAGGTCAGCGATAATGTCGAAAATCTGCTTCACGATCAGCGGCGCCAGCCCGAGCGACGGCTCGTCGAGCAGCAGGAGTCGCGGCCGCGACATCAACGCGCGCGCGATCGCAAGCATTTGCTGTTCGCCGCCGGAAAGCGTCCCGCCGCGCTGGTTGATGCGCTGCTGGATGCGCGGAAACATCTTGAAGATGAGTTCGAGGTCCTCGTCGAAATGCTTGCTTCCGATCACGGCTGCGCCCATCTGCAGATTTTCCATCACGGTCATGCGCGAGAAGATGCGCCGGCCTTCCGGCGATTGCGCGATATCCATGCGCGCGATTTCGTGCATCGGCATCTGCGTGATGTCGCGGCCTTCGAACAGGATCTGGCCTTCGGTCGCGCGGGGGGCGCCGAAAATGGTCATCATCAGCGTCGATTTACCGGCGCCGTTTGCACCGATCAGCGTGACGATCTCGCCGGGATAGACGTCGAGATCGACGCCGCGCAGCGCGACGATGTTGCCGTATTTCGCGGTGACGCCACGGATGGCGAGGAGGGGGGTGGTGGAGGGAGAAGAATTTGCGGGGGATGTCATGGCGCGCTGCCTCCTTCACCCTCCCCTGAAAGGGGAGGGTCGGCGCGTGAAGCGCGACGGGGAGGGGTCATGTCAGTACGTGCGTCGTTGACCCCCTCCCGGCGGCCTTTGGCCGCCGACCTCCCCCTTTCAGGGGGAGGTGACAAGCGGCGGCGCTCATCTGCACAGCGTGCAATATCTTCGAGAACGCCGCTCAGGTTAGCTAGCACATCGTTGTTCCAGTAGCGCAGCACAACGATGCCATTGCTGTTCAGCCACTTGGTGCGGCTTGCGTCCGCAGTCTGTCCGCTCGTGGTATTGTGTTGGCCTCCATCGATCTCGATCGCAAGCAGGATCGACGGACAGTAGAAATCGAGGACATAATTTCCGACTGCGTGCTGACAACGGAATTGCAGGTCATCGATCTGACGGCGGCGCAGGGCTTTCCAAAGCATTATTTCAGCATCCGTCATCTCTCCGCGGAGCCGACGCGCGCGATGCGTCATCTCCTTCACACGCGAAAACCGCGAAGTTGACCGCCTCCCGGCAGCTTCGCTGCCGACCTCCCCCTTGCAGGGGGAGGTGACCTCGCGGCGAGATTTAATACTCGCCATCACAGCCCGACCTCCGTCGCGACGGCTTCCATCTCTTCCTGTTCGACACCGAGATAGGCCGCGATCACGTTCGGATCGTTCTTCACCTGCTCGCAGGTTCCGTCGGAAATCTTCTCGCCGTAATCCAGCACGACCACATGATCGGAAATCTGCATCACCACCGACATATCGTGCTCGATCAGCAGCACCGCGGTCTTGTGGCGGTCGCGAATCGAGATCAGCAGTTCGGACAATTCGCCGCTTTCGCGCGGGTTGAGGCCGGCGGCCGGCTCATCGAGGCAGAGCAGGACCGGATCGGTGCACATGGCGCGCGCGATTTCGAGACGGCGCTGGTCGCCGTAGGGCAGGTCGCCCGCGGGATCGTCGGCGCGCTCGATCAGGCCGATGGTCTCCAGCCAGTGCGTGGCCCGCTCGATCGCGGACTTCTCGGCCTTGCGGAACAGCGTTAGCCCGAAGATGCCGAAGATCGAAAACCCCGAGGCGCGCATCAGCGGGTTGTGCTGGGCGACAAGCAGATTTTCCAGCACGGTCATGCCGCGGAACAGGCGGATATTCTGGAAGGTGCGCGCGACCCGGGCCTGACGCGCGACTGCATGGTCGGGCATGCGTTCGAGCAGCGAAAGCGCGCCCTCGCGGCGTAGGCGGCTTTGCGCGGGGCTTGCGGTCAGCGCATCGAGTTCGTGCCAGATCGACGGGTCGCCGCTCTGCAATGCGATCCGGCCTTCGGTCGGCTGGTAGAAGCCGGTGATGCAATTGAACACGGTTGTCTTGCCGGCGCCGTTCGGCCCGATCAGCGCGGTGATCTCGCCATGACGCGCGACAAAGGACAGGTCGTGCACCGCGACCAGCCCACCGAAGCGCATGGTGAGGTGTTCGACGCGCAGGACGTCGTGCGCAACGCTCATCCGCGGCCTTCCTTCACGAATTTCGCGGCGATCGTCTTCTTCTCATGCAGGTAGGCGGTCGGGTCTCGCGTGGAGATCAGCCCGCGCGGCTTCCAGATCATGATCAGCACCATGCCGAGGCCGAACAGCAGCATACGGTAATGGGTCGGATCGAACTGGCTGCCGAACACGCTCTTGAGAAAATCGAGTTCGCGCAGATATTCGGTGCCGCCGATCATCAGGATCGCGGCGATCGCGACGCCGGCCTGGCTGCCCATGCCGCCAAGAACGACGATCGCGAGAATCATCGCCGATTCCATGAAGGTGAAGCTTTCCGGCGAGATGAACCCCTGGCGCGCCGCGAAGAACGAGCCGCCAAAGCCGCCGAACATCGCGCCGATGGCGAAGGCGGACAGCTTGGTCTTGGTGGTGTCGATCCCGAGCGCGCGGCAGGCGATCTCGTCCTCGCGCAGCGCCTCCCAGGCGCGCCCGATCGGCAGCCTGCGCAGCCGCGTGGTGACGAAGGCTGTGAGCAGCACGAGGCAGAGGATCACGTAATAGAAAAATATCGTGCGATAGACAGGTGAGAATTCGAGTCCGAATACCGCTGCGAAACCGTCGTCGTTGGCGTTGAACGGTATGCCGAAGAATGTCGGTCGCGGGATTCCGGAAATACCGGCATAGCCGCCGGTAAGATCGACCCAGTTGATCAGCACGAGGCGGATGATTTCGCCGAAGGCGAGCGTGACGATCGCGAGATAATCGCCGCGCAGCCGCAGCACCGGGAAGCCGAGCAGGACGCCCCAGAAGGCTGCGAGAATGCCCGCGAGCGGCAGCAGCATCCAGAACGAGAAACCGAAGGTCTTGGCGAGCAGCGCGTAGGAATAGGCGCCCACCGCGTAGAACGCGACGTAACCGAGATCGAGCAGCCCGGCGAGGCCGACCACGATGTTCAGCCCAAGGCCCAGCATGATGTAGATCAGAATCTGGATGCCGAAATTGTCGATCCATTTGACCGAGCCCTGCAGGCCACCGAGCGCGATCACCATCACCGGAAAGATGAACGCGAAGCCGAGCGCAAATGGCGCAGCGATCTTCGCGATCTTCGCGCGAATTTCCGCCGCCCTCACGCTCGCGCCGTCGGTCCGCCTGGCGGCGCGCCGCGCCGCCAGCGGTTGAGCCACGAGCGACATCAGAAGACTGATCGCGACCACGCTGGCGACCATCACGGCCAGGAGGAACGGCCGTGGATTGAGCACGAGCTCGTTGCGGATATTGACGGTGGTCTGCAGGCCGACCAGCGGCAGCAGAACGCCGAACGCGACCAGCCCGGCAATCACCGCCTCGCGGATCGCGCGCGGGACGTCGACGCGCGCTTGCACCGGCTCAGGCATGTCAGACCTTTTCGACCTCGGGCCGGCCGAGCAGGCCTTGCGGCAGGAAGATCAGCACGATGGCCAGGATCGAGAACGCGGCGACGTCCTTGTAGTCGATCGAGAAATAGGCCGACCAGAAGGTTTCGATCAGCCCGATCAGCAACCCGCCGATCACGGCGCCCGGAAGCGAACCGATGCCGCCAAGGACCGCGGCGGTGAAGGCCTTGATGCCCGGCACGAAGCCGTCGGCGAAGCTGACCACGCCGTAATACATCAGATACATGGTGCCCGCGACCGCGGCGAGCGCAGCACCGATGACGAAGGTGATCGAGATCGTGCGGTCGACATCGACGCCGAGCAAAGCCGCCATTTTCGGATCCTGCTCGGTGGCGCGCTGCGCGCGGCCAAGCGGCGTCTTTGCCACCAGATACCAGAAGGCAGCCAGCAGCAGCGCCGTCACGCCCCAGATGATCAGCTGCCGGTAGGAAAGGGTGACGGTGTAATTGCCGCGATCCATCAGCACGAACACGTCGGTGACCATCGGCGGGATCGACTTGTTGCGCGGGCCCTGCGCGACCTGCACGAAATTCATCAGGAAGATCGACATGCCGATCGCGGAGATCAGCGGCGCCAGCCGGAATGAGCCGCGCAGCGGACGGTAGGCCACGCGCTCGATCGCCCAGCTGAGAAGCGAGGTGATCAGCATGCCGACGATGAGTACGATGAACAGCGTCAGGAAGATCGAGGATATGCCGAGCACGGTCGACAGCACGAGGACGGTGATCAGCGCGACGAAGGCCGACACCATGAAAACGTCGCCATGCGCGAAGTTCACCATGCCGATGATGCCGAACACCATCGTGTAGCCGATGGCGATCAGGCCGTAGATCGATCCCAGCGTGATGCCGTTGATCAATTGCTGGACAAACACTTCCATGTCGACGCGCCCCTCCCCAGAGTGCAGCACCCGGCCCGCCGATCGGGTACAAAGCTGCGCCCGAATGACTCGCAAAGTCTTAGCAGTGAGGGTGCGACGCGGCAACGCGACGCGCACGCGCGGGTCGCGTCTCAGGTGGCAATGCGTGCGGGAGGCCGGGCGGACCGGCGCGCGATTGCCACGCCATTGTGGCGAAACCGCACTTTTGCGGGTCCTTTGGGTCAAACCTTCGTGTCGGGGAGTACGGAACGCCGGTTGTCCGGGCGGCGTTGAGTGGACAGGGCGGGGTTAGACAGGAGCCTAAAATGGCTAACGAACGGAACCAAGGCCAGCAGCAGCAGAACAACCCGAATCAGGGTGGTCAGCAGGGTGGTCAGCAGAAGCCCGGCCAGCAGACCCAGAATCCGGGTCAGGGCGGACAGCATGGTGGCCAACAGGGTGGGCAGCAGAAGCCCGGTCAGCAGAGCCGCTAACCCGTCGCTGCATCGCAACACGATCTTGTTGCACGGAAGGCCTCGCCAAACGGCGGGGCTTTTCGTTTCTGGACATCTACAGACAAACTGTTGGCCCGCCGTTTGAACGGGTCTAGTCTTCTTTTCATGAGCGCCGGGCTTCCTCTGTTTCATCTCTACGGCGATCCGCCTGACGATCAGGCGTTCGACTTCATGCATGTCGAAACCATCGCTGCGCGATCCTCGCTGCATGACTGGCTGATCCGCGCGCATCGCCATCGCAATCTGTTCCAGATCCTGCTGGTCGAACGCGGCGGCGGCGAGATGACGTTCGAGGCGTCGATCAAACCCTTTGTTGCGCCCTGCGCGATCATCGTCGCGCCGAATGTCGCGCACGGCTTTCGCTTCCACGAGAATGTCACCGATGGCTTCGTGATGAGCTTCAGCGAGGATGTCGCGTCGATGCTCGGGCAGCGGTCCGGTGAGGCGATCACGCAGCTCAAGGCACTCGCGGCAGAGCCGATCATCGCGCTCAACCCGGCGCGCGACGGCCGGCTGGCGAAGCTTTGTGAAGAGCTGCATCAGGAGATGTTGCTGGCACGCGACGGCTATCGGCTGGCGATGCGTGCGATGCTCGCGCTGATCGCAATCGAGGTGGGGCGGCAATCGGCAAGCCGTGCACGCACCGGCACGGTGACGCTGGCTCCCGCCGACACCACGGTTGACACGCTGCAGCGGCTGGTGGAGGACAATTTCCGCAAGGAACGACAGATCGGGTTCTATGCGTCCGCGCTCAACATGACCGCCGACCGTCTGAACGATCACGTCAAGCGCGCAACGGGTGTTACCGCAGGGCATCTGATCCGTCAGCGTGTGCTGACCGAAGCGAAACGCGAACTCGTCTTCACCGGACGGCCGATCCACGAGATCGCTTACGAGTTGGGCTTCGCCGACCCGTCGCATTTCGCGCGCTTCTTCCGTAAGCAGACCGACATGAGTCCACAGGACTTCCGCGCCGCGCAATTGCGTTGAGGCCCGGGTTTCCCCCGGCTTTCAGGGCATCGGGGGAGGATGGCGGTAAAATCGCCGGGGCGCGATTAACCTAAACAAAACCTTTACGTTGAAGCGGCAATCGTAACAGGCACATTCGTCGCCTCAGATGACACGCTCCTGGCAGCCGGGGGCGAGAGGTGCGGATATGCGATGGGTTCCCAAAGCAATCCCGATGCTGGTCGCGATTATCGCGCTCGATTTTGCGCTGGTATTCGGGTTCGAGGCGTTCCGGGTTCTGTCGTCGCCGATCTACGGCCTCGATCAGCTTGCGTTCGCGAACCTCGTGCACGGGATCGGACAGCTGACCGGGCTGACGGGGCACGGGCTGTACAGTCTCGCGGCGTTTTTCGGGGGATTCTACCTTACGGTCTCGGTCGTCCTCACGCTGCATATTGCGACCCGGATCGGCGCTCTGCACGGCGGGCGGGTGTCGCATGATCTGCTCGATGCCGGTCTGATCCTGGTCGTGTTCGTAACGATCGTCGCCGCAACGCCGGCGATCCTGAAAGGTGCAACGGAGATTCTGGCTCAGGAGCGGCTTCCGCTTTGGCTGGTCGGCCTCGCGGCGACGCTTTCCATGATCGAGAGGCTGCCCGAAACCGAAACGATCCGGCCAAACTTTATCGAGCGGCATTGGGCGCGGCGTGTGGCGCGCAGGACCCGTGCCGACAGCACCATCGTCACGCCAGCTTTGCGCAGCGAGGGGAATGCGATCCGCTGGGACGAACTGCGCAATGCGGGCGGTCTGCTGATCGAGCCCGCGCCGGTGGTGCGGCCGCTGGGGCCGTGGTTTCCGGTCCGGCCTCATTGATCGATATCTAACGCGCGCCGCCGTCAGGCCTTGTCGAGATCCGCGATGATCTCGCCCGCTTCCTTGAAGGCGTGGTTGGCCGCCGGCACACCGCAATAGATCGCCTGCTGCATGATGATTTCCTTGATGTCGTCGGGCGTGAACCCGCCCTCGACCAGCGCCGCGCGCACATGCATGCGAAACTCCGCCCATTTGTCGAGTGCGAGCATGGTGCCGATCACCAGCACGCGGCGCGTGCGCTCGTCGTAATGCGGACGGGTCCAGACCTCGCCCCAGGCGTAGCGGGTGATGAAGTCCTGGAATTCGGAATTGAATGCGGTCTTGCCCGCACTCGCCTTGTCGACCCAGGCATTGCCGAGCACCTTGCGGCGGCGC
Organism: uncultured Hyphomicrobiales bacterium; assembly: GCA_964539845.1. Classification (GTDB taxonomy): domain Bacteria; phylum Pseudomonadota; class Alphaproteobacteria; order Rhizobiales; family Xanthobacteraceae; genus Pseudorhodoplanes. The sequence continues at coordinate 16,246 of CAZIKZ010000041.1, forward strand.
GCCATGCCCTTGTCGTAACGTTCTTGCTCGTCCACCGATCTCTCCCCTCGTCACCCGCGGGCTTGACCCGCGAGTCCATCAAAAAAAGTTTCTTGCGAACAGGATGGATTGCCGGGTCAAGCCCGGTAATGACGCATCTGATGCTAGTTCAGAAAGCCCGTGACTTCCTTCGCATAAGCCTCGGGCTGCTCGACATTGGCGATATGCGCAGCATCGACGATCGCGAGCTTCGAGCCTGCGATGCGGTCGCGGATGAATTCGGCTGCCGCGACGTTGGTGGCCGGATCCTTGGCGCCCGCGATAATCAGGGTCGGCACCTTGATGGTCCTGAGGATCTCGCGGTGATCCATGTCGCGCACCGCCGCGCAGCAGCCGAGATAGCCGTCGACCGGAGTTGCGATCATCATTTCCTTCATGCGCGCCGTGGTGCCGGGATGCGCGGTCTGGAAGTCCTTGGTCAGCCAGGCGTTGATGACTATGTCGGCGATGGCTGCGACCGAACCGGCCTGGCTCACCGCATTCATGCGCGTGTCCCACATGCTCTTGTCGGCATAATGCGATGCGGTGTTGGAGAGGATCAGCTTGTCGATGCGGTTGCCAGCATTGGCGCCGAGCCACATGCCCTCCATGCCGCCCATGGAGAGACCGAGCCAATTGACCTTGTCGAGCTTCAGCCCGTCCATGATCGCGATCGCGTCGCGCGCCAGCATCGCCATGCTGTAATCGCCCGTGGTTACGCCCGACCTTCCGTGGCCCCGCCGGTCATAGCGCACCACGCGATATTGCGCGGTGAAGGCGCCCATCTGCGGATCCCACATATGCTTCGTAGTGCCGAGCGACGACGCCAGCATCAGCACCGGCGCATTGGCGGGCCCGGTCACTTCCACGTCGATAGGGCAGCCATTGGACTCGATCACGGGCATTAAGCTTTCCTCCGGTGTTTCTTCGAAAAGTCTCTCCGACTCCCTCCCCCTGAAAGGGGGAGGGTTGGGGAGGGGGTCAGTTGCGTTTCAAAAATAGAAGAGACCCCCACCCGGCGAACTCCGTTCGCCGACCTCCCCCTTTCAGGGGGAGGTGAAGAAAGGAACGTGCTTCGGTTTGCATCAAGCTCACCGTCCCGCCTTCGCCGTTGCGATCAGCCGGTCGATGAATTGCTGCGCGACACCCTGATAGCTCATCGGATCGAACAGCTTCGGCAGTTCGGCTGCCGGAATGACCGCGGTGAATTTTGGATCGGCGGCGAGCACGTCTTTCAGCGTCTTCCTGTCGGCATGCGCTTTCTTGCTGGCCTCTTCCACGAGCTTGTGCGCCGCCGACTTGCCGATGGCTTCGGCGAGCTTGAACGCCACGGCTTCGGCCATGATCTGTCCACCGGTGATGTCGAGATTGGCGCGCATGCGTTCGGCATCGACATCGAGCCCTTCCGCGATATCGACCACGGCGTTGAGCGCGCCCGAGGTGACGAGCGCAAGCGCGGGGAAGGTCGGCCATTCCGCGGCCCAGGCGCCGGCCGCGCGCTCGTGTTCCTGCACCTGTGCCGCCAGGATGGTCGCGCAGAGTTGCGGCGCCATCGCCGCGCAGGCGAGCCCCGCCGCGGACGCAACCGGATTGCGCTTGTGCGGCATGGTCGACGATCCGCCACGGCCTTCGCCCGCGGGTTCGAAGGCTTCGCCGACCTCAGTCTGCATCAGGAGCGCGACGTCGCGCGCGATCTTGCCGCAGGTGCCGGCAAGCAGCGCGAACGCGCTTGCGGCTTCGCCGAGCCGGTCGCGGTGCGTATGCCACGGCGCGTCCGGAAGCGGCAGGTCGAGTTCCTTGGCGAAGGCGATCGAGACCTCGAGGCCGCGATCGCCCAGCGCGGCAATCGTGCCGGTCGCGCCGCCGAATTGAAGCACCAGCGATTCGGCGCGCACACGCTTCAGCCGCGCGCGTGCCCGCGTCAGCGCCGCCGCATAGCCCGCGATCTTCAGGCCGAACGGCATGGGCAGAGCCTGCTGCAGCCAGGTGCGGCCGACCGTCGCTGTGTGACGATGTTTCTCGGCGAGCGTCGTGAAGGCCGGGATCGCGCGATCGATTTCGGTCAGGAGATCGTCGATCACCGCGCGCAATTCGAGCACAAGCGCGGTATCGATGATGTCCTGGCTGGTCGCGCCCCAATGCACATAGCGTGCAGCTTCGGGATCCTTTTTCGCCACCTCCGCGGTGAGCGCTTTTACCAGCGGGATCGCGAGATTGCCGGCGGCGACCGCCGCATTTCCGATCGCGCCGATGTCATAGAGCCTGGCCTGACAGGCATCGGCAATCGGCTTGGCAGCGGTTCTGGGGATCACGCCCACGGACGCTTCGGCCGCTGCAAGCGCGCTTTCCGCACGCAGCATGCGGTTGAGCCTCGCGCTGTCGGACAGGATTTCGCGCATTGCCGCGCTCGAAAACAGCGGACTCATCAGCGCGGAAGGCAGCAGGGGTGTGGACATTGGCAGAACCTTCGCGGCGGCCTTGATCGAGCCCGCAGACTATGCGCGTCGCGCTGGTCCGCACAAGCCAACCGCCTGTGGCCGGTATGCGTAGCGCACAACGCAACCACATGCGACGGATGTTCCGCGAACACTTGCTTCACTGCATGAAAATCGGCGATACCGCCGCCATGTTCAATCTGACCCTGTCCTTCGACAACGGCCCCGAGCCGGCGGTAACCCCGAACGTGCTGGACGAGCTGGCGCGCCGGCAGATCAAGACCACGTTCTTCGTCATCGGTCAGAAGCTGGCGCAGCCGGAGAGCCGCAAGCTCGCCGAGCGGGCGAAGGATGAGGGCCACTGGATCGGCAACCATTCCTGGACGCATTCGGTGCCGCTTGGTGAGCAGACCGGCGGCGATGTCGCCGAGCGCGAGATCGGGCGCACGCAGGAGGCGATGGCCGGCCTCATCCATCCGCACCGGTATTTTCGTCCGTTCGGCGGCGGCGGCAACCTCGACCGGCGCCTGATGTCGGGCCCGGTGGTCCAGTATCTCGAGCGCGGCGGCTATACCTGCGTGTTGTGGAATTCGATCCCGCGCGACTGGGCCGATCCGGAGGGCTGGGTCGACCGCGCCCTGTCGCATTGCCGCGCGCAGCCTTCGACGCCGCAGAATTGGACGCTGATGGTGCTGCACGACCTGCCGACCGGAGCGATGGCGCATCTGCCGCGCTTTCTTGATAAGGTCGGCGAAGCGGGCGGACGCATCCGTCAGGATTTTCCGCCCGACTGCATGCCGATGGTAGACGGCAAGGTCGTGCGTCCGATCGACGACTACGTGGCCGCAGCCTGATTTTTCTTTTCGAATGGAGTGACCGCCAATGGCGATGACGATGACTGGAGAGATTCCGCTTGAGGCGAAGCGCGAGGTGGTCTGGGCGAAGCTCAACGATCCCGCCGTGCTGAAGGCCTGCATTCCGGGTTGCGAGGAGCTCAACGTCATTGGCGAGAACGAGTTCGAAGCGGTCGCAGTCAACAAGATTGGCCCGGTCAAGGCGAAGTTCAAAGGCAAGGTTCAGCTGACCGATATCGATCCGCCGAACGGCTACAGGATTTCGGGGCAGGGCGACGGCGGCATTGCCGGGTTCGCCAAGGGCGGTGCGAGCGTCAGCCTCAGCGACCATGAGGGCGGCGGCACGCTCCTGAAGTATGACG
>CAZIKZ010000042.1:0-8749 GCA_964539845.1 uncultured Hyphomicrobiales bacterium
AAATAAACAGAGGCCGCAAAAGCCGTATCTGTTGATCTTATGGCGTCGTTCGCAAAATCGTCAAACCGCTTTGACCAAGGCAGAGATAGTCTATTTCAGTTTGTTGTCCGTGGGTCCGGCGCGTTTGGTTGAAGAACAGCGGCGATCAGGCGTTGATGCTCGGGCTGTGTCCCGCATATCCGCATATGCATCCGATAGGTCTCCTGTCAAATTGGGCGCGTCTGCAGCGTTCGTAATTCGTCGAATGCCGATGTTATTTTTATGTGCCGAGAACTGTGCCAAAGCAATGAGCGCGGCGCGCCGGACAGGGCTTGCGCGCTGGTCCTGAACTTTGATCGCCGCAGCGGGCAATGTCGTCGGCAGTCCAAGCGCCACTGCACAGCCGCGGGATATCTTTGCGAACTTCAGGGCCAACGACGATGCAGCAGTGCGGCATCGACGACCTGCTTTCAGCGATACGATCGGATCAGGATATCCGAAGGCCGGCCCCCTCTGCAATTTCTGCAGCGGTTGAAGCGGCGAGCGGTGTCCGGGTGATGTCGCTTCGCCCGGTGCGGACTGGACGTGACGGGTGGGCGCGATGGACCGGCCGGACCTGCGACTGTGATGGTGTCACGCTGTCGACGTTTGCGGACCTTGATGCCACGGCCCGCGCCGCCCATTTTCGTGGTCATCCGCGCAAATCCTGTGCTACATCGCGCGTTGCGCGGTCCCGTAGCTCAGCCGGATAGAGCAGCGGTTTCCTAAACCGAAGGTCGGAAGTTCGAGTCTTCCCGGGACCGCCACGCGTCCAGCCTCCATAAAAATGCTGTTCCGCGCGCGACCTGTGCCCGTCCGCTCAGAACGGCACCACCAGTCCGTCCATCGGCGCGTCGCAATTGACGAGGTTGATCCGCTTGAGGGCGATCCTGATGTCGCCGCCCGTCATGGCCAGGTCATGCCAGTAGGTGCCGGCAAACAGCCGCTGCTCCTCGCGCCGGTATTCGACCAGAACGAATTTCGAGCGAACCTTTGTGATCGCGCCGTCGGTGCTTTCGACGCTGACATTGGTCACGATCCGACTCGTTCGCGAGCGTGGCTCCTGCGAATAGATGCGCGGGCTCGCAAGGCGACGTACCCGCGTCTCAAGCAGGCGCCGGTCATCATACATCAGCGACACGGTTTCGAGCGGACTCGCTTGATTGGGCTCGCTCGGCACCCAGTAATGCGCCTTGTCCGTGAACAGCGCGAGCCATTCGTCGAACCGCGCATCGTCCAGCAGGCGCGCTTCGTGCACCAGAAAGTCTTCGCACTGGCTGCGCGACAGACCGGTGGCAATCTTCGATGCTGTGGCGGTCATGCGCTGGCCTTGATCGATTGAGCGGAGGCGTCGTCACCGAGCATGTAGCCTCGCCAGGCATCGAACATGTTGCGGATATAGACTTCGCTGGTGGAATTCTTGCCTTTCAGGCCGCCGAATTCATCGCGCACGTCGCTGTGATAGCCGCGGCCGATCTCGATCCAGTCCGCGCCATCGCTTGAAAGTCCGATACCGATCCGGTTGTAGATTTCCAGATCGTCGGTCAGCACCAGCGAGCCCGTGCCATTCACGATATTGGCGAAGCTGATGGTGTTGCGGAACATCTGTTCCGGCGCGCCCTTGAGACGGAAATTATAGGTGCAGACGACCGTGCGATTCACCGAAATCGGATGAACGACGCGCAGTTGCTGGAACGAACTCATGAATGAGAGATTCGGGTAGAGGTTGGAATTCCAGCGCCGCACCTCAAGGATGCGCTTGACCTCGTCTTTGCCTTTCTTGGCTTCGAGGATCGCGATGTATTCCCGGAACAGCGGGTCCTCCATCGACGCGATGAGCTTTTTGTCATCGTGATAATCGCCGAGATAGGAGTGGCCATTGGGGTAGGTCCAGATGCCGACCTGATTTTCCCAGAATGAGTAGGGTGCTCCGTTCTGACGCATCTGGCGGATGGCGATTTCTCCAGTGCCGTCCGAATAGACGTCGTCGCTCTGCTGCTGTGCCGCATCGATCGACGAGCGATGCGTGAACCACGGATGGGCCGCGTCGCAGAGATTTTCCAGATAGAGCTTCCAGTTGGCGTTGTAGGCGTGGCGGAATACGCCGCCCGCAACTTCGATCTCTCCGTCCGGCGCGCGATCGACCATGTCGTCGATCGACGTCGCCATGTGGCCGAGATAATCCTTCAGGCTCTGTCCGGTTTCGGCCTGGCTCATGAAGATGAAACCGCGATAGCTTTCGACACGCGGCACCTGCGTCATCGCGGTCCTGGGGTTCTTGGTGTCGAAATCCTGCGGATATCCGTGATTGAGCGGAACTGCCTTCAGGCGTCCGTCGAGGTGATAGGTCCAACCGTGATAGACGCACTGGAATTCCTTGGCGTGCCCGCAATCCGACGCGACCACCATCGCGCCGCGATGGGCGCATTGGTTGTGCAGGACGCGAAGCGTGCCGTTGTCGTCACGCGTCACAACCATCGCCTTGCGGCCAACCTGGGTCAGGAAATAGTCGCCCGGATTGCGCACCTGGCTCTCGTGGCCGACATAAATCCACGCGACGCCGAAGATGCGTTCCATCTCGAGTTCGAAGATCGCGGGGTCGCTATAGAGTTTTCGATGGACGCGGGCTGGCTGAACCGCGTCGCGGAGGTCGCTGATGGCTGGCGTCTGCATCGAAGGTCCTCGTCGCTGAATCTGATGCGGCGAACTGATTAGAATTAAACGATACTAGAGAGTATCGTTTGTAGCAAGACTACGCAGCGCGGCTTTGTGCCGCCGCCTCAACCGGGCTCCCGGATCGTCGCGCGGTCGCGCCGCGGAGATTGCCCGTAGCGCGCGCGATAGGCCCGCGAGAAGTGGCTGCCATTGGCAAAGCCGCACGCGATCGCAATTTCGAGCAGCGGCAGGGCGGTTTCGTGGACAAGGGTCCGCGCGCGATCGAGCCTGATCTTGATATAAAGATCGCGGATGGTGGTGCCGAGATGCCCGGCGAACAGCCTTTCCAGCTGGCGCACCGACAACCCGGTCGCGGATGCAAGCTCGTTTCGCGAGAGCGGTCTTTGGGTCCGGTCTTCCATAGACTGGAGCGCCTGCAGGAGCTTTGGATTCGTGACGCCGTAGCGCTCGCGCAGAGTCAGGCGCTGCGGTCCGCTGCCGGACCTCAATTGCGTTTGCAGGAACCATTCGCTGACCGATGCCGCGAGCGCGGAACCGTGCTCGGCGGCAATGATGGCTCGCATCATGTCGAAGCCGGCGATGCCACCCGCGCAGGTGAGACGGTCGCGATCGATCTCATACAGTGTGCGCCGTGTGTCGAGTTGCGGGAATTCTTCCCGGAAGCCGGCCATGTGCTCCCAGTGAATCGTGCAGCGAAACCCATCCAGCAACCCGGCTCGCGCCAGGATATAGGGTCCGCCGGACACGCCGCCGATCCGTACGCCGCGCCGGGCAAGCTTTCTCAGCCAGGATAATGTCCGCGCATTGCGGTGAAGCGCGGGATTGCCGCCCGCGCAGACGAGAATCATGTCGAGCGGAAAGTCGTCGCCGATTGTCTTGTCCGGCGCGATTGCGAGTCCTCCCGATGCCTCCACCGGGCGCCCCTGTGCGGACACATGAATCCACGTGTAGAGCGGCCGGCCGGATAGACGGTTGGCGGCGCGGAGCGGCTCGACCGCGGACGCATAGGACAGAAGCGAGAATCCCGGAATCAGCAGGAAGCCGATCTGGCAGGGAATGGGAGCTGTCATGCGAACGGGGCATCCACAGCCGAAAATCCGGCGAGGTGACGCTTTTGGACAAGAAAGCGTCGCTTTTGGACAATACTCGGAACCGCCGATAGGAATCAATGGTCGAGGCGCGGCGTGGGCCGCGGAGCGGCAGCGGGCATCCTTGCGCTATTCGGCGTTCAGCATCCTTTCGCAGGCTTTGCGCGGTAATCGCGGATGGCAACCGGTCTGGCGCGAGCCGGAGCCGAAGCCATCCTACGATGTGATTATCGTCGGTGGCGGTGGCCACGGTCTCGCGACCGCGCACTATCTCGCCAAAAACCACGGCATCACGAATGTCGCCGTTCTCGAAAAGGGCTATCTCGGATCCGGGAATGTCGGGCGCAACACCACCATCATTCGCTCGAACTATCTGCTGCCCGGCAACATCCCGTTCTACGAACATGCGATGAAGTTGTGGGAGGGCCTTGAGCAGGACCTCAACTACAACGCGATGGTCAGTCAGCGCGGTGTGCTGAACCTCTATCATTCCGACGCGCAGCGCGATGCCTATGCGCGGCGCGGCAACGCGATGCGGATGCACGGCGTTGACGCGGAATTGCTTGACCGCGACGGCGTGAAATCGCTCGTGCCGTTCCTCGATTTCGACAATGCCCGGTTTCCGATCCAGGGCGGGATCATCCAGCGCCGCGGCGGTACCGCGCGGCATGACGCGGTGGCCTGGGGCTACGCGCGTGGTGCCGACCAGCGTGGTGTCGATCTGATCCAGAATTGCGAAGTCACCGGTATCCGTATTGAAGCGGGCCGTGTGACCGGCGTCGATACGACCCGCGGTTTCATCGGTGCGCGCAAGGTCGGTCTCGCGGTCGCAGGCAACTCTTCACGGCTCGCCGCGATGGCGGGCCTCCGGCTGCCGATCGACAGCCATGTGCTGCAAGCCTTTGTATCGGAAGGTTTGAAGCCGGTCATCGATATCGTGATGACCTTCGGCGCCGGACATTTCTATGTGAGCCAGTCCGACAAGGGCGGCCTTGTCTTCGGCGGCGATATCGATGGCTACAATTCCTATGCTCAGCGCGGAAACCTGCCGGTCATCGAGGACGTCATGGAAGGCGCGATGGCGGTATGGCCGGGTCTCGGACGCATCCGCGTGCTGCGGCACTGGGGCGGCATTATGGATATGTCGATGGACGGCAGTCCGATCATCGATCGCACGCCCGTGGATGGCCTCTATCTCAATGCCGGCTGGTGTTACGGCGGCTTCAAGGCGACACCGGCGTCGGGCTTCTGCTTCGCGCATTTGATTGCACGCGATGAAATGCATCCAGTGGCGAGTGCCTATCGGCTTGATCGCTTCGCATCCGGCGCGGTGATCGACGAAAAGGGCGTCGGCGCGCAGCCGAATCTCCACTGATGCGTATTCCCTGTCCCTTTTGCGGCGAGCGCGACCGGCGCGAATTTACGATTCTCGGGGACGCCGATCCCGTACGCCCGGACGGAATGGATGCCGATAGCGGCGCCATGTTCGACTATGTCTATCAGCGCACGAATGCTGCCGGTCTTCATCGTGAATACTGGTATCACGGCGCGGGCTGTCATGCCTGGCTGGTGGTGGAGCGCGATACGCGCACCCACGCGATCAAGGATGTCTCGACTGCCCGGCATGCCGCGCAGTCGCGGGCGCGGGGCGGCGTCTGATGGCGTACCGGCTCCCATCCGGCGGCCGCATTGATCGGTCGCGACCGCTGCAGTTCAGATTTGACGGCAGGAGTTATCGCGGCTTCCACGGCGATACGCTCGCATCGGCGCTGCTTGCGAATGACGTGCGGCTGGTCGGGCGCTCGTTCAAATATCATCGGCCGCGCGGAATTCTCTCCGCGGGCAGCGAAGAGCCGAACGCGCTCGTGGAACTGCGCAGCGGTGCGCGGCGCGAACCGAACACGCGCGCCACGACAGTCGAACTTTATGAGGGTCTTGAGGCAGTCTCGCAAAACAGGTGGCCGTCGCTGCGCTTCGATCTTCTCTCGATGACGTCGCCGCTTTCGCCGTTCATGGGCGCGGGCTTTTACTACAAGACCTTCATGTGGCCGGCGGCATTCTGGGAAAAACTTTACGAGCCGCTGATCCGCCGTGCCGCAGGGCTCGGCCGCGCTGCCGGGCTGCCGGACCCCGATCATTATGAGAAGGCCTTCCTGTATTGCGACGTGCTGGTGATCGGTGCGGGCCCGTCCGGTCTCGCCGCGGCGTTGGTCGCCGGCCGCTCGGGAGCCCGCGTCGTATTGTGCGATGAAAGCTTCGAGCTTGGCGGCAGCCTTCTGTCCGAGCGTCGAGACATCGACGGCGGTCCTGCCGATGCGTGGCTCGCGACGGTGAAGGCTGACCTCGCGTCGCTGCCCGAGGTTCGCTTGATGCCGCGGACCACGGTCTTCGGTGTATATGACGGCGGCACCTATGGCGCGCTGGAGCGCGTTGCGGATCACGTGCCAGCACCGGCGCCATATCAGCCGCGCCAGCGCTATTGGCAGATCATTGCGAAGCGTGCGGTTCTCGCCTCCGGTGCGATCGAGCGGCCGCTTGTGTTCGGCGGCAACGACCGGCCCGGCGTGATGCTGGCGGGTGCTGTTCGCTGCTACGTCAATCGTTTCGGCATCGTGCCCGGTAAGCAATGCGTCGTTGTCACGACCGGTGACGATGGCTGGCGCACCGCCGGCGATTTGCTGCGGGTGGGTGCCAATGTCGCTGCGATCGTGGATGCGCGCAGCAGCGTTAATCCCGTCCTTTGGGAGACGGCGGAAAAGGACGGCATGCGCGTCCTTCTCGGCGCACGCGCTCATTCGGCGCACGGCCGCACGATGGTCAGCGGTCTCGATGTGCTGCATGAGTCAGGGAAGGTCGAGCACCTGCCGTGCGATCTTGTTGCCATGTCCAACGGCTGGAATCCGGCGATCCATCTGACCACGCATCTCGGCGGCAAACCGGTATGGGACGATGCGTGTGCGGCGTTTCTGCCGTCGCAGTTGCCACCGGGTCTGTCGGTGGTGGGATCTGCTAACGGCGAGTACGGTCTTGCGCGTGCCATCAATGGCGGTGGATCGGCGGGTGCGGCCGCGGCGCGCGACTGTGGTTTCGATCCGAAGCCGTTGCCGCCTGTGCGGACCGATGGCGACAGCGGCGATTCTTCTCCAGTCTGGACACACGCGCCGGGCAAGGCAAAGGCCTTTGTCGATTTCCAGAACGACGTGACCGCGTCCGACGTACAACTCGCGCATCGCGAAGGGTTTCGCGCGGTCGAGCATCTGAAGCGCTATACCACGCTTGGCATGGCGACGGATCAGGGCAAGACCTCGAATGTCGCGGGCCATGCGATGATGGCGGCCTTGTGCGGCGTCGATATTGCGCGCGCCGGCACGACAGTGTTCCGCCCGCCTTACACGCCGGTCGCGATCGGAGCTCTCGCCGGACATCATCGCGGCAAGGATTTCCGCCCGCATCGGCTCACCCCGTCGCACGACTGGGCGCGCGGGCAGGGCGCTGTCTTCGTCGAAACCGGTCTGTGGCTGCGCGCGCAATATTTTCCGCGGCCCGACGATAGCGATTGGCTCGATGCGGTTGTTCGCGAGGTCAATGCCGTACGCAGCAGCGTCGGTGTTTGCGACGTCTCGACGCTGGGCAAGATCGATATCCAGGGCGCGGATGCGGCCGAGTTCCTCAATCGCATCTACATCAATGGATGGACCAATCTCGCGATTGGCAAGGCGCGCTATGGCCTGATGCTGCGCGAGGACGGCTTCGTCATGGACGACGGTACGACGGCGCGGCTGGCAGAAACACGTTTCGTGATGACGACCACGACCGCGAATGCGGCGCGTGTTATGCAGCACCTCGAGTTCTGTCATCAGGCGCTCTGGCCCTCGCTCGATGTCCGGATGGTTTCGGTCACCGAGCAATGGGCGCAGTTTTCGATCGCCGGCCCTCGCGCGCGCGAGGTGCTGCGTGATGTCGTCGATCCGCAACACGACATTTCGAACGAAGCTTTTCCGTATCTGGCGTCGGGCGCGGTTACCGTCGGCGGCGGCATCGCGGCGCGCCTGTTCAGAATTTCGTTCTCGGGGGAGCTGGCTTATGAACTTGCCGTGCCGGCGTCGTACGGAGACGCGGCGATCCGCGCCATCATGCAAGCCGGTAAGCCCTTCGACATTCATCCGTATGGAACCGAAGCGCTCGGCGTCATGCGGATCGAGAAGGGGCACGTCGCAGGCAATGAACTGAATGGGCAGACGACTGCGTGCGATCTTGGCCTCGAACGCATGATGTCGCGCAAGAAAGATTACATCGGTCGCGTCATGGCGGCGCGGCCGGCTTTGCTCGATACGGAGCGGCCGCGTTTTGTCGGCTTCCGGCCGGTTGACAAGGCAGACCGTCTGCGCGCCGGCGCGCATTTTGTATCGGACGGCAAGCCCGCGACGGCGGAGAACGACGAGGGCTTCATGACCTCGGTCGCCTATTCGCCGACACTGCAGCACTGGATCGGGCTCGGATTGTTGTGCAACGGTCCGGAGCGGATCGGCGAGCGCATTCGCTGTGTCGATCCTTTGCGTGATGCGGCGTTCGATGTCGAAGTCTGTTCGCCGATCTTCGTCGATCCGAATGAGGAGCGTCTGCGTGTCTGAGCGGATCTCTTCATGGCAACGGGTCGGCGTCTGGGATGGCATTGCCCGTTCCGGACGATCGGGCGCGGATGGCGGCGACCCGGGCGTAGTCATCACGCCGCGCCACGATATCTTCATCGCCTGTCTGATCGGCGCCGAAGGCGACCCCGCGCTGGCGGATTATTTTGCATCCCGGTTCGGCATGGAATTGCCGCAGACGCCGCGCATCGTGCCGGGCGAGATGCTGGATCTTATTTGGGCCGGTCCGTCGCAGTGGCTTGCTGCATCGTTGCGCCCCGGTATTCCGGCGGAACTCGCTGCGGAGCTGAATGGCATCGCCGCTGTATCTGACCAGAC
>CAZIKZ010000042.1:8849-11306 GCA_964539845.1 uncultured Hyphomicrobiales bacterium
ACCGGTTCGCGTGAAGGAAACGCGTTAGTGCTTCAGGTCGTTCCGCTCTTGCGCTTGCCGCCGGCCGCGACCCGCGAGGCCAGTTCCCGCGTCGAGGGGATACGGCGCTCGGGATCGGAGGACGCTGCGTCATCGCGCGCGAGATTTTCGATAATCGCGAGCAGCGTCCGGCGTGTTGCCGCGATGTGTTCGGCGGGTACGCTGGCGACTGCGATCCGGTTCACGTCTTCAGCCAGCGGGACGAGCTTGTCCTTCAACTGGCGGCCCTTCGGCGTCAGGTACACGTATATCTTCTTGCGATTGTCCGGCATTTGACGCCGCGAAATGTAACCAAGCTTCTCCATGGCGTTGAGTGCGGAGAAGGTCGTGGGCTCCATTACGCCGGCTTCTTCGCTTAGTTCGCGTTGTGTGAAGCCGTCCTTCTCCCAGAGAATGCGCAGGAAGGTCCAATGCCCGAGCGAGACATCATGGGCGGTGAGGCGCATTTGCAATGCGCGCAGCAATGCGCGTGTCGCATCCTTCACAAGGTGTGCGAGGCGGTCATTCGGCACGGCTTCGCGCCAGTGTTTCAGGATCGCTTCCGTATCGCCCTGCTTACGCCGGCTCATCGGACGGCTCCGCGCAATCCGGTCTGATGGCGAAGCGTGATCTCGGCCTGCGCCTGCGATGAATCGCGGATTGCGAGGCAGACCTCGAGCGTCGCGCGCGACCATTCGCCGTCATGCAGCGGCGGCTTGCCGTTGACGACAGCGTCGTAGAACTCGTCGATCACCTCTGAGCGCGGAATTCGCGGCACCGGGACCGAATCGAGACGGGCTGTCTCATCGTCATAGATCATCACACCATCGGGCATGGGGCGCAGGTCGGCGCGCTCGCATGACACGACGATCGAGCCGAAATGCTGATGCCTCCGGTTTTCCGGTGCGGTGCCCGGCGGCGCATAGGAGCTGCCGCCATAATTGCGGGCGGCCTTGAGCGCGGCTTCCTCGTCGGCATTCGATGCGGCACGGAGTGCTTTGCGCATAATGCCGTAGCGGGCGGGGTCCTTCGGCAGTCCCATCTCGCCGATGAAGCCCATGAACTCATCCGAGTCGAAATGGGCGTAACCGCTGTAGGTGCAGGACGCGAACACGTCGTCATCGAAGGTGAGCAGGGCGGAATAGGCGCCTTCCGTTCTTCTGTTCGGATCCCAGTTTCCGGTCATGGCGCGTACGCTGCGCACATGTCCTCCGCCGAGCAGGCGAACGATGTCGATCTGATGCGCGCCCTGGCTGAAAATGACGCCGCCGCCTTGTGCCGTGTCGAGTTCCTCCGGGCGCCGCGGACGCGCCATGTAATCCGTGTAGTTGAACGCTTGGATCATGCGGACTGCGCCATAGGTGCCGCTGTCGATCAACTTGCGCACATGCAGGATCGGCGCGTTGAAGCTGTGGCTGTGACCCACCACGAGTTGAACGCCCGCGCGTCGCACGGCTTCGATCATCGTGCGGCATTCCTCGAGCCGGATCGCGATCGGCTTTTCGACGAGGACATGTTTGCCGCGGGCGGCCGCCGCAACCACGTGAGCCGCGTGCATCTGATGAGGCGTCGCGACATAAACCGCCTCGACAGCCGGATCGTCGCACAGTGCCTCGACGGTGTCGTAGGTCGGGGCACTGAAGTCTAATTCGAAGCGCTTGCGCGCTTCTGGCCTCAGATCGGTCGCAGCGACCAGCGCGATGCGCGGATCGGCCGCAAAAGTTGGCAGCATCAGCGTGAAGGCGCGACCGAGACCTGCAACTCCGAGGCGGATCTGGCTGCCGGCCATGTGTGTCACCGATCGATCACGAGTTCCGGCGTCTTCGCACGCGAAACGCAGATCATGATCTGGCTGCCGCGTTCGGCTTCCGTCAGGACCAGGTCGCGATGATCGGCCTCGCCGGCAATGAGCTTGGTGCGGCAGGTGCCGCAGGTGCCGCTCTCGCAGGAACTCGGAACGTCGTGACCGGCGGCTCGCATGGCCTCCAGAATGGTCGTGCCCGCGGGTACGGCAATCGTGGTGCCGCTCGATGCCAGCTTCACCGTGAACGAAATATCGTCCGGGCGTCTCGCGTCAGCCTCGCTGAAAGCCTCAAAATGAATCGAGGTCGGCGTCCAGTGTCCGGTCGCGTCGCGCACCGCCTCCATCAGCCCACGCGGACCGCAGCAATAGATGTGCTCGCGGTTCTTTCGCTCTTCGACGATCGGCCAGAGATCGAGGGCCTTGGCCGGATCGCCGCCGTCATAGTGGATGACGACCTTCCCCTGGAATTCCGGCGCGCTCAACTCCTCGCGAAACGCCGTCATCTCCGGATTTCGCGAGCAGTAATAGAGCTTGAACTTCTTGGCCGGATCGTTCTTCAGCGCATGGATCATCGCGATGAAGGGCGTGATGCCGATGCCTCCGGCAATAAAGATGAAATTGTCGCCGCGCTGGGG
>CAZIKZ010000042.1:11406-19869 GCA_964539845.1 uncultured Hyphomicrobiales bacterium
GCGTACGGGGATATCGGCTTGTGGGATCGAACTCATGGTCAGAAGACTTGTTGCGAGTGCTGTCTCGGTTGCAAGAGCCGTGTTGGTCGCAAATTCTGGTGCGATGCACAATCGCGGCGTCGCGTCATCTCGACAAGCAGTATGGAACCATTATAGGATAACAACTTAGAGGGCTAACATTTTCTCCGGGACACAAACCCGGTGCTGCCTTGGGAGGCAAGCCGATGATCACCGCAGAGGAAAACGACCTGCTGTGCCGCGTCGAGGGCGATGCGCCGATGGGTCAGATCATGCGCCGGCACTGGATGCCGGCCTGCCTGATCGAGGAGGTGGCCGAGCCGGATGGTGCGCCGCTGAAGGTCCGGTTGCTCGGCGAAGATCTTGTGGTGTTCCGCGACAGAGACGGGCGGCTTGGGGTCATCGACGAATATTGTCCGCACCGCCGCGCCTCGCTCGCCTTCGGGCGGAATGAGGAGTGCGGGCTGCGCTGCCTCTATCACGGCTGGAAGATGGACGTGGAAGGCAACGTGCTTGAGATGGCTTCGGAGCCGCCGGAGAGCGGCTTCGCAGAGAAGGTGAAGGTGAAGGCCTATCCGGCACGCGAATGGGGCGGGTTCGTGTGGACTTATATGGGTCCGGCCGAAACCATGCCGGAATTCGAGCCGCCCGCGTTCGCACCGACGCAGAACGCGCAGGTCTCGATCGTGAAGATTCATGTCGGGTGCAACTGGGCGCAAATCCTCGAGGGCCAGATCGATTCGGCGCATTCGTCGAGCCTGCATTCGTCCGACATGAAGCCGGCCAAGGTGGACGCCGCGAAAGCCGTCGATACGCATTGGCTGCGGCCTTCGACTGACAAGGCTCCGCGCCTCCAGGTCGAACTCACGAGCTTCGGCTTTCATTATGCGGCGATCCGCCGCCCGATCGCCAATGCCACCGTGAATGATTACGTGCGCGTGACGGTTTATGTCGCGCCTTTCACGGCGCTGATCCCGCCGAACAACGAATACAATGTCGCGACGCTTCTGGCGCCGGCGGACGATAACAACACGGTGTTTCATTTCATCGCCTGGAGCGACAAGGACACCGCCTGGGCCGACAAGAGCGGAATCGATCAGGAAGCGTGGCGCAAGTTCAATGTGGCGCAGCCTGGCATCGACCTCGACAGCGGATTCAACAATAGGCGGACCCGCGCGAACAATTATGAGCAGGACCGCAACGCCATGCGGCTTGGCAATTTCACCGGCATAAAGGGCATTCCCAACCAGGACATCGTGATGTGGGAGACCATGGGGCCGATCGCCGACCGTACGAAAGAGCGGCTTGGCGCGAGTGACTTGGCGGTGGTCGAGTTTCGCAAGCTGATGATCGATGCCGCGCGGCAGATGCGCGATGAGGGCATCGCAATCGGGCGTACAGCGCTGCATGTTGCGCATGGGAAGATCCGTTCATTCGAGGGCATCGTGCCGAAATCGACGAACTGGCGCAGCTTCACGGTGGCGTCGGATCAGGATCCGAACCAGGAGAAGGTTGCATAGCGCCGCGTCGACGCATTTAATTGCCGCATCAGACGTCTCGATCAAAAGAAGACGAACTAACGCAGAGGGAGGAAGTGAATGAAACGACGGACGCTCGGTTCGCTGCTGGGGCTTGTCGCAGCCGGATATCTGTTCGGTCTGCAGCCGGCACTGGCCCAGGACAAACTGAAGCTTGCGGTCGGCCAGCGCGGCAACTGGGATACTTCGGTCTCCGAGGTAGGCCAGCGTGCCGGCATCTTCAAAAAGCACGGCCTCGAGCTCGAAATCGTCTACACGCAAGGCGCGGGTGAGACGCAGCAGGCCGCGATTTCCGGCAGTGTCGATATCGGTGTCGCCGCCGGCATCATGGGCGTGCTGAGTGCCTATTCGAAGGGCGCTCCGGTGCGTGTGATCGGCGCCGAAACCACCGGCGCTGCCGACCTCTATTGGTATGTGAAGTCGGATTCGGCGATCAAGTCGCTGAAGGACACTGCCGGCAAGACCCTGGCCTATTCCACCAACGGTTCTTCGACCCACGGCATCGTCACAGCCTTCATGAGGGAATATGGCCTGTCCGCGAAGCCGACCGCGACCGGTGGCCCTCCCGGGACGCTTACGCAGGTGATGTCGGGGCAGATCGACATCGGCTGGGCCGCGCCGCCGTTCGGGCTCGACCAGCTTGACCAGAAGCAGATCCGTATTCTTGCCAGCGGCAACGATGCATCGGCCTTCAAGGGTCAGACCGTACGTCTGCTCATGACCACGGTTCCGGTGCTCCAGGGCAAGAAGGACGCCATCAACCGCTATATGAAGGCGTACCGGGAGACGATCGACTTTATGTATACGGACGCCGGTCTCAAGGCGTACGCGGACTGGCTGAATATCCCGGAGGCCAAGGCCCGGCGGACGCGCGACGACTTTTTCCCGAAGCAGGCGATCGACCCGGATCGAATCATCGGGCTCGACACCGTCGTAAAGGACGCCGTCGCGCTGAAATTCACGGCCAACGAGCTGACCAAAGAGCAGCTGACCGAATTGATCCAGATTCCGCCACGCTGAACAGGTAGTCGTTCATGACCGATTGCGGGCCGTCAAGGTCCGCAATCGGTCAGTTTACCGTGCGGTTTCTTGCCGCTTTTGCTTGGGTACCCCGACTTCTGCTAGTACCTCGCCGCGGCTTGGCTACAACGGACAATAACGGCCGGGTCCAGCGGGGTTTTGCATGCTTGAAATGCTGCGCTCGATGGCGCGCTTTGTCAGCGAGAAGATCGGGTGGCACCGGATAGGCTTCGCGCTCAGCGTCATCATTATCACCGTGGCCGCGGTCGTCCTGTACCGGATGTTGCGCGGTATTGACCTCGGCGAGGTCTACAACGCGCTGCGCGCGACCGATGTGCGGGATTTCTGGCTCGCGGCGCTGTTCGTCGCCTTCGGCTATTTCACCCTGACATTTTACGACTTGTTCGCCTTGCGGACTATCGGACGCAGGGATGTGTCGTATCCGACCGCCGCGCTCGCAGGTTTTACGAGTTATTCGATCGGCCACAATGTCGGTGCCAGCGCCTTTACCGGCGGTGCGGTGCGCTATCGCGTCTATTCCGCACACGGGGTGAGTGCGATCGAGGTCGCAAAGATCTGCTTCGTGGCCGGGCTCACCTTCTGGCTCGGTAATGCAACGGTGCTGGGTCTTGGCATTTTCTACGCGCCGGAAGCCGCGAGCGCGATCAATCACTTGCCGACGTGGTTTAACCGCGCACTTGCGGTGGTCACCATCGTTGCGCTGACTGTTTATGTGACATGGGTCTGGATCCGTCCGCGTGCGATCGGGCGCGACGGATGGAAAGTCACCCTGCCGGGAGGCCCGCTCACGTTTCTGCAGATTGTTATCGGGATCGTCGATCTCGGCTGTTGTGCCGCCGCGATGTATCTCCTGCTGCCAGACCAGCCGCATATCAACTTCATCATGCTTGCGGTGATCTTCGTCTCCGCGACGCTGCTTGGATTTGCGAGCCATTCGCCGGGCGGTCTCGGTGTGTTCGACGCTGCCATGCTGGTGGCGCTCTGGAACTTCAACAAGGAAGAGCTGCTGGCGAGCCTGCTGCTGTTCAGACTTTTGTATTACGTCATCCCGTTCGCACTGGCGCTTGCCGTCCTGGGCGCGCGGGAGATCATCAAGGGGATGTTCTCGAACCGCGTCCCGCAACTCGGCAATATTGCTGCGGACGTCATTGCGCAGCCGGTCAAGGACGCTCCGGACCAGAAGCCATCCAATGTCGATGGAAAAAAACAATGACCGAACGCCACCGCCGCCGCCGGAGGCGCACTCCGGGCGTTACGATCTATGGATGATCGCTGCGATCGCGGTGGTCGCGATCGCACTGGTCGGCGCACGCGGTGACCTCAGCGCGGTGATCGGAATACCGGCCGCCATCGCGGTCGTCGCCGCGGCCTGGTATCTCAGCCGCCGTGCTCTCATGGACGATGCGACGGATGTCGCGTTGCCGGCAGCGCTCGATGGCGAGGATCTGATCACCGATGTGATTGCAGCCTTGCCGGATCCCACCGTGCTGCTGGACGCCGACGGCCGGGTCGTCACCATGAATGCGTCCGCGCGCGTGATTGCGCCTGCCTTGCGGCACGGCGAGCCTGCCTCGCTTGCGCTGCGGATACCCGAAGTCATCGACGCGATTCGGCGTGCGGCGCTCGGCCGCACGACCGAGCACGCCGAGTTCGCAGAACGAGTGCCGTCCGGGCGGTGGTTCGAGGTTTTCGTGACGCCGCTCAGAAGGGATGACACCGCAGATGCCACAACGCGCCTGTTGCTGACCTTTCGCGATCTGACTCCAATTCGCCGGGTCGAGGAAATGAGGGTCGATTTCGTCGCAAATGCCAGCCACGAATTGCGGACGCCGCTGGCCGCATTGTCGGGATTCATCGAAACCCTGCAGGGACCGGCGCGCAACGATGCCGCAGCGCGCGACCGATTCCTCGACATCATGGAAGCGCAGGCCAAACGCATGGCGCGGCTGATCGACGATTTGTTGTCGCTCTCGCGCATCGAACTTGCAGCTCATGTTCGTCCCGAAACGCCGGTCGACCTTTTGCCGATCGTACGGCAGGTCATTGATGCTCTGCAGATGCTGGCGCGTGACCGTGGCGTTACGGTCACGGTCAATGCGCCGAAAGAGCCCCTGATTGTTTCGGCGAATCGCGATGAGCTGACGCGCGTGTTCGAGAATCTGGTCGAGAACGCGCTGAAATACGGAGCCTCAGGCAAACGCGTGGAGATCGCGCTCTCGAGCGCCTTCACCGTCAGCGGAGGTGAGGAGGCTGTAGCCGCGGTGCGCGATTACGGACCGGGCATTTCCGCGGAGCATTTGCCGAGGCTCACTGAACGCTTCTACCGGGTCGATGTGACCGAAAGCCGCCAACAGGGCGGCACCGGACTTGGGCTTGCTCTGGTCAAGCATATCATGAACCGCCATCGTGGCAGGCTCATCATCGAAAGCCGCCCGGGCGAGGGTGCGACCTTCACAGTCAGGTTGCCGATCTCCACAGGCCACGCTTCGTTGACGAAAAAAACCATATAAATTTCAGTCGCTTGCGCTGTCATCCAGGCGTCATGCACGCGTCATAGAAGCTTCCGCATGTCGCCCCTAGTGACGGGGCGACCGGACGGGCTCCCCCAGGCTCAGACCGTGCCCGTCCGGCAGATAACGAAGGAGAGACACCGTGAAACACCAGACTCTCGCCAGCGCGTTAGCGCTCATGGCGGCCGGCGCATTGTTTGCCGGCGCTGCCGAGGCCCGCGACCAGATCCGCGTTGTTGGATCGTCGACGGTTTATCCGTTCACGACCGCTGTGGCCGAGCAGCTTGGGAAGACCGGCGGCGTCAAGACTCCGGTCGTCGAATCGACCGGCACCGGCGGCGGCATGAAGCTGTTCTGCGCCGGCATCGGGGTCGAGCACCCGGATGCGACCAATGCGTCGCGCCGCATGAAGAAGAGCGAGCTCGAGCAGTGCCAGAAGAATGGCGTGAAGGACGTCGTTGAGCTGACAGTCGGCTATGACGGCATCAGCCTGGCCCAGTCGAAGGAAGGGACGGCGATGAAGCTGACTCTGCCGCAGCTGTTCCTGGCCGTAGCGAAGGACGTTCCCGGCCCGGATGGCAAGATGATTGCCAACCCGAACAAGAACTGGTCGGACATCGACAAGTCGCTGCCGAATGTGAAGATCGAAGTGCTTGGCCCGCCCCCGACTTCCGGCACCCGCGACGCGCTGCATGAGTTGCTGCTCGAAAAGGGCGCGGAGGGCGTTCCCGCCGTTGCTGCCTTGAAGAAGTCGGACGCGAAGGCGTTCGAGCGCGCCTGGAAGTCGATCCGGGAAGACGGCGCCTATGTAGAAGCCGGCGAAAACGACAACCTGATCGTCCAGAAGCTGACGGCCAACAAGAATGCCTTCGGCATTTTCGGCTTCTCCTTCCTGGACGAGAACACTGCAAAGTTGCGCGGTGTGGCGCTGAACGGCGTGGAGCCGACCTATGACAACATCGCCGCCGACAAATATCCCGGCTCGCGCCTGCTGTACGTGTATGTGAAGAAGCAGCACGTCGGCATCGTGCCAGGCATCGACAAGTTCGTTGCCGAGTTCGTCTCGGCCAGGGCGATCGGCGAGGACGGCTATCTGTCCAAGAAGGGCCTCGTGACCCTGCCGAAGTCGGAAGCCGACAAGGTTCGCAGGTCGGTTACGGATATGAAGCCGCTGGCGCTCGACAATCTCGGGTCGTAATCCGCACGTCTGAAATCCGGGCAGTCGCGTCAGCGGCTGCCCGTCTCCTGCAAGCGGTCGATAGATCCGTAAAATGAATCAAGCCGCAGGTTTCAAGGGTTGAGGCGATGACATCGTTGTATTTCCTGGGCCTCGCCGCGCTCGTGGTCGTTGGATATCTGCTTGGGCGGTCGCGTGCCGCAACGGCCGGGCAGACGACGGCCCTGCATTCGCGCCCGAGCTATCACGGCTCGTTCGTCGTCATCAGCATCCTCATCCCGATGCTGCTTATTTTTGCGGTCGCGGTTCCGATTTCCGAACGTATCGTCAATGCGCAAGCGATCAGTGCGCTCGATCCGGCGCTCCTGGACGATAACCTGAAGCGCGGCGCTGCCTTGCGCGACATCGTCGCGGTCGCGTCGGGCCGCTATGCAGACGAACCGAGTGTCGCGCTCAAGAATGCCGCGGATGTCTATGCATCGCTGAGCTCCTGGACCAGCACGGTCATCCTTGGTGCCGGCTGGATCTTCGGCCTCCTGGGCATAGCCTACGGATTGCGCTCGCTGTCGGTTCAGTTCCGCGCGCGCAATCACGTGGAGAGCGTTATTAAATACGTTCTGCTGGCGGCGGCGTGTGTCGCGGTGCTCACCACGATCGGTATCGTTTTCTCCGTCCTGTTCGAGACGGTGCGCTTCTTCCAGAAAGTTTCGCCGATCGACTTCCTGACCGGTCTGCAATGGAGTCCGCAAACTGCGATCCGCGCCGATCAGGTCGGGTCGTCCGGTGCGTTTGGTATTGTGCCGCTGGTCGTCGGCACCTTGCTGATCACATTCATTGCGATGCTGATCGCGGGTCCGGTCGGGCTGTTTGCGGCGATCTACATGGCGGAATATGCGACGCCGCGCTTTCGCGCCTTCACCAAGCCGATTCTCGAAATCCTGGCCGGGATTCCGACCGTGGTGCTCGGGTTTTTCGCAGCGTTGAGTCTCGCGCCATGGGTGCGGACCACAGGCGAATCCATTGGACTGAATGTGGCTTCCGAAAGTGCGCTCGCCGCCGGCATCGTGATGGGGATGATGATCATCCCGTTCGTGTCGTCGCTCTCCGACGACGTCATCAATGCGGTGCCACAGTCGCTGCGGGATGGGTCTTATGCGATGGGGGCAACTCACTCGGAGACCATCAAGAAGGTCATCCTGCCAGCCGCGCTTCCCGGGATCGTATCGGCCTTCATGTTGGCGATCAGCCGTGCCGTCGGAGAGACCATGATCGTGGTGATGGCCGCGGGCCTTGCGGCCAATCTCACCGTCAACCCGCTTGATGCGGTCACTACCTTCACGGTCCAGATCAAGACCATTCTGGTTGGCGATCAGGAATTCGACAGCGCAAAGACGTTGGCCGCATTCGCTCTCGGCTTCGTGCTGTTCTTCTTCACGCTGATGCTCAACATCATCGCCATGCAGATCGTAAAACGGTATCGGGAACAATATGACTGATACAACCATTCCTGAGGCCCGCTCGATTGATCTCGGAACCGATGCCGCCCGCGCACGCGTCAAGGCTCGCTACCGCGCCGAGACGAGGTTCCGGTTCTACGGTCTTGCCGCAATAGCGATCACGACGATCTTTTTGGTCATCGTCCTGTCCGACATCGTCATCAAGGGTTTGCCGGCCTTCACCCAGAATGTGCTGGTAATGAAGATTACGGTGGATGCGACAGAGATCGATCCGAAGGGCACGCGAAATCCTGCCGATATCCGTAGCGGTGATTTTCAGGCGCTGGTTCGCAATGCGCTGCGCGCAGAATTCCCCGACGCCAGGGATCGGATCCAGCGCCGCCAGCTCGATTCCATTCTGTCGTCGGGTGCTGCCGATTACTTGCGTAGTCGTGTGGTTGCAGATCCGGCTCTGATCGGACAGACGATCGATGTTCCGGTGCTGATGTCGTCGGACGCCGACCTCTACTTCAAGGGTGTGGGAACCTCCATCGTCCGGACGTCCGGACTTGGGACGGCAACACCGAGCGGCACCAACGGTGAGATCGAGATAACGTCATCGACCGGGGACTTTGCCAACACGCTGGCCCTGGTCAAACAGTCGCTGACAACCCGCGCCCGCGCCGAGCGGCAAGAGGCCGAGCGAATGCAAGCCTTGTCCGGTCGCGCGGCCACGCGCAAGA
>CAZIKZ010000043.1:0-19745 GCA_964539845.1 uncultured Hyphomicrobiales bacterium
ACCAGGATCCCGAAATCGCGCTCGATGCGCTCGCTGCCGCGGTCAAGGCCGCCGGGGTCGACGCGCTGATCGTGCATGCACGAAAGGCCTGGCTGCAAGGCCTCTCGCCGCGCGAGAATCGCGATATCCCGCCGCTCGACTATGAGCGCGTCTATCGGCTGAAGGCCGCCCATCCTGACCTGCATATTTCGATCAATGGCGGCATAGGTTCGATCGAGGCTGCGTGTGATCATCTTGCGCATGTCGACGGGGCGATGATGGGCCGCGCGGCCTATCAGGAGCCATGGCGGTTGCTTGCGGCCGACGCCATGGTGTTCGGTGGCGAAACGCCCTTCAGCAATCCGAAACAGGCGCTTGAGGCCTTCTTTCCTTATGTCGAACGCGAGCTTGCCGATGGCAACCGGCTGCACGCAATGACGCGTCATCTGCTCGGCATGTTCCGCAGCGTGCCGGGGGCGCGCGCCTTCCGACGTCACATCGCGGTTCACGGGGTGAAGCCCGACGCCGGCATAGCTGTCCTGCGCGATGCGCTCGCGCTGGTGGTGGACACCGCTGCGCCAATGCCGCAAACCGCTGCAGCCTGACGCCGGCTCGTTCATCCGCCCGGCACTCCCCGGAGCTTTCCGATGTTCGGCATTCCGGCCGGCGAGCTTGCTTTGCTCGCGCTCGCGATTGTTGTCGGCGGCGTCCTGACCGGATTGCTGGCCGGTCTGTTCGGCGTCGGCGGCGGCGCGATCATCGTACCGGTGCTCTACGAGATTTTTCGCATTCTCGGTGTGTCGGAAGATATCCGCGTTCAGCTTTGCGTCGGCACGTCGCTCGCGATCATCATCCCGACGTCGATCCGGTCCTACCTTGCACATCGCGCGCGCGGAGCGCTGCCCGTTGGCGTGCTGAAAACGTGGGTCGCTCCGATCGCGGTCGGCGTGATTGTCGGGAGCGTGATCGCAGCGATCGCGCCTGCGCCCGTTTTCAAGAGCTTCTTTGCGGTGATGGCATTTCTGCTCGGCGCCAAGTTTCTGTTCGCGAAGGAAAGCTGGCGCATTGCCAAGACGCTGCCCGGTCGCGTCATGATGTGGGTCTACGGACTCTTCATCGGTTTTTATTCCATGATGATGGGGGTCGGCGGCGGCGCGGTGTCCACGCTGGTTCTCAGCCTCTACGGACAGCCGATCCATGCGGCAGTCGGCATCTCGGCGGGCGTTGGGGTCATCATATCGGTGTTCGGCACGATCGGCTTCATCGTCGCCGGTCTGTCGCATCAGGCGCTGATGCCGCCATTGTCGGTCGGCTATGTGTCGCTGATCGGCGTTGCGCTGATGGCGCCGGTCAGCGCGCTGGCGGCGCCATATGGTGCGCGCATCGCGCACGCCCTGTCGCGCCGCAAGCTGGAACTCGCTTTCGGATTTTTCCTTTGGATCGTCGCAATTCGGTTTATCGTGAGCCTGCTGCCGTAGGCTCTCGATGACCGATACGCCGCTCGCGCAAATCGATCATGTTTCCGAGTTCGGACGCTGGACCTTGTTTCGGCGCCGGCCGGGCTCTGCGCTTGCGCCCTACGTGCACGAGATGCAGGGCTATTTCGAAGAGGGCGGCGACGCGATCGTCCGGCGCGAGGTGCCGTCCGGGGTGGTGCCGCTGATCCTCGTCTTCGGTCCCGGCTTTACGCTCTGGGACCGCAAGCGAGCGGCGTGGCGCCGGCTGGATCGCAGTTTTATCGCGGGGCTGCATCGGCAGCATGCATTGGTCGGGTCGGCGGGACGTGCGCTCTGCATGCAGGTGGATTTCACGCCATGGGGCGCGCGGCGCTTTCTGCGCGCGGACATGGGTGAGCTTGCCGACAAGGTGGTGGATCTCAATGAGTTGACCGGCACTTTTGCCGATCGGCTCGAAGAACGGCTGGCCGAGACCAACAGCTGGGAGAGGCGTTTCGACATCGTCGAGAATGCAATTCGCGACCGCATCGATGATGCTGACGGCGATCCTCTGGTGGTTCATGCCTTTCGGTCTATCGAGCGCGCGCAGGGCGCGATTGCAATCGAAAATCTCGCGCGCGATCTCGACTGCAGCCGCAAACATCTCGCGATGCTGTTCCGGAGACATATTGGACTGTCGCCGAAAGTCATGGGCCGGATCTTTCGTTTCGAGCGCGCCATGCAGGGCCTCGCGGATGGCCGCTACGCCACACTTGCCGCACTCGCGTCAGACTGCGGCTATTCCGATCAGGCGCATTTTAACCGCGATTTTGCTGCGTTTGCCGGAGAAGCGCCGGGCGCGCTGAAGGCGAGCATCCTCGCCGATGGAACCGGTGTCATGGCGTCCGGCTGGTAACAAACGTTCAAGACGGGGCAGGGCGCTTTGCGTAGCGTTGCGCAACCAACGGAGAACGCAATGAGCCAGGACCGCGGCAGCACCGTCATTCCGTGTCTGACCTATCGCGATGCGGCGCGCATGCTGCAATGGCTTTGCGATGCGCTCGGCTTTCAGCGCCGCTCCGTATTCGACGATGGCGCAGGCGGGATCGCGCATGCCGAACTCACACTCGGTACCGGCATGATCATGCTCGGATCGCAACAGAAGGACGGCGCGTTCGCCGGGTTGCAATCCACACCCGCGACGCTGAAGGGCACGACGCAGAGTCCGTATCTTGTTGTCGCGGATGCCGATGCGGTTCATGCCCGTGTGGTTGCGCTGGGCGGCGAGATCGTGATGCCGATCGAGGACAAGCCCTATGGTGGCCGCGCCTTCTCGTGTCGCGATCCCGAAGGTCATCTCTGGAATGTCGGCAGCTACGATCCATGGGCGCAGTCGAAGTAACGGCCAATGCCGCCGATCTGCGCCGCATCGCGCTGTCGCTCGAAGGAACCAGCGAGGCGCCGCATTTCGATCGCGCCGCCTTCAAGGCAGGCGGATCTATGTGACGCTGTCAGCGGACGGCAAGACCGCAAATTTCAAGTTCGCGCCCGAGGAGCAGGAATTCAAATGCCTGCTTGCGCCGAAGGCTTTTCAGCCGGTCGCGGGCGGATGGGGACGTCAGGGCTGGACCACCGCGACATTGTCAGAACTTGGCGCCGCGGAATTGCGGCAGGCGCTTGAGGAGGCATGGCGGCACGCGGTACCGAAATCGTCGAAGCGGTGATCGCGGCGTTACGGATAGCCGCGGAGCACCAGCTTGTCGCCGCGGACCTCCCAGCTTTCGAGGCGGTTCAGGAAGCTCATGCCGAGCAGACTTGTGCGCAATTGCCCGGGCTGCGCGATCAAAGCCGGAACCGATCGCTCGACCAGTCCGCCCACGCTGACGCTGTCGAGTGTCACAGCCGCGGCCCGTGTCTTGCCGTTCGCGGTATCGACGGTGACGCTGTAGCTCAGCACTTCGAGCGGGAGGCCAGCGGCCTTCGCGGCTTCCTGTGTCAGCACCACGGCGCTTGCACCGGTATCGAGGATCATCGGCACGGTACCGCCGTTCACCCGGGTCGAGACATCGAACGAGCCGCCCCGGCCGCGCGCGACCTCCACCATACGTCCGCGTGTAGCGGCGCGGCCGGGCACCATCTCGGCCATCACCCGCTCGTAGGTTTCGCGCAGCTCGAAGCGATACGTGTAGCCGAGTGCGAGGGTGAGACCGATCACGATCCAGACCAGCACGATCTGCAGAGCCTTGCCGATACTTTCGCGAAAGACCACGAGCGCGCTGCTGCCGAGAAACACCAGCAGCGCGATCTTCATGGCAAGCGACGCGAAGTCGTCCGTGCTCAACGAACCGACCGTACCGGCATCGTGGCGCGCGATCAGGACGATGACCGCCAATGCAAGGCCGATCAGCAGGAGCCAGAGTATCGGGCTACGCAACGGACTAATCCTTCGCCCCGGCGCGGTTGCTCGCGGGCGCCGTCATTGCCGCGATTCGATCCGGCAACAATGCCATGATCCGCCGGCGTTCGCCCGAAGACATGGTGCCCCAGCTTGCGATTTCCGCGATGGTGCGTCCGCAGCCGCGGCACTGCTGTGAGCCGGGCGCGAGCACGCAGATCTTGAGGCAGGGGGTTTCGATTGCGGACATGCGGGGAACCGTTGTCCGCAACATAGGTGCGGGACGGGGAAAGGCAATCCAGGTGCTATTCGCCCGCCTTGCCGGCCGCAACCTGTGATGCGCCTTCGCGCCGGTCGAACGACGTGATCGGCTCCTTCGGCTGCAGGGCAGGTGAGGGCTCCGACAGCGGGGCGAGCGCGGCCATCACGCGCTCCGGCGGCACTGAGATGATCACCTCGGTGCCCACCCGCAGTTTGGATTTCAGCGTGAACGAGCCGGCATGCAGGTCGACCAGACTTTTGGCGATCGGCAGACCGAGGCCCGCACCCTGTTCGGCGGATTTGATCGCATTCGATCCTTGTCCGAACGAGGCCAGCACCACCGGGATTTCGTCTTCAGGAATACCGGGGCCGGTATCCTTGACGCTGAAATACTGCCCGCCGGATGCCGTCCAGCCGACCTTGACCCAGATCTCGCCGCCCTGCGGCGTGAACTTCACGGCGTTCGACAGCAGGTTCAGTGCGATCTGACGCATCGCGCGCTCGTCCGCCCAGACCCGCGGCAAATCCGCCTCGAACACTTCGTGGATGGTGATGCCGCGATTCTTCGCGCGCAATTTCATGAGGTGATGACAATCCTGAACCACATAGGCGAGCGAGACCGCCTCTTCGTTCAGTTCGTAGCGCCCGGCCTCGATGCGTGACAGGTCGAGGATTTCATTGATCAGTCCAAGCAGATGCTGACCGGAATCGTGAATGTCGTTCGAATAGTCCTTGTAAGCCGCGACCGTGTGCGGCCCGAATATCTCGTTCTTCATCACTTCGGAAAAGCCGAGGATCGCGTTGAGCGGCGTCCGCAATTCGTGACTCATCTGCGCGAGAAAACGCGACTTGGAGATATTGGCGGCTTCGGCGCGGCGGCGCGCTTCGTCGGAAATGGTTTTGGCCTGTTCCAGTTCCCCGATCAGCATGTCTTTTTCGGCGCGCGCCTGCAGCGTCTGCAGCGCGGAGGAATAGAGCCGGTGCGCGAGCAAGAGGAAATAGCCCTGCGCTGTCACCGCCATGATGGCGAGGATGTAGTCGTGCAGGTTGCCTTTCAGCGCGAAGTTGATCGCGATCGCCCCGGTGACCGGTACCGTTGCCGCGAAAACCGCAATCGGCAGCGAGAAGGCGAGCATGCTGGAGACCGCCACGACCAGCAGCATCACGAACAGCATGAAGGTCCCGGTATTCTCCGAGACACCGGCCGGCTGCACCAGATTGAACATCCAGGCGAGACCGAAGAACAGATCCAGCAACACGAACCGGATGCGCCAGGCCTTGATGTTTACCTCGAACGCCGGTGTCGCGAGGAATTGCCGGCACTTGGTGATCATCACCGCGTGGATCAGAAGCACGCCCGCGGTCCAGATGCCGGCGGTCGCCGCTCCAGTCCACAGGCTCGACATAAAGCCAACGGTCGCGACCAGCAGCAGAACAACCAGCGAGGCGGAGAGGCGGTTCTGCGCGAACATCCGCATGAGTTCGTAGTCGAACACAGGCCGGGTACCGCTGGTCGAGGTCAGCCGGTCGCGCGCGTCGCGGACACGCTGAGCCGCCGCCCGCCGTCGCTTGGAAGAGGCCTCCTCGCGTGCGTCGCTGGCGTTACTCGTGGTCATACGCGGACTTCACTAGCTTCCGGAAAATACGAGCGTCCCAAATCCGAAATTCGCCCAATTGGGCGGGCATCCCGGGAGCGAATTTCGGATTTGAAGGACGCTCGCAACTCGTTGATTTCAGCGCGGTATGGTTCAGAAATTCCCTCGAATGCGATTGCGGAGCCAATGGAGGGAATTTCTGAACCACCGCGCTGGCCAAACTCGCGCAAAAACCTTAAGGCCAACCTTAATCGGGTCCGAAATTCGAGCTAACCGGGGGTTACGCGTGCGGCTCTTTGACGGCGGTCGAGCAACCAATCCGCGGCGCGTTCGGATCTTCCTGAAGGAGAAGGGGATCGCGGTCCCGGTCGCGGCGGTCGACCTCGGTGCCATGGAGCATCGGTCTGACGAATATACCGCGATCAACCCACTACGGCTTGTGCCTGCGCTGGAGCTGGATGACGGCACCATCATCACGGAGTCGATCGCGATTTGCCGCTATTTCGAGGCGCTAAATCCCGAGCCGGCGCTGTTCGGGACCGGTCCTCTCGAGATTGCCCTGGTTGAAATGTGGCAGCGGCGCATGGAACTGCACCTGCTTGCAGGCGTCCAGCAGGTCTTCCGCCACCTGCATCCCGGCATGAAGGAGCATGAGGTGCCGCAGGTCCCCGCCTGGGGCGAGGCCAACAAGCCGCGCGTGCTCGAGTTTCTGGCGCTGCTGGACCGTGAATTGGCCGGGCGGCGCTTCGCGGCGGGTGACCGGTTTTCCGTTGCGGACATTACCGGCCTGGTCGCGCTCGACTTCATGCGCGTCGCCAAGCTGCAAGTGCCGGCGGAATTCACCCATGTGGGCCGCTGGTATGTGGAACTTTCCGCGCGGCCCAGCGCCCGGGCGTAAGGCGGCCCAACGCACATAAGTGCTTGTAATCGCTGATATGTCCCGGAAAGAGGTCCGCTGCCGTCCGCGCGCCCGCCTGCGACACACGATTGTTTGAACGTGGATGGTCTGCCGGACCTCACTCAACCATAGGCTCCGGTGAACCGCTCATGCAGACTGCACGACGAACCTCCAAGTCATTAATTTTTGCTCATGGAGGACGTCATGTTTCGGAAGGGGTTCGCGTCGTTCCTGATCGCTGCCGCCGCTGCTGCGGCTCTGTCCACCTCGGTGGCCGCCCAGGATCGGACCGACGCGCAGGAATCGACTGGCTTCCAGCTTGCCCAGGCTGCCCAGGCCGAAGCCCGGGTCGCGCTGGTCATTGGCAATTCCGCCTATCAGGTCAACAAGCCGCTGAACAATCCAGTCAACGATGCCCAGGCGGTGTCGCAGATGCTGAACCAGGCCGGCTTCGAGGTCGTGATGGCCTTCGACCTGACCCGCGATATCATGAAGCAGACGGTCGAGGAGTTCGCTGCCCGCGTGCTTGAGAAGGGCAACAACACCGTGGCGATGGTCTATTACGCCGGCCATGGCATCCAGGCCGATGGCGAAAACTACCTGATCCCGATCGATGCGAAGTTCTCGGATGAGGACGACCTCCCGCAGCAGGGCGTAAAGCTCGCCGACATCGTGGCGGCTCTCGAAGCGACCCAGACCAAGGCGCGCATCGTCGTGGTCGATGCCTGCCGCAACAATCCGTTCGGTGGTTCTGCCAACGACGACAACGGCGGTCTCGCCCTTGTCGACGCTCCGGAAGGTGCGCTGATTGCCTATTCGACCGCGCCCGGCACCGTGGCCTTCGATGGTCTTGGCAAGCACAGCCCCTATGCCGCAGCTTTCATGCGCACCGCGCGTACCCCGAACCTGCCGGTCGAGCAGGTGTTCAAGAAGGTGCGCCTCCTGGTCAACGAATCCACCGACAAGAAGCAGACGCCGTGGGACAGCGCGCGCCTGAAGACCGAATTCGTGTTCTTCGCGAATGCCGAGTCGCCCGCGCCTGTGGCCGTGCCGGTCAAGGTCGCGGTTGCCGATCTCGGCTCGCGTCCGGTGCGCCAGGCTTATGAAGTTGCGATCACCGAAGACTCGGAAGATTATTACGAGGAGTTCGTCCGCGTGTATGCCAACGATCCGCTGGCCGATCACGTGCGCCGGCTGCTCAATCGCCGCAAGCAGATGGTTGCGTGGCAGAACGTCACTCACCGCAATCGTCCGGAAGATTATGCTGACTTCGCACGTCGCTTCCGCGACAGCGGTCTGGTTCGCGCTGCGCGCCGTCTTGAGGAGCGTCCGCGCCAGATCAACATCGCCTTCCCGCGCCGTGGCGAAGGCCGGTTCGGCGATGGCCGCTTCGGTATCCGCGTTGCGATCGCCAATAACGGCCGTCCGGTGATCAATCTTCCGGGCCGCGGCAACGGTAATGGCAACGGCAACATCGGGGGTCGCCCGGTGATCGGATTCCCGCAGAATAGCGGCAACAACTCGAATGGTGGCCGTCCGGTCATCAATCAGAACGGCCAGAACAACAACGGCGGCCGTCCGGGTGTCGGTCTTCCGCAGAATGCCGGCATCAACCCGAACGCGGGCCGCCCGGTGATCAATCAGAATGGCCAGAACAACAACAACAACGGCGGTCGCCCGGTGATCAACCAGAACGGTCAGAACAACAACAACAACGGCGGTCGCCCGGTGATCAACCAGAATGGCCAGAACAACAATAATAACGGCGGTCGCCCGGTCAGCATCCCGCAGAATGCTGGCATCAACCCGAATGCTGGTCGCCCGGTGATCAACCAGAATGGCCAGAACAACAATAACAACGGCGGTCGCCCGGTTAGCGTCCCGCAGAATGCTGGCATCAATCCGAATGCCGGTCGTCCTGTGATCAACCAGAATGGCCAGAACAACAGCAACGGCGGCCGCCCGGTTAGCATCCCGCAGAACGCTGGTATCAATCCGAATGCAGGCCGTCCTGTGATCAACCAGAGCAACGTCAACCAGGGCCGTCCCGCCATCCAGCAGCAGTTCCAGCGCCCGCCGGTCCAGTTCCAGCGTCCGCAGGTACAAGTTCAGCGCCCGGTTCAGGCACCCCGCCAGTCCTTCAATTCCGGTGGCGGCGGCAATCGCTTCGGTGGTGGCGGCGGTGGTCGCGGAGGCGGCGGTGGACGCCGTTAGGAGAAAACATCCTCAACAAAAGCGAAGGCCGGCGTAACGCCGGCCTTCTTGTTTTTCAGCAATGCGGATCAGCACCTAGAAGCGATCCAGCCGCGCGATCAGGCTCGATGTATCCCAGCGCTTGCCGCCCATCGCCTGTACGTCGGAATAAAACTGATCGACCAGCGCTGTGACCGGGAGATGGGCGCCGTTTCGGCGCGCCTCTGCCATGCAGATGCCGAGATCCTTGCGCATCCAGTCGACAGCGAAACCAAAGTCAAACTTGCCATCCGCCATGGTCTTGTAGCGGTTTTCCATCTGCCAGGATTGTGCTGCGCCTTTCGAGATGGTGGCGATCAGCTTTTCGACGTCGAGGCCGGCTTTCTTCGCGAAATGCAGCCCCTCGGACAGGCCCTGTACGAGGCCGGCGATACAAATCTGATTGACCATCTTGGCGAGCTGACCCGCACCCGGTTCGCCCATCAGGTTGCAGGCGCGTGCATAGGCTGCGATGACTTTCTCAGCGCGTCCGAAGGGCTCCGCGTCGCCGCCGCACATCACGGTGAGCGCGCCGTTCTCGGCTCCAGCCTGTCCGCCCGACACCGGCGCGTCGATGACGTCGAAGCCGCGCTCCTGTCCCGCCTTGTACAGGTCGCGTGCGATTTCGGCCGACGCGGTCGTGTGATCGACGAACACCGTGCCTTTCTTCATTGCAGCGAAAGCACCGTCCGGCCCGAGCGTCACCTGGCGCAAATCGTCGTCATTGCCGACACAGCACATGACGAAATCCTGCCCTTCGGCGGCCTGTCTCGGCGTCGCGGCGCTTTTCCCGCCGAACTGTGCAACCCATTTCTCGGCCTTGGCGGCAGTGCGGTTGTACACGGTGACCTCGTGGCCCCCCTTGGTCTTCAGATGCCCCGCCATCGGGTAGCCCATCACGCCGAGCCCCAGAAACGCTACCTTCGCCATTCAGTCCTCCCGTAACAGCGGCCAAAACGCCACCTGCCGTTTGATCGGCGGCCAATGTGACGCCTTGTGCGCCCCCGTCAACCCGCCCTATCTAGAGACTGAAACCCATACGGAGACCGCGTAAAGTGGCACCCACCAAAGACCAGATCCGCGAGCGGCTTGCGACCATCGCCACACCCGCAGGAGCGAAGCTCACCGAGGCCGGCGTTCTGTCCGACATCATGGTTACGGACGGGAAGGTGTTTTTCTCGCTCAGCGTCGATGCCGCGCAGGTCAAGGCCTGGGAGTCGGTGCGCAAGCAGGTCGAGGACACGGTCAAGGCGATCCCCGGCGTCACCTCCGCGATGGTCGCGCTGACCGCCGAGCGGGCCGGGGGCGGAAAGGGTGCACCGCCGCCGCCTCAGGCCGCGCGGACGCCGCATGCGCATGGCGCGCCCGCAGGTCCTTCCGGAGTTCCCGGCGTGAAGTCCATCATCGCAGTCGCATCCGGGAAGGGCGGGGTCGGCAAATCCACCACCGCGATCAATCTTGCGTTGGCGCTGCGCGATCTGGGTTTGAAGGTCGGCGTGCTCGACGCCGACATCTACGGTCCCTCGATGCCAAAACTGCTCGCGATCCGCGAGAAGCCGCAGACCATCGGCGGCACGCGGCTGAAGCCGATCTATCGTTACGATCTCGCGGTGATGTCGATAGGCTTCCTGATCGAGGAAGAGACGCCGATGATCTGGCGCGGACCGATGGTGATGTCGGCGCTGACCCAGATGCTGCGCGAAGTGGAATGGGGCAATCTCGACGTCATGGTCGTTGACATGCCGCCCGGCACCGGCGACGCGCAACTCACCATGGCACAGCAGGTGCCGCTCGCAGGCGCCGTCATCGTATCGACGCCGCAGGATCTCGCTCTGATCGATGCGCGGCGCGGCGTTGCCATGTTCAAGCGCGTCAATGTACCGATCCTCGGCGTGATCGAGAACATGAGCTATTTCGTTTGCCCGAGTTGCGGCACGCGATCCGATATTTTCGGACATGGCGGTGCGCAGCTTGAAGCGGAACGGCTGCAGGTGCCCTTCCTCGGCGCGGTGCCGCTCGACATGATCATCCGCGAGACCTCCGATGCCGGGCTGCCGGTGGTGGCAACCCAGCCCGACGGACCGCATGCGAAGGTCTATCGCGAAATTGCGCAGAAGCTTCGGGATTCTCTCGCTGGCCCCGGGGCAGGGCGTGCGGCACCGAGGATCGTGATCGAGGCTTGAGGACGGTTCGCAGTCAGGCCACAATCGTCCTCGGGAAGGGGAGGTCGAAATGCGGACAGGGCGAAGGATGGAGCTTCGGATCGCCGGGGCTCTGATCGCGGCAACAATCTGCGCGCTTTGGGCCGTTCCGGCGCAGGCGCAAAAGCCGCCGGATCCGCCCGCGCAGGAGGTCCTGATCAAGACCACGTTGCTCACCTTTAACGATGCAAACGTCACGCAGAATTACAGCGTACTGCACGCCAAGCTTTCAAAGCAGTTTCGCGACCAGTTTCCGCCCGAGCGCCTTAAAGAGGTGTTCAAGCCGTTCGTGGATCAGAAGATCGACATCGACCTGATCGCAGCGAAAACGCCGATTCCAGACAAGGCGGCCGCAGTGGACGATCGCGGCGTGCTGTCGATCTCCGGCCATTTCGACACCAAGCCGAGCCACGTCTTCTACGATCTTGGTTACGTGATGTCCGACGGAGAATGGAAGCCGATCAAGATCAACGTCAATGTGCGCCCGCCGAACGGCAATTGATATTGGCCGGAACGCTCCAGCTATGGCGCCCCGCTAGTCTTCGACCCACATCCGTAAAAGATTAGCGAGCGATTTCGAGATGAGGTCGAACTCGGCGCTCTTGCCTTCACGCGCGAAGATGGTGCGCCGGGCGGTATCGAGCTCGAAAAGCAATTCGCGCTGCGCGGCGTCGCGTATGTAACTGCGCGCCCAGCCCGCGACCACGTGCCGCTGTCCGCGCGTGACCTGTGCGACCCGGTGTAGGGTCGTGGCCGGATACGCAATCATCGAGCCCGCAGCCAGCTTGATGTCGTCGTCGCCTGCCGCGCTCTCGATCACAAGCTCGCCGCCAGCATAGGATTCCGGCGCATCGAGAAACAATGTGAACGCGACATCGGTGCGTATGCCGCCCATCAACGCGTCGTCGACATGCAGACCATATTGCATGCCAGTTTCGTAACGCGAGAACAGAAGCGGGCTCAGCACTTTCGGGCGCGCGGCCATGCGAAACAATTCGCTTTCCATAATCCGCGCAGCAACCAGCGTGCGTACCCGGTCGAGGCCCTTGTCCTTCGCGTCCGCCTGGCGGTTGTCCTTGACCTTGCGTGCGGCAAAGCCTGCGGTTTCGCGGCCGTCGATGAAGCGCGTCTTCGACAGCGCGGCGTGAATCGCTGCGAGATCAGCAGGCGTCAGAATATCAGCAATTACGATCTGCATGACTTGATGCATTGC
This sequence comes from uncultured Hyphomicrobiales bacterium, assembly GCA_964539845.1. Lineage (GTDB taxonomy): Bacteria > Pseudomonadota > Alphaproteobacteria > Rhizobiales > Xanthobacteraceae > Pseudorhodoplanes. The sequence continues at coordinate 12,211 of CAZIKZ010000043.1, forward strand.
CACGAATTGCCGCGACTTCGCAAATTCGTGCTCACAAACCTGGAATGATTCAAAGAGATCGCGCTTGGCCTGGCTGGATGGCGCGATTAAGGATGCACGAAATGCGCGCCGTCGCTGAGAGGCTTTGTCATGAACACGAACCGCAAGATCTGGATCGGGATTGGGGCTTTTGTCCTCGCCGGCGCAGCGGGATCCTCGCCATTGCAGGCCGATGCGGCAAACGATCAGCAGGCACGGTCCACCGAAACCAAACCGTATGACGGCATGAGCGCGGATATGCGCCGGCAGATTCTGGCGCATGCGCTGACAGTTGGTCAGGGAGGCGAAGGCGGAGAGGGAGGCGAAGGCGGCGAGGGCGGCATCAATGTCGAAGCTGCTGCCAAGGACCCGGTGGAATATGGCGTCGCGCTTCAGGTGATCGCCGCGCATTATTATGCGGGCCTCGCAGCCTATGAGGGCAAGGAGCAGGAAGCGGGCGCGCAGATGTTTGCGCACGGCTTGTCCGAAATCTATGTCGCGATGGAAGACGTATTCAAGACGCTGGGCGTCACTGATCTCGGGAGCAAGCTGGAAGCGGCCGTTACCGCTGCGGCCGAGAAGAAGCCGGTCGCAGAGGTAAAGCGCAAGGCGAATGCCGTCTTTGCGGCGCTGGCCGCGGCCGACAAGAAGGCGCCGAAATCGAGTGCGCCGGCGCTGGCTGTGCGCGCGCAGATCGCGGCCGAACTGGTCGACCGCGCTGCAGCGCAATATGCAGTCGTGCAGAAGGACAGCAATCTCGAAGCGTATCTGGACGGTCTCGGCTTCGCCATGGCGGCCCGTGACCAGGCTAAAACTGCGCTGCCGTATTTGAAGAAAATTGACCCCAAGAAGGAAGCCGCCCTGCGGAAAGCCCTGACGCTGGCTGGACAGGCCTATCCGGGGATCAAGCGCTCGGAAAAGCCGAAGGTCAGCCTCGCCGATCTGCAATCCGCGGCGTCGGCGGCCAAACTCGCGGTGTCGAGCCTGCCGTAGGCCGATCCGGGCGGCGGCTTCACCGAATTTCGCATTGACGCTGGCTCATTGATTTGTGAAGCCGTGCCGCATGCCCGGGTGCGGCAGCGGCTTTTATTGCAACCGCGAGCCGTGTCGGCCGGTCACCGGGGCAGGGAACCGCAATCAAGAGCCTCCACGGGAGAAGCGCATGAGACGCCGTCAATTCATCGCGACGATTGGAGCGGGCGCGGCTGCGGCCGCAATTGCAAAACCCGCCATCGCGCAATCGAGCCCCGACCTCAAGTGGCGGCTGACCTCGAGTTTCCCCAAGTCGCTCGACACATTGTGGGGCGGTGCCGAGACTTTCTGCAAGGCAGTGGCGGAAGCCACCGACAACAAGTTTCAGATTCAGCCCTTCGCTGCGGGCGAGATCGTTCCCGGACTTCAGGCCGCCGATGCTGTCTCGAACGGCAGCGTCGAGATGTGCCAGACCGCGTCGTACTATTATGTCGGCAAGGATCCGACGTTCGCGCTCGCCAGCGCCGTTCCGTTCGGCTTGAACACGCGCATGCAGAATTCATGGCTCTATCAGCATGGCGGCACCAAGCTGATGGATGAGTTCTATTCGAAATTCAAATTCGTTGCGTTCCCTGCCGGCAACACGACCTGTCAGATGGGTGGCTGGTACCGCAAGGAGATCAAGGATGTTGCCGACCTGAAGGGTCTGAAGATGCGCATCGCCGGTCTCGCCGGTCAGGTGCTGTCGAAGCTTGGCGTCGTGCCTCAGCAGATTGCCGGTGGAGAAATCTACGCAGCACTGGAAAAGGGCACAGTAGACGCGGCCGAGTGGGTCGGTCCGTACGACGACGAGAAGCTCGGCTTCCAGAAGGTCGCGCCGTTCTACTATTATCCCGGCTGGTGGGAAGGCAGCACTTCGATCCATCACTTCATCAATATCGATAAGTGGAACGCGCTGCCGAAAAGCTATCAACAGGTCGTCCGGTCGGCGTCCGACACCGCCAATATCTCGATGACCGCGAAATACGATGCGGAAAATCCGGGCGCCATCAAGCGGCTCGTCTCGACTGGTGCACAATTGCGTGCCTATCCGCAGCCGGTGCTCGATGCGTGCTTCAAGTCGTCGAACGATGTCTATGCCGAGATTTCGGCAAACAACCCAAGCTTCAAGAAGATTTATGACAATATGGTCGCCTTCCGGAACGACGAGTATCTGTGGTGGCAGGTCGCTGAATACGCCTATGACAGCTACATGATCCGCGCTCGCACGCGCTCCTGATCGCGCTGCGCGTCAAACAAAATTTGAGGGCCGGCCCCCTGGGCTGGCCCTTTTTCGTTCTGGAAATGATTTCCCTCCTCCGACATGATCACGGTTGCGAAAGAACGGCCGCGCCAAGTGGCCTGATGCCCGACAGAGGCTCCGCGTCACTGGAGAGGGTTGTCACATGAAACGCCGACACTTTTTGAAAGCAGCCACCGCGGGACTCGCTGCAAGCGCGATCGCCGCTCCGGCCATCGCGCAATCGAGTCCCGAGATTCGCTGGCGTCTGACCTCAAGCTTCCCGAAATCGCTCGACACGATCTTCGGTGCGTCCGAAGTCTTTGCGAAAGCGGTCGCCGACGCCACGGATAATCGTTTCCACATTCAGACCTTCGCCGCCGGCGAAATCGTTCCCGGTCTGCAGGCCGCGGATGCTGTGACCGCCGGCACGGTCGAGATGTGCCACACCGCGTCGTATTACTATGTCGGAAAGGATCCGACCTTCGCCTTCGGGACCGCGGTCCCGTTCGGATTCAATCAACGCATGATCGACGCCTGGATGTTCAACGGCGGCGGCGTCGAACTGATGAATGACTTCTACAAGAAGTACAACATCATCGCGTTTCCGGCCGGCAATACCGGCGCGCAGATGGGCGGCTGGTTCCGAAAGGAAATCAAGAGCGTCGATGACTTGAAAGGCATGAAGATGCGGATCGGCGGATTTGCCGGCCGCGTTCTTGCCAAGCTCGGCGTCGTTGCGCAACAGCTCGCCGGCGGTGACATCTACGCAGCCCTTGAAAAGGGAACGATCGACGCCGCCGAATGGGTCGGTCCCTATGACGACGAGAAGCTGGGCTTTCAGAAGGTCGCGCCCTATTACTATTATCCCGGCTGGTGGGAAGGCGGCCCGATGCTGCATAACTTTATCAACATCGGGAAATGGAATGAATTGCCAAAGAACTATCAGGCCATCGTCCAGGCCGCGTCGCATGTCGCAAACACCATCATGATGGCGCGATACGACTCCGGAAATCCCGCTGCGCTCCGGCGTCTCGTTGCCGGGGGTGCACAATTGCGCGCGTTTCCGCAGCCTATGATGGACGCCTGCTATACGGCCGCCAATGAGCTCTACACCGAGACGTCTGCGAAAAATCCGGATTTCAAGAAGATCCTCGACAGCGTCATGGCCTTCCGCAACGAGCAATATCTGTGGTGGCAGGTCGCGGAATACGGATATGACAGCTTCATGATCCGGACACGTGCGCGCACCTGATCGGATTTGCCCGTCGGTTCTTGCGAAGCCCCGCCAGTCCGGGGCTTTGCTCGCGCTGCCCTATTTCATCTTGTTCGGATCGCTGAAATCGAGCTGGGGCATCTCGATCTGGGGAAGGTCGATCTTGATTGTTGAGGGATCGGCCGTCGGTCCCTTGTCAAGCCAGTAGGTTACCGAGCCCGGCCAGAAAATCAGGATGACGACCAGTATGAGCTGCAGGCACAGCCACGGAATCGCGCCGAGATAGATGTCCTTCGTTTTGATGGAGGGCGGCGCGATCCCGCGCAGATAGAACAGCGCGAACCCGAAGGGCGGATGCATGAAGCTGGTCTGCACGTTGGCGCAGATCAGAACGCCGAACCAGATCAGGTCGATCCCGAGCTTCTCGGCGACCGGCGCGAGCAGCGGGATGACGATGAATACGATCTCGAAGAAGTCGAGAAAGAATGCAATCAGGAAGACGAAAATATTGGCGAAGAACAGGAAGCCGACCTGCCCCCCGGGCAGGGAGATCAGATAGCCCTCGATCCATTCCTTGCCGCCGACGCCCTGGAAGACGAGGCTGAACACGCGCGCGCCGATCAGGATGAACACCACGAAGGCGGTGATCCGCATGGTGGTCGACATGCCCTGCCAGACCAGCGGCCAGGTGAGCGTGCGGTTGAAGGCCGCAAGGATGAAGGCGCCGACCACTCCGAGGGCGCCAGCTTCGGTCGGGGTCGCGAGGCCCATGAAGATGGTGCCAAGTACGACGAAGATCAGCGCGAGTGAGGGGATAATGCCGCGCAGACATTTCCTCCACAGCGCCCAACCGTGAAGTGTGCGCTGATCCAGGGGCAGCGCTGGCACGTCCTGCGGCCGTACGATGCTGAGAATGAACACCCAGATGCAGAACAGCACGAGCTGGATCATGCTCGGTCCGATCGCGCCCTTGTACATGTCGCCGACCGAGCGGCCGAGCTGGTCGGCCAGCACGATCAGAACGAGCGAAGGCGGAATGAGCTGCGTGATCGTACCCGATGCCGCGATCACGCCCGTGGTGTGCCGCACCGAATAGCCGGCGCGTGTCATGGCGGGCAGTGCAATGACCGCCATCGCGATCACAGAGGCCGCCACCGTACCTGTGATCGCGCCGAGAATGGCGCCGACGAAGATCACCGCGTAAGACAATCCGCCGCGCACCGGTCCGAACAACTGGCCGATGGAGTCCAGCAAGTCTTCCGCGAGACCGCAACGTTCGAGGATCGCACCCATCAGCGTGAAGAACGGAATCGAAAGCAGCAGGTCGTTTGAGATGATGCCGTACAGTTGATAGGTCAGATTGCCGAGAAAGTCCGGCCGGATCAGACCAAGCTCGATGCCGATAAAACCGAAAAACAGGCCGACCGCCGCCAGCGAAAACGCTGCAGGGTAGCCGATGATCAAGAATACGATCAGGCCGCCAAACATCAGCGGCGCCATATTGTGTGTGATGGCGTCGATCATTGCAGCGGCTTCTCGTATTCGAACTCGAGATTGCGATGCTGGATGATCGCCTGGATTCGCTTGATGATTTCTGAGACGCCCTGCAGTGCCACGAGAGCGAAGCCGAGCGGCAGGATCAGCTTGACCGGCCAGCGGATGAGGCCGCCGGCATTCATCGAGCTTTCGTTGATCCGCCAGGATTCAACGAACCACGGCCACGTGAAATAGATCATGATGATGCAGATCGGCAGCAGGAAGAAGATCGTGCCGAGAAGGTCGATCCAGAGGCGGACGCGCTCAGGCATCATCCCGTAGAGCAGGTCGACCCGCACATGCTCGTTGATCTTGAGCACATAGGGCGCGCCCAGCAGCACCATCGCCGCGAACAGATACCACTGGATTTCCAGCCAGGCATTCGAACTGACGCTGAACAGATAGCGGCTGCTGGCGTTGCCTGCGCTGATGAGCGTCGCGATCAACACGGTCCAGGTCGCAATGCGCCCAAACTGGTCGTTGACCCAGTCGATGGCGCGGCTGAGCCGCAGCAACCCATCCAGCATGTCGTCCCCTGCGCGCGCCGGTTGCCGTGCGGCTCCCCGGCCCAAGTCGCTTTCGGCAAAGATGATTAATCCGAACCTGATGCCGAGCGTCAATCGGAAGTTAGCTGTCTAAGCTGGCGGGATCGCGGAAACAGCGAGTTCGCGCCGTCGCACAGCTTCGCGGTGCAGGGCATAGAGGCCGCTTAGCGCGATCAGGGCGGCTCCAACAAAGGCCCAGCGGTCCGGGACCTCGCCGAAGCCCACATAGCCTGCGATTCCCATGAAGATGAGGAGCGTATAGCGAAATGGCGCCACAGCGGCGATTTCGACGCCACGAAAGGCATGCACCACCAGATAAGTCCCGAGTCCGAGGAAGGAGGATGCGATCCCGAGCAGGGTCCATTGCTCGAGATTTGGCACAATCCAGTCTTCCGTCAGCCCGATTGTCGCGCCCGACAGCGTCACCATGACTGTCCCGTAAAGTCCGATAACGAGGGAGGGGATCGAGGGATCGATCCGCCGGGTCGCCAAATCGCGTCCCGCGGACAGGAACGCGGCCGCGAGACCAGCGAGCGCCCACGCGTCGAACGTGCCCGCGCCTGGCTTCACGATGAACAGGGTGCCGATGAGGCCGACCCCGATCGCAGCCCAGCGCCGCCAGCCGATTCGATCGCCAAGCATGATGGCGGCGAGCGCGGTCAGGATCAGCGGCGAGGTCATCACCACGGCCGAAAGATCGGCGATGTTCATCTTCACGAGTGCCGCGATGAAGAAGACCGTCCCGAGCGCGTCGAAAAGCGCACGCCACAGGACGATGGGCTTGGCGGCCGCGCCAATGTGACGGAGAGCGCCGGTGGCCGCCAGCACAACGACGAAGATTGCCACCGATAGCGAGCCGCGCAAAAACAGGACTTCCCCGAACGGCAGTTCGCGCGCCACCAGTTTTACGAAGGTGTCGTTGACCGTATAGGCGGCCATGCCGAAGGTCAGCGCGATCATGCCGCGTCGGTTGGCGGCGAATTGGGTCACAAGCTGTTTCCGGAGAGATAGCGGCGTTAGCCGCCGGTGACGCTCATGTGGCGGGGCAGGGCGGGACGCGTATGGCGGCGGTCGATAACGAAGTCATGGCCCTTGGGCTTGCGCGTGATCGCAGTCTCGATCGCCGTGTGCAGGGGATCGTCGGATTCCGAAGCGCGCAGCGGTGTGCGTAAGTCGGCCGCATCTTCCTGGCCGAGGCACATGTACAGGGTGCCGGTGCAGGTCAGACGCACCCGATTGCACGACTCGCAGAAATTATGGGTCATCGGCGTGATAAAACCGAGCCGTCCGCCGGTCTCGGCGACGCGCACGTAACGCGCGGGCCCGCCGGTGCTGTAGTCAATATCTTCAAGTGTGTAGCGTTCGGCGAGCTGGGCGCGCACCATCGACAGCGGCAAATACTGGTCCAGCCGCGCCTCACCGACCTCGCCGAGCGGCATAACCTCGATGAGCGTCAAGTCCATGCCGCGGCCATGCGACCACGCGACAAGTCCGGCAATCTCGTCTTCGTTTACGCCTTTCAGCGCGACCGCGTTGATCTTGACCTTGAGGCCGGCGGCCTGTGCCGCGTCGATCCCGGCCATGACCCGCGACAGATCACCCCAACGGGTAATGGCGCGGAATTTGTCCGGATCGAGCGTGTCCAGTGACACATTGATGCGCTGGACCCCGTGATCCTTCAGCTCGGCTGCATATTTGGCAAGCTGCGAGCCGTTGGTCGTGAGGGTCAGTTCGTCGAGAGCACCCGAGCGCAGATGTCGCGACAGAGATGCGAACAGCGTCATGATCCCGCGCCGGACCAGCGGCTCGCCGCCCGTCAGACGCAGCTTTTTCACCCCGCGCGAAATGAAGGCCGAACAGACTCGGTCCAGCTCTTCCAGGGAGAGCAAATCGGCCTTGGGCAGGAACGCCATGTCCTCGGACATGCAATAAACGCAGCGGAAGTCGCAGCGGTCCGTGACCGAGACCC
>CAZIKZ010000044.1:0-17387 GCA_964539845.1 uncultured Hyphomicrobiales bacterium
ATGTGACCACCCGTCTCCAGAAACGGTGCGTCGAGCGTGTAGACGCCATTGCCGATCGCCTTGGCGGGGGCCGGACCGGCCGGTGTCTCCACCTCGATCTCGGCCTGTTCGACCGGGCTGTTGGTCTTGTAGTCGTCAAGATAGATCGCGAGCGTCTTGCCCTGCGCCACCGCGACCACTTCGAAACGCTCCGAATGCGCCTCGCCGCGCGGGGCAACGGTCGCCGGCGCGGCCGGTGCTTGCGGGCCATGATCGTGACCTTCATGGGCACGAAGTCCGGTCGCTCCGAAGATCAGGATGAATGCGGCTGCGGCAAATGCCGGCAGGATAGTGCGAACCATGAAGGCCAGTCCTTCGCGTGAACGAAATTGAGCCCGGCCACCCATAAGGCGGCCGGTCCCGCGTCAGGGACGCAGGAGAGCGACGTTCAGGCGAAGGATTTGGGAGGCCGCGGCGGGCCCTCGCGCGCGAGGCTTGCAGGAAGCAAGGCGTCGGGATTTGGCAATGCCAAGTCAGAGGGCAGCCGGAGGCAGGTCCACACCCCGGGTGCGAGCGCCGGGCCGCAGCCGGAACAATGTCCGGCGCTGCAGCATCCGCGCTCGCCGCAATCGACGTTACCCTGATAATCCGATGACAGGGGCGCTTGCGCCCGGAGTTCGGCCGGTGCTGCAGCGGCGGCATCGCGCGTCACGGCGCTGTCGCTGACATACTTGGCCGCATGCGGGTGCGGAGCGCTGCCATGGGCGGAGGCGCCGGTCGGCGCAAGCGCGACCACGAGAAACGCCGCAAGCGCGATGGCAAAAGCCGATATGGCCGTTCTCAGCGACATGCCGCTTCTTACACCAGGCTTCCGAGTCGGCGGAAGCCTACTTTGGTCCGGAACTGCCGACTCTGTGACCCTCAATTGTGGCGCTTCGCAGGTTTTCGCCACTGACATATATGCCGCAAAGTAAATGTGGGATGACCGCTCCCGAAGTTTTGCCGGTGAAACCCGGGAGAGTGCAATTGCCGCACCGGGCTCATCTTTTGTCTATCGGCCGCCGTTGACTCGGTTTCGCGCCAATTTCAGAATGAATACGAAGGGACAGGGGCCATCGAGAGCCCGACAACGCATCGCCGGTTTACGGACGAGCGATCCCTTGAGGAACATATCAAGGAGACGATGCGATGGCTGCGCCACTTCGCTTCAACGTCATGCATTTCATGCCGTATTCCTACCTCCCCGAAAATCACAAGGAGTTCAAATCGACCTGGGTCAGTTTCCCGAACAAGTATTTCGATCCTGACAAGGGACATGAACTTTATAACCGCTACATCGGCGAACTCGTGCTGGCGGACCAGCTCGGCTACGACGCCGTCGTGGTGAACGAACACCACAACACCGTCTATTCGATGATGGCGACGCCGAACATCATCGCCTCTTCGCTCGTTGCGCAGACCAAGAATGTGCGCATTTGCGTGTGGGGAACGCCGCCGAACTTCATGCTGCCGAACCGCCTCGCTGAGGAATATGCGGTGCTCGACGTGATGTCGAAGGGCCGCCTCGAGGTCGCCTTCCCGCTGGGCACCGGCATGGAATACTGGTCGAACCCGGTGAACCCGGCGACCGCACGCGAAAAATTCCGCGAGTCGCTGAAGATCATCCTGCAGGCCTGGTCGGAAGACGGACCGACCACGCACTACGGCAACCATTACACATACCGCTTTCTCAATCCGTGGCCGCGTCCCTATCAGCGGCCGCATCCGCCCTGCTACATCGTCGGCACCGGATCGCCGGAGACGATCGAGATCGCGGCCGAACTCGGCTTCGGCTATGCGTCGGTGTTCGTGACGCAGGCGCGCGCCAAGGAACTGAACGAGCAGTTGCGCGAGCGCGCGGCGCATTACGGCCACACCATCCGGCCGGATCAGCTTCCGCTGTTAACATTTGTGTACGTCGCCGAGACCCAGGAGCAGGCGGAGAAGGAGTACATCCCGCATCTGCAGCGCTTCTTCGAGGATTACGCCCGCACCATTCCGCAATATCTCGCACCCCCGGGCTATCTTTCGGTGGATCAGATGAAGGTCCGCGCCGCCACCGCCGACAAGATGCATGGCGGCTTCGACTTCAAGGCGATCAGCCAGTCCTTCTTCATCTCGGTCGGAACGCCGGACAAGGTCGCCAACGATATCGGCGAATGGACCGTCCGCATGAAGACCAACCACATCAACAGCGTGATGCATGTCGCCGACATGCCGCACTGGAAGACGGTGAAGAACCTCACGCTGTTCGCTGAAGAAGTGATGCCGCGGCTGAAGCAGCGCGCCGGCTCTCCGCAGCGCCTGGCAGCCGAATAACGGAAGAATCACAATGAGCAAGTTCGAGCGTCAGACCCTCACTGTCGACGGTGTGAAAACCGTCGTGCACACCGCCGGCCATGGCGAACCGCTAGTGTTCTTCCACGGCGCCGGCACCGTCGACGGCTTCGACTTCGCCGAGCGATGGACCGACCGGTTTCGCGTGATCGCCCCGTATCATCCGGGCTTCGGCGAATCCGGCGACGATCCGACCTTCACCACGATGCAAGATTACGTCATGCATTATCTCGAGCTGTTCGACATGCTGCGGCTCGATCGCTTCAACCTGGTTGGGCTGTCGATGGGCGGATACCTCGCTGCGAAGTTCGCAAGCGCGCACGGCCATCGTGTCAAAAAGCTGACACTGATCGCACCCGCCGGCATGATCGATCCGAAACATCCGATGCTCGACATCCTGGCAGTGCCGGGAGAAGCGGTGCCGGGCCTTCTGGTTTCCGATTTCGAGGTGCTGAAGAAGCGGCTGCCGGAGAAGCCCGACCTCGATTTCATGGGCGACCGCTATCGTGAAGCAACGACGGTGGCGCGGCTGTTCTGGGAACATCCGGGCGATCCGAAATTCATGCGCTATCTGCATCGCATCAAGGTACCGACCCAGATCATCTGGGGCGAAGAGGACAAGATCATCCCGGCGCAGCAAGCCGAGACCTGGCGCAAGTTCATCCCGAATGCCGACATCCAGGTGTACAAGGGCGCAGGCCATCTTGTGCATCTGGAGCGGCCCGAAGCGGTGGACGCTGTCGCGCGCTTCATGAGCTGACCGAGCTTACGCATTCTCTTGACGTGGAATGAGCCGGCTCGCGCGAAAGCGGGCCGGTCAACGATAAGACGAACGGTGCAGCAGCCGGCCATAGAAGCCGGCGCGCATCGAAGCGAAACAACGGGAGGACACCATGGACAGACGAAGCTTTGTGAAAGGCGGCGCTGCGCTGGTTGGCGCGTCGACGTTGCCAACGGTCTACGCGCAGGCGCAGGCAGCGCCCGCCAATATCCGCTTCGGTTACGCCATCACGCAATCCGGCCCACTCGGGCCGGGCGCAGAATCCACCAGCCTGTCCCAATACAAGCTGTGGCAGAAGCGCGTGAACGACGACGGCGGGATCATGCTGAAGAAGTTCGGCAAGAAGGTCCCGATTGAATTCGTGGGCTATGACGACCAGGGCAAGCCGGACGAACTCCTGAAGCTCACCGAGCGCCTGATCCAGCAGGACAAGGTGGACATGATCCTGAGCCCCTATGCCAGCCACATGAATCTGGCATCGGCGCCGATCACCAACAAGTTTGAATATCCGGTGATCTACACCACCGCGACGACGAACAAGACCTACACGCTCGGTCCGAAATGGCCGTTTGCGTTCTGGAACATCTCGCAGCCGACCGAGTCGACCGAGCCGCTCGCGAAAATGATGGGCGACCTGAAAAAGGCTGGCAAGATCAAGGGCCGCGCGGCGGTGATCCATCCGAACGTCGAGTTCGGCGTCGAAATGAATGGCGCTTTCCTCGAGGCCGCGAAGAAGAACGATATCGAAGTCGTCTACAACAAGAGCTATCCGTTCGGTTCCTCCGACCTGCAGCCGCTGGTCCGCGAGGCGATGGCTGCGACTCCCGACGCGTTCATAGCGATGAGCTATCCGCCAGACACCTTCATGCTGCCGGAGCAGTGCAAGATCGTCGGCTTCAATCCGCAGATCATGTATCTCGCAATCGGCGGCGTTTTTCCCGGGCTGAAGGGCAAGTACGGAGACAACGTCAACGGCATCTTCGTTTATGGCGGCCTCAATCCGGACGAGCCCGGCATGGCGGAATATAACAAGGCCCATCAGGCGATGTTCAACCGCCCGTCAGAGGCCGGCGCGATCAACGTCTATAGCGGATTGCAGGTGACGCAGCAGGCAATCGAGACTGTCGGCGAGATCGATCGCAAGAAGATCCGCGACGCGATCGTCAACGACAAGTTCAAGACGCTGTGGGGCGAACTCTCGTACAAGGATCAGCGCAACGCCAATCCCTGGGCCGTCGGTCAATGGCAGAGCGGCGAGGTGGTGGGCGTGTTCCCCGCCGCAAAGGCCGGCGCGCGCCAGCCGGTCTTCCCAAAGCCGGCCTGGTCGTAACGGACCGCATGCATATCGGGCCGGCATCACAGCCGGCCCGATCGTTTCATCCGGGCTCCCCTCCTCCGTTCATTCCCACGCAAGCGGGAATCCAGTGCTTCTGGGTCCCGGCTTTCGCGGGGACGAACGGTCAAACCGATCGAGCGGTGTTCTGCAGTGATCCTGTTCGAAGTCTTCCTCAACGGCCTGCTGCTCGGCGGGATGTACGGCCTGATCGCGCTCGGCCTGAACCTGCAATACGGTATTGCCCGCATCCTCAACCTCTCCTATGGCGAGTTCTTCGTCGCGGGCGCCTTCACCGCCTTCTTCACCATCATGCTGTGGAAACTCAATCCCTTCCTCAGCGTGTTCATCAGCATTCCGATCGCGTTCGCGATCAACTGGCTGATCTACCAATTCATGATGATCCCACTGATCAGGCGCGCGCCGGATCAGGATGCGCTCGATGCCGACGCTGTGCTTGTGACCTTCGGCATCTTCTTCATCCTTCAGGGTCTGGCGCTGGTGAACTGGAGCGGCGACCTGCGCGGCTACAGTTATCTGTCGGTGCCGGTCCATATCTTCGGCGCGGCCATCGCGCTGAACCGGCTGGTGGCATTTCTGGGCGCCTGTGCGCTGGCAACAGCGCTCTACGTGATCCTGCGCTACACCCGCGTTGGCGCTGCGCTTCGCGCCATCACCATCGATCCGATCGCAGCGGGACTTGTCGGCATTGACGTCAAGAAGCACTCCGCGTTGGTGTTTGCGGCCGGCGGCGCATTGGCGGCGGTGTCCGGCATGCTGGTCTCCACCTTCATTTCGTTCAGCGCCACGTCCGGCGTTGAATACACGCTGAAGGCCCTGATCGTCGTCATCATGGCCGGCGTCGGCCGCGTCACCGGCACGCTCGCCGCCGGCATCCTGCTCGGCGTCGTCGAAGCGCTCGGCGGCTATCTGATCGATCCCGCGCTGACGATCGCAATCAATTTTGCGCTGTTCATGCTGATCCTGCTGATACGGCCGACCGGATTGTTCACACGTGCCTGACCTCATCCGCAAGAACCGGTGGCTGCTCGGAACCTTTGCACTCGCAGCTCTTGTGCTGGCACTCCTGCCCTTCTTCCTCTCGGGCTATATGGTGTCGTTTTTCCTGCTGATGTTCGCCAATATCGCGCTGGCGACCGCCTGGTCATTCTTCTCCGGCGCCACGCGTTACATCTCGCTCGCAACCGCCTCGTTCTTCGGGATCGGCATCTACACGCTTGCGATCACGCATGTGTATGTACCGGTTGCGATCGCCCTCGCCGCCGCCGCGATCGTGGGTTTTCTGGTCGCGATCCTGGTCGGGCTATCGACGCTGCGACTGCGCGGCGTCTATTTCGTCGTCTTCACGTTCGGTCTCACGGAACTCGTCCACCAGGTCATCAACTGGTGGGAAATCAAGATCAACAAGACCGCGACGCGTTACATCTTCTCCGACGTGTCGAATGTTACGATCTATCACACACTGCTCGTCGTCGCGCTGATCACCGTGGTTGGAAGCTGGTATGTCAGCCAGTCCCGGCTCGGCTATGCGCTGCGCGCAATCGGTGAAGACGAGACGGTGGCGCGCCATACCGGCATCAACACCACCTGGGTCAAAGTGCTGTGCTTCGCGCTGTCGGCCTCGGCGATGGCGCTGGTCGGCGCCACGCTCGCGCTGCGCTATCCCTATATCGACGCCAGCATCGCGTTCAGCAGTTCGTGGTCATTTCAGGTGTTGATCGCGGCTCTGCTCGGCGGACCGGGCCGGTTCTGGGGACCGATGGTCGGCGCAATTCCGCTTGTGCTGCTCTCGGAATTCCTCGCCGGAAGCTTCCCGCATCACTTCAGCATCGCGCTCGGACTGTGCTTCGTGGTGATCGTGTATTTCATTCCGGGCGGCCTCGCCCCGCTGATCGAGCGGTACTGGCTCAGCCTGCGTCAACGCCTGCGCGAGAGGCTCGTCACACAATGACGCAAGCGCGCGAAACACTGCTGACCGTGACCGGCCTGCGCAAGGCCTTCGGCGGTCTCGTTGCCGTACGCGACATTTCATTCGATATCCCGCGCGGCAGCATTGCGGGGCTGATCGGACCGAACGGCTCGGGCAAGACCACCGTGCTGAACCTGATCACCGCGGAATTTCCGGCCGATTCCGGCTCGATCCGCTTCCGCGGACAGGAACTCACAGGCCGCCGCTCGTTCGAGGTCTGCCGCGCCCGCATCGCCCGCACCTTCCAGCTCGTGCGCGTTCTCCCCGGAATGACCGCGCTGGAGAATGTCATGCTCGGCCGCATGTTCGGCAGCGAGCCCGCAAGCCCCACAATCGCAGCACACGACGCCGAGCGGCTGATCGCGCGCGTCGGTCTCGGCAGCCAGGCGCATCTCTACGGAGCGCAACTGACCTATATCGACCAGAAGCGGGTCGAGCTTGCGCGCGCACTCGCCACCCGTCCGGAATTGCTACTGCTCGACGAATGGCTCGCAGGCCTCAACCCGACCGAGCTGCAGGTCGGCATCGAGCTGATCCGGCAGATCCGCAAAGACGGCGTCACCATCGTCATGATCGAGCATGTGATGGAAGCGATCCGGGCCTTGTGTGACACTTGTGTCGTGCTGAATGCCGGCGAGAAGATCGCTGAAGGTACGCCGGCGGCGGTGCTCTCGAACCCGCAGGTGATGCAGGCCTATCTTGGAACCGATGCTGGAGCCGACGATGCTGCGGCTTGAAAACGTCAGCGTGGCCTATGGCAAGCACGAGGCGCTGCACGACGTTTCGATCGACGTGCCGGCCGCCCGCACCACCGTCGTCCTCGGCGCCAACGGCGCCGGCAAGACCACGCTGCTGAAAACCATCGCCGGCCTCGTTCACGCCAAGCCCGGCAGCCGTATTCTGTTCGAGAACCGGCCAATCGAGAACGAGCCGTCGCATCGCATCGTGTCCGCCGGCATCGCGCTCGTGCCGGAAGGCCGCCGCCTGTTCGGCGAGATGACGGTGATCGACAATCTCAAGCTCGGCTCCTATCCCGAGCGAGCGCGTGCCGACGAGGTGCGTCAGCTTGAACGGCAGCTGACGACTTTCCCGCGGCTCGCCGAGCGGCGCAATCAGCTCGCCAAGACCATGAGCGGCGGCGAACAGCAGATGCTGGCGATCGCGCGCGCACTGATGTCGGAGCCGAAGATTCTGTTGCTCGACGAACCTTCGCTTGGCTTGTCACCCCGGCTGATCAAGGAATTGTTCGCGACGCTGCGCACCATCACACAAGGCGGCCAGGCGGTCGTGCTGGTCGAGCAGAATGCGCATCAGAGTCTGCGGCTCGCGGACATCGTCTATGTTCTTGAAAACGGGCGCATCCACTCCTCCGGTACGCCGGCCGAAATACAGAAGGATGCCGGGATCGCGCGCGCCTATCTCGGCCTGAAGGCGGAGACGGATGCAGTAGCGCCAGCTCCGCAGGCTGTCGCGCATACCGCTGCAGAGGGCGGATTTGTTAACCCCTTCGCCCGTAATATCGGGCCCGCGCGGGACGATATGCGGCACTCGCCCGAGGGCGGCGCCGATCTCACTCAAAGAGGCCAGACCATGGGCGGTTTCTACAACCCGTATGCACGGGCCGTGTCCTACGACTTCGCACCGGCCAAGCCCCAGAATGAAGCGCCGGCCGAGACTGCCGCGCCGGCGCATGAGCGCACCGACATGGCGGGCGGCTTCTCCAACCCGTACGCGCGTTCGGTCGAGAAGTAAGGTCTAAAGCCGCTGTTTCCTTCTTTACCCTCCCCCTTGTGGGGAAGGTCGATCGTCCGAGTTACGTAGGGTGGGCTAAGCGAAGCGAGCCCGCCATTGCGATCACGTGCAAAGAATTGGTGGGCTCGGCGCTACGCGCCTTAAGCCCACCCTACCGGCCATCACTCACGGCACCGCATACGGATTGCGGAACCCGCCGGACTGATTGCTACTGCTGAAATCTCCTCCGGGTGTCTTCACGCTGTGGACTTTCGCCGCCGCGTCCTGCTCGTGCGCGATCTGCGGCGATACCGAGCCGGCACTGCGGATGACGTGATAGCTGAGTTCGTCCGGATCCATCAGGTCCGGCACTTTCCATCCGTCCAGATCGTATTCCGCCATGCATTGCTCGGCAAAGCCTTGCAGGTTCTTCGCGGTCCCGCTCGCCATCGCACCGAACAGCACGTAGCGCCGGATTTCCTCGGTCGAGCCGCCGTAATTGATCTCATACAATTCGTGACGGCCACCGAATTCCGAGCCGATCGCATCCCACAACAGCTTCAGGAGTTTGACGCGATCCACCGCGTCGTAGCCGTTCGAGCCGCGCATGTATTTGTCGATATACGGACGGATTTCCGGATTCTTGAAATCGCGCGCCGACGAATTGAGATAGATGAGGCCCGACGCCACGGTCTGCTCGATGATGTGCTTCACCTTCGTATAAGCCATCGTCGAAATGATCTGGTAGGCGCCGGCCGGCTCGATATCGGGGAGAAGATAATCGCCGATCCAGGGCTTCGGATTGCGCACCATCGCTTCCGTCATTCCCCAGAACATGTTGCGCCAGACCAGCACCTCGCCGACATTGGCCTGCACGCCGCGGAAATCCTTGGAGCCCGTGGCTTCCACCGCTTTCAGCAGAAGCCCGGCAATGAAATCGAGCTTGACGGCCAGCCGCGTACAGCCATGCAACAGCGCCCGCGGCAGGAAGCCGGTGCGCGGGAAGAAGTTGTTGGCCTTCTCCACATCGCCGTAACAGAACACGTTCTCCCAGGGGATCAGCACCTTGTCGAGAATGAAAACCGCGTCGTTTTCGTCGATGCGGCTCGACAACGGATAGTCGAAGGGCGAACCCATCGCGGTCGACGTCATTTCGTACGATGTGCGGCAAATCAGTTTCACGCCTGGCGCGTTGGTCGGGATCATGAAGATCGCCGCGAAGGATTTGTCCTGCACCGGGATCAGGCCATGATGGGCAACGAAGGTATAGTTGGTCAGCGCCGAGCCGGTCGCGACCACCTTCGCACCCGACACGATGATGCCGGCATCGGTTTCCTTCTCGACATGGCAGCACACGTCGCCGACTTCATTCGGCGGCCGGTTGCGGTCGACAGGAGGATGGATAATCGCGTGGTTGACGAACGGCACGCGCTCCTGGCTGAACTGATACCAGCGCTTCGCGTTTTCCTGCCACGGATCGTAGAAGTCCGCATTGGCGCCGAGCGTACCGAGGAACGCGGCCTTGTAATCCGGCGCGCGGCCGAGCCAGCCATAGGTGATCTTCGCCCATTCCGCGATCGCGTCACGGCCCGCGACCGATTCCGCGACATTCTTCGGAGCCTTGAAATAGGCATGCGTCATGCCGCCATTGCCGGTATCGGTCGGCACCAGCAGCTTGTCCTTGTGTTTAGGATCGTGCATGGCGTCATAGAGACGGGCGACCATGCGCGCGGTGTTGCGGAAGGCAGGATGGGTCGTCACATCCTTCACGCGCTCGCCGTAGATGTAGATCTCGCGTCCGTCGCGCAGCGATTCGAGGAACTGGTCGCCGTTCATCGGCGCCGAGGATTTGATCTTTCCGGTGGTCGCAGGATCGGCCGCAAAAGCCACCCTGTCGTCGCGAAGCGCCGCCTTGGTCATCCGAAATCCTCCCAAAAGGCCACGTTCATCGCGGCTCATGCGGCGTCGATTGCCCGATTGAAATCAAGCCTCTAGCCCGTCATTCCGATACGATATGGAAGCGGTTTTGCGATGGCAAGAGAGCCACCACACCCTGTAAAGTACCGCAACAATGCCGTAGATATGGGCAAGGACGCCGGCTTAATGACGATCACCGTTCGATCCCTGACGGGCGGCTTGAATTCGATCACCCAATCCCCGTTTTGGGTCACGCGGCTAGCCCTCGGCGCCGTGCTCGTGATCGTTTTTGTGATTCTGGAGTGGCTCAGTTCCATCCACGAATTCATGGGCGTCCCGATCACGCCCTGGAATCCCGGGGTCGGCGTGGTGTTCGCCTTCATGCTGCTGCGCGGCCCGCTTTACGGCCTCGTGCTGTTCGTGGGCATGATCGCGGCAGAGCTGATCGTGG
Source organism: uncultured Hyphomicrobiales bacterium (assembly GCA_964539845.1). GTDB lineage: Bacteria > Pseudomonadota > Alphaproteobacteria > Rhizobiales > Xanthobacteraceae > Pseudorhodoplanes. Next base: position 10,559 of record CAZIKZ010000044.1, read on the forward strand.
TGCGGACCGAGCTGCAATGGCCGGTCATCGTTGCGATCGCCGCCATCATCTCGCTCGTCTACGGTTCGGCCGCGATCGTGATCCGCCGGGTGCTGCATCTCGACGCCGGCCTCTCACATCTGCGCGACCTGATGGTGCTGCTCTCCGCAGGCATCGTAGCCGCGATCGTGACCTCGGTGCTGGTCGCGCTGCTGCTGCTGCTCGACCACCGCATAGAGATCGACAATGTCCTGACCGCGGCCAGGCCCCTTCTGCTCGGCGACATCATCGGCATCGCCGTGATGACCCCGCTGACGCTTCGCTTCGTCATGCTCGGACAGGGTCGCGAGTCATTGTCGGGCTATTCGCGTCCGCTTGCGATCGAGGTTGCGTTGTATGCGGCGCTCAGCTGCATCGCCCTGTTCATCATCATCGGCGGCCAGAGCGGCAGTGGCCTGCGCTATTTCTATCTGCTGTTCGTGCCCGTCGTGCTGGCTGCCGTGCGTCACGGCTTCGATGGCGCCTGTACGGCGCTCGCGGTGACGCAATTCGCGCTGGTCGGGCTGATGCATTACTTCGGTTATGACGCACCGGCCTTCACTGACATGCAGACGCTGATGCTTGTGCTGACCGGCACCGGACTGATCGTCGGCGCCGTGGTGAGCGAACGGCAAAGCGCGGATGCGCTGCGGCGTCTGGCCGAAGAACGCCTGCGCGAAAGGGAAGCAGAATCCGACCGCGCCGCGCGCTTCAGTCTCGTGAGCGGGATGGCGTCGGCGCTGGCGCATGAGATCAACCAGCCGATGACGGCCGCACGTGCGCTGGCGCGCTCGGCGCAGCATCTCATCGAGGCGCCGGCTCCCGATCTGCGGCGCGCGGGCGGAAATATCGCCAATGCGATCGCCCAGATCGATCATGCCAGCAGCGTCATGCGCCGGATGCGGGAGTTCCTGCGGCGCGGCCGCCCGCATGTCTCGAGTTTCGATATCCGGGCCACGATCGACAACACGCTGACGCTCGCCATGCCGGATGCAAACGCGCGTGGCATCGAGATCGTCTCGGACATTCCCGAAGATCTGCCCATGGTTCATGGCGACCGAATCCAGATCGAACAGGTGATGCTGAATCTGATCCGCAACGCCACCGAGGCCATCTCCGGGTCCGAGCGGAAACAGGGCGTCATCCGTCTCTCCAGCACGCTTCTGTCAGAGCCGGCTCGGATCGAGCTCGCGGTCAGCGATAACGGGCCCGGCATCCCGGCGCATCTGGCGGAACGCATGTTCGAGCCGATGACGACGTCCAAGACCGAAGGGCTTGGGCTCGGCCTCTCGATCAGTCAGGGCATCGTCGAATCGCACGGTGGGCATATCTGGCTGCAATCCGGCGATCCCGGTGCGACGGAGTTTCGTTTCTCACTACCGCTTGAACAGCCGCGTGACCTTCAATGATGCCCGCTACAGGTAAGACATCAGTTTCTCATCCCTTGCGCATTGCAGAAGTCAGCGCGCGTTCTGACTTTGGGCTGATTGGCATAACATTCTGTCCGGGGAAATATGACCGCTTCGCACATGCAGGCTTCTGGGACCGGAATCTCGCAATAGATTTGGACCTGATAAGAAAATGGGGAGCCGCAGCAGTGGTGACGCTGCTTCGTAACAACGAACTAAAGCTGCTGAGAGTCGAGGGATTGGGCCAAGAAGTTGAACGCCGAGGAATGCGCTGGTTTCACCTCCCGATAGACGACGTTTCTGTCCCGGACAAGACGTTTGAAGAAGATTGGATCATAGCTGGCGGGGAGTTGAGGACCTTGCTTCGCGATGGCGCAAAGGTACTCGTGCATTGCCGCGGCGGGCTTGGCCGAGCCGGCACGATTGGCGCTAGATTGCTGATCGAATTGGGAATGGGCCCGGTTAGAGCGATCGATGAGGTGCGCACAGCGCGCCCCGGCGCAATCGAGACGCTTGAACAGGAGCAGTACGTTCTAAGTTGTAGGCGTGCGGAGCGTTAGATGGATTGGTTTCAGGCCTTAACAGGCTTCCGCGAAGGGAGCTACCGCGAAACCCAGACCAAGCTCTTTGTGGACGGCGACCGACTGCACTCCGCGGCAAACAGCAGAAGTTATAGAATTGGGTCATTGGGATTGGTCTCTTTAGAAGCTCTTCGAGAGCGAGCGACATCAGCCAGCCAGCCGGGCCGACTGAAGGTCAGCATCGTCGAAGGCGACGTAGGAAAAATGCACAAGGCACCAGAGTATGCTGGCGCCATGTTTCAGGTGGCGTCGCAGTTCAATCTGCTTGAGATGGTTTCTCCGGAGATCACACCTGAACATGGTGTCACGCGCTATCAGCACGACCGAACCCAGGGTCCGGCGTGCGCTATCGCGGCTGGCGCTGCAACAATCTATCGAAATTACTTTGTTCCGGTAGCCGGCGGATATGGACAATCCGCAAAGGAGCAATTGAATGCGCTTGCCGATCTCGGTGAGACCTTGAGCGTGGCTTTGGGACAACCGCAGCATGAGCTCTGGACAATGCAAAACGGCTACGCTCTTTGCTCAAGGCGCGGCCTGAAATCCATTGCAAAATATTTAGAAACTCTGAAACCAACTGCACGCGACCGTCTTATCGGAAGATTGCGGATTGGACTGCATCAAGATGTCGAAGTAACCACTACGCCGCAATCGCCGGGGCCTCGGGTTTCGCAGGCGTTTTGCTCCGCATTGCCAGTCGCATATTCAGATGTGCCGCAAAATGAGTGGAAGGAATTTGCGTGCTTGATTCTGGAGGCGGCCTATGAGGCAACGCTGCTCGCCGGTTTGTTCAATGCTCAACGCGGAAACTCCAACATAGTGCTGCTCACATTTCTTGGCGGCGGCGCATTTGGAAATCATGAAAGCTGGATATATTCAGCCATGCGACGAGCAATAAGCCGAGTAGCAGACGTCAATCTGGATGTTAGGCTCGTAAGTTTCGGCGTGCCACCGCAAGCATTTTCGCAACTGGCTGGGGAATTCATGTAGTCATGCGGCAGTTGGCCCTTACCAGTCGCCGGATACTTGTGGGCCTGACCGAGTTCCGGTTTTCACTACCGCTTGAACAGCCGCGTGACCTTCAATAACAACAGCCGCACCCGAGTCCGCCGGACATGACCACCCCAACCATATTCGTCATTGACGATCAGCCCTCCGTCCGAGACGCGATCGGCGAGATGCTGAGCGTCTTCGGCTTTTCCGTCGAGGTGTTCGACTCCGCCGCAGCCTTTCTGGACAAGGTCACGGCGACACGCCCGGGCTGCGTGGTCGCCGACGTTCGCATGCCCGGCATGGACGGGATTAAGCTGGTCAGCGAGATGGCCAAGCGCGGCATCGGCACGCCGATCATCCTGATATCCGGTCACGCCGACGTGCCGATGGCTGTCGCCGGCATCAAGGCGGGCGCCGAGGACTTCATCGAAAAGCCGGTGGATGACGCGATGCTGGTCGCCGCGATCAATCGCGCGCTCGCACGGGCATTCGTGGCGCAGGACACGGCAAGGCACCACGACGATCTCGCCGAGCGCTTCGCGCGGCTCACCCCGCGCCAGGTCGAAATCTTCGACCTTGTAGCCGGCGGCTTCACCAGCCAGGCCATCGCCGCGAAACTCGACCTCTCCACCCGTACGGTTGAAAGTTACCGCGCCCAGATCATGGAGAAGATGCTGGCGGAAAGCGTCGCCGTGCTTGTCCGGCAGGCGATCCGCCTCGGCCGGATCGAGCCCTGATCCCGGTTTTACCTCCGCCGCAAGCGCTGCAAATCTAACCCCGTATATCTACACCCCAATCGATGCGGATGCACGATCCGCGCCGCTGCGCCTAGCGTACCGCTCAGGATGCGAGGGACTCGCTGCGCATCCTCGCGGAGCGGGACATGAAGCGCGATTTGGCGCGGGGCACATCGGATCGGCTCACACGGCTGTCATCGATTGACGTGCCGCTGGTCGCAGCAATTGCGGCCATGCCGGCCGTCGCGCTGGCCGCGAACCTTCCGTCCAGCCTGTTGTTGCCGGCCATCGCAGCATTCGCATTCGCGACAGCTGCCGTGGCGTCGGCACTCGGCTGGATGACCCGCACCGCGCGCGACACCGCCACGGTCACGATCTGGGATTTTGCCGGAGCGTGCGTGCTGATCGGCATCGCTGCCGGCGCGTTCAGCGAGTCAATTCAGGTTTCGCAACTGCTCGGGGTCGCAACCACGACCCCGTGACGTAACGAGCAACTTTATCCAGGACGGGCCCCTCTGGCGACCTGCAAGCAGGTCGCGATGTCGGACTGGAATTCCGCAAGGAATGGCCCGCCAGGTGGGATGCAAATCCCGCAATCCCGACCGGACCGTTCCTTTAACAAAGAGAGGAGTCCGGTCGTGTTCGACCTCATTACACCTTCGGTTCTAACTGCCTTCTTCCAGGTCATCATGATCGACCTGGTGCTTGCTGGCGACAACGCCATCGTCATCGGTCTCGCGGCCGCGGGTCTTCCCGCCGACCAGCGGACCAAGGTCATCCTGATCGGCATCGCCGCGGCGACCCTGCTTCGCATCGTGTTTGCGTTGATGACCACGCAGCTCCTGCAGATCGTCGGCCTGCTGCTCGCGGGCGGCCTCCTGCTGCTATGGGTGTGCTGGAAGATGTGGCGCGAATTGCGCACGCCGCACGAGGAGATTGTTGATGCGGAAGAAGCGCTGAGCAACGTCGACATCAACGCCGACGGCACGATTGCGGCGCGTCCCGGCGCCCCGCGCAAGACCTTCGCCCAGGCCGCCTGGCAGATCGTGATCGCCGACGTGTCGATGTCGCTCGATAACGTGCTCGCGGTTGCGGGCGCCGCGCGCGACCATCCTTACGTGCTGATCTTCGGCCTCGTACTGTCGATCGCGTTGATGGGTATCGCTGCCAGCTTCATCGCCGGCCTTCTGCAGAAGCACCGCTGGATCGCCTATGTCGGCCTGGCCGTTATCCTCTATGTCGCGTTCGATATGATCTATCGCGGCTTCTACGAGGTTTTGCCAGTCGCCATCGGTTATTTGGGCTAGCGGCAGCCGAAGAATCCCGCTCCGCGCAGACGCCATGGCACCGCCATGCGTCCTGCGCGGTTGCGCGGTTGCGCCGTGAAATGCCAAGTTCCGGCCCAACAAAAGTTGGGACGCGGGTAGCATGGCAGGCGAAAAGATACTGATTGTCGGGGCGGGGCTCGGTGGGCTTTCCGCGGCGCTCTGTCTGATGAAGGCGGGATACGACGTCGAGGTGTACGAGCAGGCCCCGGCACTTGCGGAGGTTGGCGCCGGCATCCAGATGAGCGCGAATCCCATGCATGTGCTTCGGCATCTCGGGCTCGAGGACGCAGTCCTTAAGCTGGGTGTGCAGCCCGGCGCCTACGTATTCCGGTTGCATGACACCGGCGAGGTCATTCAGGAATTCTCGCTCGCCGCCGAGCACCAGCGCCAGCATGGGGCGCCCTATGTGCAACTCCATCGCGCGGACCTGCACGAACTCCTCGCCAATGCGGCCAGCGCGCAAAAGCCCGACCTGATCCGGCTCAACCGCAAAGCGTCCGGGTTTTCCGAGACCGCCAGCGGCGTGACGCTGCATCTCGACGACGGCACCAGCGTCGAGGGCGACATCCTGATCGGCGCGGACGGGTTGAAATCGACCATCGCGCGGCAGATCGTCGGCGAAATCCCCGCGACCTATACCGGCGACGCCGCCTGGCGCATCACCGTGCCGGTCGAGCGGCTGCCGAAGCCGTTCCTGCCGCAGGTCATGTCGGTCTTCATGGGTCCGGGCGGACACGCGGTCTGCTACTACCTGCGTGGCGGCGCGCTCCTCAATTTCGTCGGCATCATCGAGACCGACGAGATTTCCGAAGAATCCTGGACGGTAAAATTTCCCTGGGAACGGCTGAAGGCGGATTACGCCGGCTGGCACCCCGACATCCAGACCATCATCGGCGCCGCCGACCACGACCAATGCTTCCGCTGGTCTCTGCATAACCGTCCGCCGGTCCGCAACTGGAGCACAAGGCGCGCCACCATCCTCGGTGACGCCGCACATGCCACCCTGCCCTATCTCGCGCAGGGCGCCGCAATGGCAATCGAGGACGGCGCCGTGCTGACCCGCGCCTTGCAGCAGGAGAGCAACATCGCCGCGGCGCTCGATCTCTATCAGCGCAACCGCGTCGATCGCACCTCACGCATCGTCGAGATATCCACGCAGAACCGCCGCCTGTTCCATCTGCCCTCGCAGGAGGCGATCCGCGCGGAGTTTTCCAAGCGCGACGAAGGCGAGAGCCGCAATCGCTGGCTCTATTCGTATCAGCCTCTGACCGTCGAGCTGACATGACCGTCCGCGCCTCCGCCGGCCTTATTCGCTACCGGCTGACACAGGCGGTAGGCGGCTCGGGCGTGTCTGCCGTCGATGTCATTGTGGTCGAACTCGTCGATACGGATGGCGCGCGTGGGCTCGGCTTCTCGTATGTAATCGGCGGAAATGGCGGCGTTGTATTCAAGGCGGCGCAGGAGCAGGTCGCGCGCTTTGTCGTTGGACAGACGCTGCCGCCGCCCGCGGCGCTCTGGCGCAAGATCAATGCGAGTTTCAATCGCACCGGCGCAGGACCGAATCTCGTCGCGCTCGCGGCCATCGATGTCGCCGCCTGGGATCTCCATGCCCGCAGGCTCGGGCTGCCGCTGGGCGTTGCAATGGGCGGTGAACCTCGCGCGGTGCCGGTCTATGGCAGCGGCGGCTTCAATACCGTGCAGCCGCCGGAAGAAGCGGCCGCGGCCGCAGCGGAGCAGGCTGCGCGCGGACTGACCGCGGTGAA
>CAZIKZ010000044.1:17487-19530 GCA_964539845.1 uncultured Hyphomicrobiales bacterium
GCGATCGCGACCGGCGAACATCTGCAGACGCGATCCAGCTTCCTGCCGTTCGTCTCGGAGCGGATCGCAAGTGTAATCCAGCCCGACCTTGCGATGGTCGGCGGACTCACCCCGGTTCTGGAGATTGCGACGCTGGCGGAGGCTTTCGACGCGGTCGTGTCGCCGCATTTCCTGCCCGGATTGTTCGCACATGTTGCCGCCGCCGCACCGGCGCTGCGCTGGCTTGAGGAATTTCCGTTGCTTGAGCCGCTCTTCGACGGCTGGCCAACCATCGCGGCGAACGGGACAATGATCGCGACGTCCGTAGCCGGGCACGGACTCAGCTTGAATCAGCACTACCGCGACCAGTTGGTGCGGTGACCGCACCCCTGTCTCGCCCGGACTAACTGCCGAGGTATTTCAGCGCAGCTGCCGAAACGACGATGAGGATGGCGACTGCGGCCAAGGATACGCCGGGCCGATGATCGATACTTCGGTACTTCATTTTACACCACTGACTGAACAAGCGGCGGTGCCACCGTCCCGTCCTGCTGGACGAGAATACGACGACTGCGCTGCCGCGCTTCCAGCGACCATGCTTGGCTTGCGCGACGGTACGCTTCAACCTCCCGGCGGGGCGGGCAGGCAATCGTCCACACCAAAATTTTCGTGATCGATCGTGTGAAATGTCACTTCTTGTCCCGGGCAAACCCGGTTTGCCACGCGCTTCGGAGTTTCGGAGCGCGGCTTCACGAGGATAGGCCGCTCGGCTATCACTCCGCCCGGCAAACAGACCCCAACAGGTACACGTCATGATCCTTCTGTCGAACGGCGGCACCAACATCCAGCGCGCCGCCGGCCCATCCGAGACCATCGTCGTCGGCACAGTGGACGGCATCGCCATCCTCGCACGAACCGACAAGGGATGGGCCGTGAAGCACCGCGCCCTGCAAGGCGTGTTCGTCAGCGCGGTCACGGCGCTCGACGACGGCACGCTGTTCGCAGCCACGCGCGGCGTCGGCATTGCGCGCAGTGAAGACGGCGGCATGACATGGAAATGGGTGAATAACGGCCTGTCGCATTACGAATTCTGGTCGGCGCGCGCCGGCAAGCTTCAGGGCCGCGACGTTGTCTTCGTGGGCTCGCTGCCGGCGCATCTTTACGTCAGCGAGGACAAGGGCGAGACGTGGCGCGACCTGCCGGCGTTGCGCGAAGTCGGCAGTGTCGCGAGATGGACATTCCCGCCGCCGCCGCGCGTAGGACACATCAAGGACATCGTGCTGGACGGCGACCGCCTGCTGGTCGGCATCGAGATCGGTTCGCTGCTGGTCTCGACCGATTTCGGCAAGAGCTTCACCGAACTGACGGTCGATCCCGACCCGCAGGAATGCGACATCCATCGCATCCTGGTTCATCCCCAGCGGCCGGACCGCTTGATCATCGCCAACGGCATCGTCGGCATGATGACGAGCGAGGATGGCGGCAAGACCTGGCAGAAGATTGCGATGCCGCCGCAGGCCGATTATCCGGATGCGATCGTCATCCATCCGGATCGGCCCGATCTCCTCTTCATGTCCGTCGGCGTCGGCTGGCCGTTGCACTGGTACGAACGCGGCCGCGCACGTGGCAAGATTTTCCGCAGCTCCGATGCCGGGAAGACGTGGCAGCGGCTGCTCGGCGGTCTGCCGAATGGCCAGCGCGCGCTGTTCAGCGCGCTCACCATCGAGGCCTGGAGCGGCGGCTATTCGCTCTACGCCGCCGACACCGACGGCCAGATCTTCGAAAGCCTCGATGACGGCGACAGCTGGACCATCGTTGCGGATACTGCGCCGGTGTCGAAGGGCGAGTTCTACAAGGGCCTGGTCCGCGACCGCGTGAAGCTTGCGGGCGTCGACGACATTGTTGCCAACGCCAAAGCGAACAAGCGCTGGGAAGACGCCGGCAAGAAGCTGTAACGCTGCGAGCCGCTTTACAGCTCCGGCGCATCCGCGGATTCCGCCATGCAACCGCCGCTCCGGCGAGTCCGGGGTCGCACGTCAATCGGCGATTTCCGGATTCGAGAGA
>CAZIKZ010000045.1:0-19086 GCA_964539845.1 uncultured Hyphomicrobiales bacterium
AGCGGCTGGCTGACGTTTCGGCGGTGAAGGCGACTTTGCCCTTCATCGAAGAACGCATACTGGAAGCGCGCGCACTGATGGGCGACGATTACTGGTCGTACGGCGTTCCCGCCAACCGCCATGTGCTGGAGACATTCTTCAAGCATCACCATGCGCAGGGCCTGTCGTCCCGGCTGGTGACTCCGGAGGATCTGTTCCATCCTGCGACGCTGGAGAGCGTGAAGATTTAAAGCGTCATTCCGGGTTCACGCGCTAAAAGCGCGTGCCCCGGAATGACGTTTACTTCTTCAGCGGCACCTGGAACAACTCAGCTTGTTGTTCCTTGGTCAATTCCTTGTCGACAAACTTGAGCGTGACCGCTTCCGGCAGCAGCGTCTCCAGACCCTTGATGGCGTCCGGCTCGATGATGGCGCGCGGGAAGAACTGGTCGCGCACGCGCCGTGCCATCGTCTCGTCGATCTTGGCGAACTCGGCATAGTCCTTGATCGCCTGATCGCTCGAATACATGTAGTTGATGGTCTCGCGGTAGGCCTGCATGTAACGCATCAGGGCATCGCGCTTCTTGGCCAGCGTCTCGGTATTCACCGCGATCACGCGGATGGTCTGGCCGGCGACAATCTTCGCATCGGTCGCTTTCGCCACCAGGTTGATCTTGCCTTCGTCCATTTCCTTCAGCCCGAAGGGAGGTGCGGCCCAGCCAACATCAACCTGGCCGGTCATGACGGCGGTCAGCGTCGCCGGCGGCGAGCCGGTCGCCTGTGGCTTCGCGGTCAGCTTGAACTCGTTGATGAAGGCCAGCACGATCGAATTCGTGGATGAGCCGCGCGACGAGAACGCGATGGTCTTGCCGTTGGCGTCCTGCAGCGTCTTGATGCCGGAATCGGCCTTGGCATACCAATAGTCGGCAGCTCCCGTGGCTTCGGCGCCGATCACCCGCACCGGTGCGCCTTTCGCAAAAGCCGAGATCGCGCCCATGGTCCCGATCGCAAGGCCGATATCGACGGAGTTCGAGATCACCGGCTGCAGCGTCTCGCCGGAACCCGAGGTGTAGGTCATCTCCAGTTCGATGCCGTGTTTCTTAAAGATGCCGGCCTTCTCGCCGACATGTGAAATCGCTGTGTCCCAGTTGCCGCGCTGGCCGATTGCGAGCTTCAACTTGTCCTGGGCCAAGGCGTGCGGCGCCTGCGTCAACGCAGCCGTGCCGATCGCGGCTGCGGCCAGCAGCGCGGTCATCCTCGTCATGGTATCTCCTCCGTCGTGTGTTCCTAGAACCGCTTGATCTGGTCGAGGCCGCCCAGCCGCCCGACGATTGCGTTGGCGCCGATAGCGAGCACGAACAGCACGATCAGCATCGCGTACATGCGCGGCATATCGAACAGGCTGTAGGCTTGGATGATCAGGAAGCCGATGCCGCGGTTTGACAGCTTGGTCTCAGCGAGCAGCGTCCCGATCATCGCGACGCCAAGTCCGAGCCGTACGCCATTAATGATCGGATGGCGCATCGCCGGCAGATAGACCTTGGTCGCCATCTGCCAGGGATTGGCGCGGAAGCTCTTGCCGACGCGGATGAGCACCGGCTCGATCTGCCGCATGCCGGCCGCGACCGAGAGTGCGATCGGAAAGAAGCAGGAGAGGGTGCCGAGCGCGATCTTCGACGGCGGGCCGACGCCGAACCACATGATCATGATCGGGAAGAAGATGATCTTGGGCGTGGGTCCGAGATAATACAGATAGGGCTCGTAGGCGCGGCTGAGAAACTTGTTGCCGCCCAGAACGAGCCCGACCACGATCGCGCTGATGCCGCCGATCGCGAGCGCCGCAGCGACCTCGTAGGCCGTGACGCCCAGATGCCAGTAATATTCCGGATCGATGAGGAGCGCCACGATCGCCTTGCCGATCGCGAGCAACGAGGGCACCACGTCGCGATACAGGAGGCCGGATTGCGCAAGCGCCTCCCAGCCAACCAATATTGTGGCGATGATGACAATGCGAACCAGCGTCACCGGGCTTATCACCGGCGAACGCACCGCTGTCGTTTGTGTCAAGCGGCCCGCGTCAGCCATCGTTCAATCCGTTCCACGACTACGAAAAAGCACACGCTCACAAGGATGACAAAGCAGATCGCCGCATAGGTGCCGGCGAGATCATAGCGTTCGGCGAGATCGTTGATGAGCTGGCCAAGCCCGCCGAAATTGATCAGGAATTCCACGCCCACAACATTGATGAGTGCGAAGATCAGCCCGAGCTTGAAGCCGGTGAAGATCGTCGGCAGCGCGGACGGGAACTGGATTTTCCAGAACATCTGCCAGGGCGTCAGCTTGAAGCTCCGGCCGACATTCATCAGCACGCGCTTTGTGCTCGACAGGCCCTCGATAGTCTTGAGGATCACCGCCGGCAGGCCCGCGACAAAGCCCATCATGATGATGGTGGTGGCGGAGCGGCCGAAGATGACCATGAACAGGGGATACATCAGTACGGTCGGAGCTGCCGCCGCCGCCGCGACCCAGGTCTCGGTCGCCTGCCGCAGGATATTGACCTTGTACAGCAGCGTTCCGATCGAAATGCCGAACACGGCGAGGAGTGCGGCCGCTGATACGCATTCCCGCATCGTCAGCAGGAACCGCTCAAAGATTTGTTCCTCGACAATCACGCGCTCGAAGGCGAGCGCGACTTCGGACGGTGGGGGGACGATGAACCTGTTGAGGATTCCGGTAACGACCAGGACCTGCATCAGCGCGATGAAAGCTGCCAGGGTGCCAATACCAAGCAGGACAGGGGCTACGCGCGAGCGCGCGAGTGCGGCAGTGTTCACTTGCGCCGTCCCGGTGTCAGCCGTGTGCGGCTCTCGTCGTCGGAGAGCCCGCGGCTTGCTTCATCGCGCAGATCGGCCCAGATCTGCGCAACATAATGACCGAAGGCGTCGCTGCCGACGATTTCGGACGTGCGCGGACGCGGCAGGTCGATATCGATGATGCGTTTGATTTTGCCGGGCCGGTACGTCATCACCATGATGCGGTCGGCGAGTTGCACCGCCTCCGTGATGTTGTGGGTGATGAGCAGCGTCGTTTGCTTCAGTTGCTGCTGGATCTGCAGCACCTTGTCCCCGAGCAGAAGCCGCGTCTGTTCGTCGAGCGCGGCGAACGGCTCGTCCATCAAAAGGATTTTCGGTTCGGATGCGAGCGTGCGCGCGAGCGATACGCGCTGACGCATGCCGCCCGACAATTCGTTCGGATAGCGGTTCTCGAAGCCGTCCAGGCCCACCATGTTGATGAAATGCCGCGCCCTGTCGTGGCGCTTGGCTTTCGGCATGCCCTCGATCTCGAGCGGGAAGGAGACATTCTCGATCACGGTGCGCCAGGGGAATGTGGATTCTTCCTGGAACACCATGCCGACCGATGCATGCGGGCCGGTGATGCGTTCGCCTGCGACCGTCACCTCACCCTCGTAGTCGCCAAGCAGTCCGCCGACCACGTTGAACAAGGTCGACTTGCCGCAGCCGGACGGACCGATGATGGCGAGGAACTCCCCGGGCCGCACGGCGAGCGAGACATTGTCGACCGCAGTCACGACGCCGTCAGGCGTAGGAAAATGCTTGGTCACGTCCTTGACGACCAGGATGCCGTCGTCGCTGGACGCTGAGGAGGTGGGACGGATTGCTGTCACGGATGCAGACATTTCTTCCCCAAGGTTTCTTCCCGAGCGTTTAGTCGGATTTTCTTGTCATGATGGCGGTCATCGACGGAGCATAGCCCGGTTCGACCCGGACATCGATCACCGCGACCGCGCCGCCTTCGACTGCAGCCATCGCGGAAGCCAACGCAGCGGAAAGCTCGCTGTCTGTCCGCACCGGACCAAACCCTTCGGCACCCTGCGCGCGTGCCATCGCTGCGAGGTCGATGTCGGGATCGGAAATGCGCTGACCGATCCAGCGGTTTTCCACCGGCCGGTTGCGCATGCGGGCGACGCGTTCCTGGTGCAATTCGTCGTTGAAGAAGGAGCGATTGTTGGCGATCACCATGAGCAGCGGAATGCGGTAATGCGCCGCTGTCCAGAGTGCGGTGACACCCATGAGATAATCGCCGTCGCCGCAGATCGCGACCGGGATCCGGCCGGATCCCTTGAGTGCGAGCGCTGCGCCGACCGAAATGCCCGGTCCGCCGCCGATTCCGCCACCGCCATCCGAGCCGATATAGTCGAGTGGATGCCGGAATGGCCACCAGGCGCCATTCCAGGACAACGGCAGATGGGTGAGGGCGACATCGCGGCTGCCCACGGCCTGACGCACCGCGTAAGCCAGATGTTCGACCTGAAGCCTGTCGCTTTTTGCGGGTTGTGCCATCGCGCGCGGAGCGGCCGGAAGCGTGACCGGTTTGGCCGGGGCACCGATGGCTTTGGACAGCGCGATCGCGACCTGATCGGGATCGGCGGCTATCAGCATATCGACCGGCGGCAGCGCCTGATGGTCCATGCTCCAGCCATTGTGGATGTTCTGGTCGAGCGACGCCGAAATGACGAAGGCGTCGGTCTTGGCAGCCTTCAGCGCGCCGGCGAGTTCCACCCAGTCGAGACTGAGGATCACGTCGGCCTCTGCAAGGGCGGCGAGTCCGTCCGCATCCGGCAGGATCATACCAGGAGCCCCGAGATGAAGCGGATGGTCGGTCGGGAACGACGCGCCGATCTTGAAATCGGTCAGGACGCCGGCGTTCAGCGCTTCCGCCAATGCGACGCGCGCGTTCCAGGAATCGAGATTGCGTGAGGCGCGGCCGGCGAAGATCACGGGCCGCTTGGCCTTCCGCAGACGCTCGGCGGCTTCCTTGATCATCTCGGGATCGGGCGCGTTCGAGATACGCGGCCGGTAGCGTGACACATCGATAGGCGGCAGCGGCTCGGAAAGCTTCGCCTCCTGCATCTCGGCGTCGAGATTCACATAGACCGGGCCCTGCGGCATCGCATTCGCGATATTGGTCGCACGGATGAGTGCCTCGCGCGCGGCTTCAGGAGAGGCGGGCTGGTCGTCCCATTTGACATAGCCGCGGACCAGTGCGCCCTGATCGCGCGCGGTGTGGATCCAGTCGATCCAGGGCCTGCGCTTGGCAGCATCGACTGGACCGGTCGCGCCGAGGATGACGATCGGCATGCGATCGCACCAGGCGTTGAAGATCGCCATGGTGGCGTGCATCAGACCGACATTGGAATGCACGATTGCGCCCATCGCCCGTCCGGTGACTTTGGCGTAACCCTGCGCGATCGCAACCGCGCTTTCCTCATGCAGGCAGAGCAGCATCTGTGGCCGCTCATTGCCCAGGTAATTGACGAGTGAGTCGTGGAGACCGCGGTAGCTCGCGCCCGGATTGAGCGCGACGTAAGGGATATCCAGCGCGCGCAAAGTTTCTGCCACCACATCACTGCCGAAACCAGGCGCGTTCACGCCCGCGGGTACAGGAGTCTCGACCTGCGCCGCGCTGGTTGCGGGCGTCGTATGCTTGTTCATTGCAAAATCCAGTTGGTGCGCTTTGCGCTCACGGCGTCCGTCCCTGACCGGCCGGGCTTTGTGCCCGCGTTCTTGGTGCCTACTCTAGCACTTTGACATTCGTTCATAGAAGCCGCTAGATTCGAACCACATTGTTGCATGGGAGTGAACAATCGAGAATGGATCGTTTCCGCTCGATGGAGACCTTTGTGCGGGTGGCGCGGTCGGGCAGTTTCACGGTCGCCGCAAACCAGCTTGGTCTGTCGCGCGCGCTGGTGTCGCGCCATGTCGGCATGCTGGAGGACCGGCTCGGGGTTCGCCTGCTGCACCGCACCACGCGGTCGCTCAATCTGACCGACGAAGGCCGCTCTTATCTGGCCTTCTGCGAGCAACTGTTTCGCGACATCGAAGGGCAGGAGCGGGCACTGGTCGAGTCGCCTGCGGAGCCATCGGGCACCCTGCGTCTTGCTGCGCCCAAATCGTTCGGCGCGCTGCATCTCGCCGACGCCATCATCGCCTTTGCCCGCGCGCAGCCGAAAGTGCATGTGCAACTCATTCTGGAGAATGTGTCGTTCCGGCCGACAGATTTCGGCAAGCGCGGGTTCGATCTTGTCTTGCAATTTTCGCCGGCGCGGAATGCATCGCTCAGTGAGACACCGGTCGCGCCGATGGAATGGGTGGTGTGTGCCGCGCCTTCGGTACTGATCCGCGAGGGGCGGCCGGGTACGCCTTCGGATCTCGCGCGATTTCCTTGCCTTCTGCACGAAAGCGCGTTGCCGAATGACCGGATCTGGCGCTTCGAAGGTCCGCGCGGGTCGGTCGCCGTCAAGGTCACGGGCTCGTTCTCGTCGAACAGCGCGCTCGCCTTGCGCAAGGCAGTGATCGCGGGACTCGGTGCCGCGCTGCTTCCGCGTTATGTGGTTGCCGACGATCTCGCGTCCGGCAATCTGGTGCCGCTATTTCCGCGATACCATGTCGCCGCGCGTCCACTGATCGCGGTTTACCCGCGTACTCCGGAGACACCGCTCAAGGTGAAAGCATTCATCGCTTTTCTCACGGAGTGGATTGCCTCGCGCGGCGGAAATCTGACGTCGTCGCGAATGCTGTCCGCGGTGAATGCGCGCTAGGTCTGGCGTGTGATCGTTTCCGGAAGCCGCGATCCCTGTTCGGGATCGTGTTTCAGCCCGCTTGACGCAGCCGCGCGAGAAGTTTCACCCCGGCATAGCCGTCAGCCGGCTCCATCTTCGCCTTGCGCTGGAAATTCGCCGCCGCGCGCATGGTCTCAAGCCCGACGCGGCCATCGGTGCCGCCCGTGTTGAAGCCGAGCGCGGTGAGCCGTCGTTGAATCTCCTGTATCTCGGCCAGCGTGGGCGCGCGTTCGCTGTTTGGAAATGCCTGCACGAACGGACCGCCACCCATCACGCAATCGCCGAGATGACAGATAGCGAGCGCGTAGTTCATCGACGGGTTGTAGCTCTTGACCGCATCGAAATTGGCGCCGATCAGGAATTTCGGTCCGCCCGGAACGGGCACCCAGCCCTTCGCGCGCGCATTCGAGACCGGATAGGGCTTGCCGTCGGCGCGCGCGATGCCGGCCTTTTCCCATTCGCCATAGCTGCGTGCGCCGGACGGCGCCGGGCCTTTCACTTCGTAGCCCCAGGGCTCGCCGCGGCGATAACCGCCGCGCTGGAGCAGATAGCGGCAGGTGCCGGCGAGCGCGTCGTCCGGCCGGCCAAACGGGTTGGCGCGGCCGTCACCGTCATAATCGGCGCCGATATTGAGCCAGACTTCCGGCATCCATTGCGTATGGCCCATTGCGCCGGCCCATGAGCCGCGCATTTCGGATGGAGTGCTCCAGCCGCGCTCGACGATGCGCAGCGCATTGATGAGTTCGGTCTCCCAGTACGCGCGACGCCGCGGCTCGCCCCAGGCCAGCGCTGCAAGGCAGGGGAAGATCGGACGCATGTGATTCTGGAACACGATCGGATCGCCATAGGCTGTCTCCATGCCCCACAGCCCGAGCAGCGTCACACGCGAGACGCCGAAATCGGCCTCGAGCTTGTTGAACAGCGGCGCATATTGCTTCGCGCGTTCGCGGCCGGTGACGATCCGCCATTCCGAAACGCGGCGGTTGAGATATTGCCAGAGCTGTTCTTTGAACTCGGGCTGCGAGCGCTGCAGGGCGAATACGCCCATGTCCGGCTTGAGCCCAGCCATGACGCGGTCATAGGTCGCGCCGGATACGCCGCGCGCGGTTGCCTTCGATCGGAAGGCCACAACCCATTGTTCGAAGGGTTGCGACGCATTCTGTGCAAGCAACGGGGTGGACAGGGCAAACGATGCTGCGGTCGCGAGCGTGCCTCGCAGGAGGCCCCGCCTGTCGAGCATCGAATCGCGCATCGTGATCATGTCCGATCCTATCGGATGCGACCTTGGCAGCAATCCGGCGGAATCGCCGCCGTTGTTGTGGCGGGTGCGTTCTAACGTCGCTTGCGGCTGTGCAGCCTCGAAAAGCGTGTCTTGGCTTTGCTCCGTGCCGCGGCACGTTGCTTCTTTTGGGCGCCGGACTCGATTGTCTTTGTCGGGACCGTCGCGGCCACCGCGATCGCCGTTGCGCCGGCCGCCGCGCCCGATCCGGCCGCGGGCGTCTCGGCGGCATCGTCCGCAGAGGGCTCGGCCACTTCACGCCCGCGCGCATCGATCAGGTGCTCGTAGGAGGCAATCAGCGTCATGTACGGATTAACCCGCACATAGCCGTCGCGCGTCGGCACCTGAAGTTCGAAATGAAGATGTGTCGTGGTCAGACCGGGCCGGCGATTGTAATTGCCGATGGTGCCGAGCGGGTCGCCTTCCTTCACGACGCGGCCGCTGAAAACATTCTCGCCGTCCAGCTTGCGCGGATGCATATGCAGATAGCGGAAGCGCAGCCGCTCGCCCTGCGCATTGGTGACCAGGAAGAACGAGTCGTTCCAGGTTTCCCGCAGGATCATGCCCTCGCGCGCTGCGACCACAGCGTCTTTGTTGGCGGCGCAGTCCCGCTTGCGCGGACCAGGCTCACAGGTGACCCCGAGAATGTCCTGTCCCTGATGACCGCGGCCGGACGGACATTGCCCGACTCCGAAGTCGCGTCGTTCGCAGAAATTGTCGCGCCAGACATATTTTACAGGATCTTGTTTCGCGGAATCGTGCCGGGCGTCGTGATCACTTTCTTCAGGCGCCGCCGCAGCAGGCGCCCATGCGATCACGTGACCGCCGCGCCGGCGGAACGCTTGCGTGTTGACGTAGGCTGGCGCCGCGGCAGCAGGAAAGCGGATACGAGCATAGACGGTGCGATCGCGATTGCCCGCGGGCGCGCGCATGCCTGAGCCCGCAACGAGCTTTCCGACCGGCTGATAGCGAAACGCATCGGATTGCGCGTCGGGCCGTTCGAGCGCAGCCGGTGGTGTGGACGCAACGGGCGCTGTGGGATTGCCGCCGACCATGCGCAGGGCGCGCAGGAAACGCAGCGCGATGCGATCGGCGTTTCGACAGGCGAGGCGGGTGCGGCGCTGCGGTCCGTCGAAACACTGGATCGACACGACATAGGGAATGCCGAAGCGTTCGAAGCTGTAGCGCAATGTGTGTTCGAGTATCTGGCGGCGGATGCCGGGAAATTCTTTCGCAATCTCGCCTGGAGTTTGGATCGTCGCGCCCTTTGCGTCCGGCAATTCGTAGAGCAGATTGAATGCCGATATCTGCACGACCACCGGATCCCTGAATTCGATATCGCCGAAGCCTTGCACCTCGCGGGTCCGCAGGACGAAGGTCGCGTCGTATCCGGTCGGCCCGGTCTGGAAGAATTTGGTCGGCTCGAATCCGAACAGATAGCTTTCGACCGGATTGATGTCGTCAGCCACCCGATCGAACGCGTCGTCACCGAGCGCGAACGGCATGAGCACCGGCACCGGACTGTCTGCGATCGCCGGAAAGCGCTGCGACGCGAACGCGGTTGCAATCGACAACGCATCGCCGTCCGCATTGGACTGCGGCATGAACGGTAACGCCGCGCGGGCTGCAGACCAATCTGCCGTGAACGATTCCGTACGCGGAACCGGCCACGGTTCCGCGGCGGCAGCGCCGGTCAAGACCATCATCACGCCAAGGGTGGCAAGGCTCCGCACGCGCTTTCACTCCAATTGCGGAGCGATCTAAACGGCTTCGTACGCGGGATGAAACCCTAATCCGGGCGCGATGCAGCAAAAAGGCCGCTCACCCTTAAGGAATTCGCGGCCGCTGTTGTAATTTGGTCCAGGCGACGGGCCTGGTTATCCCTTCGGCTTCGGTTGATCCGCGTCCTGCGGACAATCGGCCCGCGCCTCAACCGACTGGCCGTCGCGCTGGACCGTGGGGGCCGCGGACTTCTCGTGCGCCTCGGCGGAGGGAAGGATCGCGCTCTTTTCGACGGCCTGGGCGTCGTCCGAGGCCTTTCCGGTGGTCTGTCCAGCGCTTGATGGCGGGCAATTCGTCAGGTCCTTGTTCCCGTCGCCACGCCCGTTCAGCGTCTGCGCAGACGCGGTGCTGGCTGCAATCACGAGTGCTGCCGCGGTCAGACCAATTCTGTTCATGCAAAATCTCCGGTGCGAAATGAAGAGGCGCGGCGCTTACGAAAGGCTCACGAGCGCGGTCGCGAGCAAAATTCCGATGGCAATTGTCATCAAGACGGAGGCATCAAAGCGCTCGGCTTGTCTCCAGTCATCGTGACCGACAGATTGCTTGTGCATGGCGATTTGCTTGTGCATGGCGATCACGACCTGAGTTGCCGCTGGTAGTTGTCAGGCTCTGTAACGCCGTTGGTGCGCGTAAGTTCCGGATTGCCCGGTACGTGTGGGTGAGCCGTACTTGTTGGGAACACGCACCGTGCGAGCGGTCAGGAACCATCACAAAGCTGCTCTGTTGTTGCTCAGAGCGTGCCCGCGATCCGGCACCTCGCAGCAAGGAGATCACCATGTCTGACTACGATCCCAACCGGACGGATCCAACGAGGCCGGTCGTGAATGAGGCTGGCTACGCCGCTGATCGCGGCTTCAACTGGAACTGGATCATCGGCGGCATTGCCGCGATTGTGGTTCTGATCGTCGCATTGAGTTTTGTCGGCCGCGACGACCGAACTGCGGGTACTGACGTGCCGCCTGCCACCACCGGTCAGGCCTCGCCGACGAACCCTGCGCCCAGGCCGATGCCCAACACTCAGATGCCAAACGCATCGCAAACGACACCAACGCCTGCGGAGCGCCCGGCCAATCCAAACCAATAATCGCAGGAACGATCGCCCCAGCATGAAAGCCCCGGTTCGACCGGGGCTTTTTTGTTTTGCAAGCACCGGGTTTCTCGCGGGAGCACGCAGTGCCGTAAAGGGATGAGGTCCCGCGCCGAAAGAATGCCTCTCCTGCCTTACAGCGTTTCGAAAGAGGCAATTTCCACGTTCGTATTCAACTTCGGCAGAACATTTTGCGGCTCCGGTGCCATACAGGTCGTCAGCACAAGTGTTTGGCGCCATGCGCAAATCGGAGCCGCAATGCGTTTTCTGCCGCTGTTTTTCGATCTCACAGCAGGTCCGGTCGTCCTCGCGGGCTCGGGCCCTGAGGCGCTGGCGAAGCTACGCATTCTGCAAGCCGCCGGAGCCAGGATCCGCTGGCATGTTCTCTCCAGCGAGGCGGTCGATGCGATCGACGCGCAGGATGTCGACCTGCGGATCGGGCTGCCAACCGACGAAGACTTTCTCGGCGTAGTCGCGCTGGTGGCATCGGCCGGCAAGCACATCGACGAGCAGCTGGCGTCGCATGCGCGCGCGATGAATGTGCCGGTCAACATCGTGGACCGGCCGGACCTCTCCACCTTTATCTTCCCGTCGATCGTCGACCGCGGCGATGTCGTGGTCGCGATCGGAACGGGCGGCACGTCTCCGGTGCTGGCGCGGCGTCTGCGCGAGCAGATCGAACAGATTCTCCCCGAGCGGATCGGTGAATTCGCAGCATTCATGGGCCGTTATCGCGACCGGCTGCATGCGCTGCGCCATCGCGGTTTCTCGACCCGGCAATTCTGGGAGCGCGTGATCGACGGACCGATCGGCGCGCTGTTTCTTGCGGGCCGCAGCGCGAAAGCGGAGGCAGCTCTCATCATCGAGATCGACCGGGCGGGGCAGGAGGCTGCGCCGCAAGGCCATGTGCAGATTGTCGGCGCCGGCCCCGGCGATCCTGATCTTCTGACGCTGAAAGCCTTCCATGCTCTGCAATCGGCGGACATTGTTCTGACAGACGATCTGGTATCGTCTGAGATCCTCTCCCGGGTCAGACGCGATGCCGAGATCGTTCATGTCGGAAAGCGCAAAGGGCATCCGGGCATCGGCCAGGAGGCCATCAATCGCCGCCTGATCGCGGAGGCGAAAGCCGGCCGCAATGTCGTGCGGCTGAAGGGCGGCGATCCGTTCATCTTCGGACGGGGCGGCGAGGAGCGCGAGGCGCTCGAAGCCGAAGGCGTTATGGTCACTGTCGTTCCGGGCATTACCGCGGCGCTCGGCTGCGCGGCTGAAGCCGGCGTGCCGCTGACCTTGCGCAAGGAGGCGACGCGGCTCTCCATCGTCACCGCGAATACCGCGGAAGGCGCGGACGGGATCGACTGGTCCGGTCTCGCCGACAGCACCACCACGGTCGCCATCTATATGGGCCTCACCGCCGCGGCTGCGGTCCGCAACGGATTGGTCGCAGCCGGACGCGATGCGCGGACACCGGTCGCCGTACTCGCGCGTGGCACGCGACCGGATTCCCGCAGCATCACCGGCACCCTGTCGCAACTACCGGCGCTGGCCGCCGCAGCCGGCGAGGGGCCCGCGCTGATCGTGGTCGGCGACGTGGTCGCCCATTCCCGCGCCTGGAAAGAGGCGGTTGAACTTCTGGAGGCCGCCGAATGACCGCCCCGCAGCAGCAGAAACTGAAAGTGAAGGGCCCGGTGGTGATCACCGGCAACCGGCTTGGCGACGGTGCAGTGGTCTATCGCACCGCGTCGCGCGGCTGGTCGACGGTCTTGCGCGATGCGGTTGTGACCACGACGGCGCAGGAGGCGACCGCTCTGTTGGAAGATGCGAACGCAAGCGACATCGAGGCGGTCGGCCCTTACGTCGCGCCGGTCATTCTCGATGGAGACGACATCCTGCCGGGCAATCTGCGCGAACGCATCCGCGTCGAGGGGCCGACCTTCGCGCTTCCGGGCAGCGAGGCCGCCTGAGTCATGTATCTCTACGACGAATTCGACCGCGCCGTGGTCGCCGAGCGGGTTGCAGAATTCCGCGATCAGGTCGAGCGGCGGCTCTCGGGCGCGCTCACGGAAGACGAGTTCAAGCCGCTCCGGCTGATGAACGGCGTCTATTTGCAGCTGCATGCTTACATGCTGCGGATTGCGATCCCCTATGGCTCGCTATCGTCCGACCAGATGCGCACGCTTGCGCATGTCGCGCGCCGCTATGACCGTGGTTACGGCCATTTCACCACGCGCCAGAATATCCAGTTCAACTGGATCAAGCTGGACGAGATGCCGGACGTGCTGATGGCGCTGGCGCAGACGCATCTGCATGCCATGCAGACCAGCGGCAATTGCATCCGCAACGTCACGAGCGATCAATGGGCGGGCGTCGCGCCAGACGAGATCGAGGACCCGCGCATCTATGCCGAGATCCTGCGCCAGCATTCGACCATGCACCCGGAATTCTCGTTCCTGCCGCGCAAGTTCAAGATCGCGGTGACGGCGGCCGATCACGACCGCGCGGCGATCCGCGTCCACGATATCGGGCTGCGGCTGCACCGCAACGGCGCGGGGGAGACGGGTTTTGAGGTCGTGGTCGGCGGCGGGCTCGGCCGCACGCCGTTCATCGGTAAGACGATCAAGCCGTTCCTGCCGAAGCGCGACCTGCTCAGCTATATCGAGGCCGTGTTGCGCGTCTACAATCTCTATGGGCGGCGCGACAACATCTACAAGGCGCGCATCAAGATCCTGGTGCATGAACTCGGCGCCGAGACATTCTCCGCCGCAGTCGAGCAGGAATGGCAGACCATCAGGGACGGCGCGCTCGCGCTCGATGACGCGGTGATCGCGGACATCGCGTCACGCTTCCGCTATCCCGCATACGAAATCCTGTCTGACGAACGCGCTCTGCTGCAAGCCGAGCGGTCGCTCGATCGCGGCTTCGACACATGGCATGGCAATTCGGTCTCCCCGCATAAGGTGCCGGGCCATGCGATTGTGACGCTGTCGCTGAAGCCCGTCGGCGCGCCGCCGGGCGACGCCACGGCCGACCAGATGGATACGATTGCCGATCTCGCCGATCGCTATTCGTCGAGCGAAATTCGGGTCGGGCACGAGCAAAATCTGGTGCTGCCGCATGTGCGCCAGCGCGACTTGCCGGCGCTGTTCCGGGCGCTCGACGCAATCGGCCTTGCGACGCCGAATGTCGGCCTGGTCTCCGACATCATTGCGTGCCCCGGTCTCGACTATTGCAGCCTCGCCAATACCCGCTCGATCCCGGTTGCGCAGGAACTGACCCGCCGGTTCCGGAACATCGAGTTGGCTCACAATATCGGCCGCCTGCACATCAACATTTCCGGCTGCATCAATGCCTGCGGCCACCATCATGTGGGGCATATCGGCATTCTGGGCGTCGAGAAGAACGGCGAGGAATTCTATCAGATCACGCTCGGCGGCCGCGCCGACGAGGGCGCCGAACTCGGAACGCTGCTCGGGCCGGCCGTACCCTATGAGCAGGTCGCGGATGTGATCGAGGACGTGGTTGCGGCCTATGTCGAACTGCGATCCCGGCCGGATGAATTGTTCATCGACACGGTCAAGCGGATCGGGGTCGAGCCCTTCAAGGAACGCGTCTATGCCACTCATTAGGAATGCCGAACAGGTCGAGGATCGCTACGTGCGTATTCTCGACGATGCGCCGGTGCCGGACGAGGGTGCGGTGCTGATTCCGGCCGCGCGTTTTCTGGCCGACGCCTCGGATCTTCTCGGACGAAGCGGACCGACAGGCGTGATCTGGCCGAACGACCGGGACGTCGCAGAACTGGCGCTGTATCTCGACCGGCTGTCATTGGTCGCGCTCGTGTTTCCGGCTTTCAAGGACGGGCGGGCTTACAGTCAGGCGCGGACGCTCCGGGAGCGCCTGCATTTTCGCGGCGAATTGCGCGCGACGGGGGACGTGCTGCGCGACCAGTTCCTGTTCCTGCATCGGGCCGGATTCGACGCCTACGAGGTGAAGAAGTTTGCCGATGCGCAGGCGTTTTGCGAGGCGTTGCGGAGATACAACGTGTTCTATCAACCTGCGGCTGACGGAGACGTCAGCGTATTGCGACGGCGGCTGATAGCTGGCACAGCGTATCGTCAAACCGTGTCCGAGCTTGCCTCATGACCTTTATCGAGCCTCTGAGCGTGCGTACGACCCGTCTAAACAAGGCGCTTGAGACCGCGTCTCCGGCCAAGGTCATCGAGACGGCGATCGAAATGGTGCCGGCCGGCCGGCTTGCGATCGTCTCGTCGTTCGGGACCGAGTCGGCCGCGCTGCTGAAATTCGTTGCCGACGTCGATCCCGGGCTGCCGGTGTTGTTCATCGATACCGGCATGCTGTTCGAGGAAACCCTCGACTATCGCGACCGGTTGATCGACTTCTTCGGCCTGACCGATGTGCGCTCGCTCAAGCCGCAGATCGAACTCGTCGCGCGCCGCGATCCGGACCGCGACCTTTGGCTGCGCGATTCCGATAGCTGCTGCCACATCCGCAAGGTTCGTCCGCTGTCGGATGCGCTCGGCGCCTTCGATGGGTGGATCAATGGACGCAAGCGCTTCCATGGCGATGCGCGCGCGGCGATCCAGCACGTCGAGGCCGACGGGCGGCTCCTGAAGTTCAATCCGCTGGCGGCGCTGAGCCGCAAGGACATCGACGCCGTGTTCGAAGCCGACGGCGTGCCGCGTCATCCGCTGGAGAGTAAGGGATTCTCTTCCGTCGGCTGCATGCCCTGCACCAGCCGGACGCGGGAAGGCGAGGCGCCGCGTGCCGGACGCTGGCGCAATCAGAACCGCAGTGAGTGCGGAATTCATCAGATTGTTGTGCCGGCCGGGGCCGGATGCGGGTGTTGAGACCCGGCGAGGGACGCTGCCTTCGCGTTTCATGCTTAGCGATTGATTAAAGCATAGCCGCTACCCTGCGGGTAACGTCAGCATATTGTTGCTGCGCTATTGCGTGGTGATCGCATGAAACCGGTCGCACTTGCCGTTTTGCTGGGTTGTGTACTTGTGGGTGCCGGCGGGTACATGACCCTTTCCGGTTCGGATAAGACGTCCGTGACCGGCAGTGTCAAAACGTCAGGCCTGACGTTCGAAACAGACCCGCGTACGGCCATGAATGTGGTGAAAGTCGACTGGCGGCGAGAAGGCTTCGGCTTCACGGCGGTGGCCGATGTGTCGGTCCGTAACAATAACAGCTACCCCGTCCGCGTCGATCGCATCAACTGCCGCTTCCGCACCAAGGACGGTGCGACGCAAGACCATGCGCAGGGCGTCTACGACATCGTTCAGCCCCGCACCGAAAAGACGATCCGCAACGTGTCGCTGGGCTTCGTCAGCAGCGAGGCCCAGGGGCTCGATTGCAGCGTCGCGGGCGCGCGCAAGGAATTCTAGGCGGCGGACCGCACGCAGACCCGTAAGATTTCCGGTTGAGAGAAAGCAAGTGGCGCGCCCAAGGGGAATCGAACCCCTGTTTTCGCCGTGAAAGGGCGACGTCCTAGACCGCTAGACGATGGGCGCTGACCGGCCGATAAGCCGCGCGTTGTATAGTCAGGGATCGGCGGCGAGGCAAGGCGCACGGTGCCACCCGCGCGCGAAAAATCACCCGGACTGCCTACCAGTTCCCGCTATTGGGCATTGAGGCCCAGGGCTCCCTCGGAGCGAGCGCGTTGCCCTTCTGCAGCAGCTCGATGGACTGCCGGTCAGGGGAGCGGATGAAAGCCATCTGGCCATCCCGCGGGGGACGGTTGATGGTCACGCCCGCTTTCATCAGCCGCTCGCAGGTGTCGTAGATATTGTCGACCTCGAATGCGAGGTGGCCGAAATGCCGCGCCTCCCCATAATCCTCGGTATCCCAATTGTGGGTCAGTTCGAGAAGCGGACCCGAGCGGCCGAACCTCTTCGACTGGTCGATCACCGCCTGATCGCCAGGCGCCATCAGGAACACGAGCGTGTAGCGCCCTTTCGGATCCTCGCGGCGGAAGGATTCCTTCAAGCCAAGCTTGTTGCAGTAGAAATCGAGTGCGGCGTCGAGATCGCGTACGCGCAGCATGGTGTGCAGGTAGCGCATGGTCGGGTTCCGTGTCGTCTCGAATGGTGCGGCGGGTGTAACAGGTCGTGACGCGTGAGGCGAGTTCGGCGGTTGCGCGGCGCGAGGCCAGCACGCAATATTTGCGCGCAATGTTATCGGTTGGATAACGAGAGACAACGCCATGATCGCGCCCGATCTTTCAACCGCCACGGCCACGCTGCGCACGATGATCGACGAATCGGACCGCGTCGTGCCGTTCACTGGCGCGGGTATCTCCACCGAGAGCGGCATTCCCGATTTCCGCTCTCCGGGAGGCTTGTGGACGAAGACGCAGCCGATTCCGTTCGATCAATTCATGGCGAGTCGCGAGATGCGCGATGAATCCTGGCGGCGCCGCTTCGCGATGGAAGACTATTTCGGCAAGGCGAAGCCGACACGCGGCCATCTCGCGCTCGCCTCTCTTTATATTGCAGGCAAGTCACCGGGCGTGATCACGCAGAACATCGACAATCTGCATCAGCTTGCAGGCGTTCCGCAGAAGGATGTGATCGAACTTCACGGTAACACCACGTACGCAACCTGCCTCGATTGCGCCAGGCGTTACGAATTGGCCTACGTCAAGCAGAAATTCGAGGCGGACGGCGGTCGCGCACCCGATTGTGATTGCGGGGGCTTCATCAAAAGCGCAACGGTTTCGTTCGGGCAGTCGATGCCGGAAGCTGCCATGCAGCGAGCGCAAATGTGGTCGACGGACTGCGATCTCTTTATTGCGATCGGTTCGTCGCTCGTGGTCTGGCCGGCCGCCGGGTTACCGTTACAGGCAAAAAAGTGCGGCGCGCGACTTGTAATCGTCAATAGAGAGCCGACCGAGTTCGATTCCGTCGCGGATCTTGTCGTTCGCCACGATATTGGGGGCGCATTGGCGCCGCTGATTCACAGTGATTCGTGTGTGTCAACTTTTGCACAGGGTACCGGGTAATCGTTTGCGGCCCGCATTTTCTCCTTTTACAAACATGCGCCAGTGTTAGTCTTGAGCTTACGAGATTCGTTTTAAGCGCTCGGAAGAGGCGCTAGGGAAGCGGCGGCGCGGCGATCATGGCGTCCGGCGAGATGGGGCCCAAGTTGTCCGGTGCAGGGTACGATCTGGAGCCAGATCGTCAGACAGGGGTGGCGGATGAATCCGCTGCCGACCTGATTGAGATTTCGGGCACCATCAAATGGTTCGATGTCTCGAAGGGCTTCGGCTTCATCGTCCCCGATGATGGCTCTCCCGATGTGCTGCTGCATGTGACATGCCTGCGGCGCGATGGATTCCAGACGGCCTATGAAGGCGCTCGTGTCATCTGCGAGGCGCTGGTGCGTCCGAAAGGGATGCAGGCTTTCCGTGTCCTCTCGATGGATGAGACGACAGCCATCCATCCGGCGCAGTTGCCTCCGCCGCGCACGCACGTCACCGTGACTCCGACCTCCGGTCTTGAGCGCGCCGTGGTCAAATGGTTCAATCGGCTGCGCGGGTTCGGCTTCCTGACCTGCGGCGAAGGGACCGCGGACATTTTCGTCCACATGGAAACCCTGCGCCGCTACGGAATGACCGAGCTGCGCCCCGGCCAGACCGTGCTGGTACGTTTCGGTCCGGGACCCAAGGGCATGATGGCTGCAGAAGTGCAGCCTGACGGCGGACCGCACGGACCCGCCTCTCACTGAAGACAATGATCGCCGCAGACGGGCTGTCTCGCGTGATCGGTTGCGCGGGAAGGCGGTTGGCGTGAACTCTTCACATTTCCCATCTTCACATTTTCGATCGTCGGCACCTCGATCGGTTTCATGGCGGAGCCGGATCGCGGCTATCTTTCTGTTCGTGCTGGCCCCGGGCGCAATTGCGCAGGCCGCCGACGAGTCGATGCTGGAAATCGTCACCAAGGACGGCGTCCACGTCTTCACGGTCGAGATGGCGCAGACCGATGAGGAACGGCAGAAGGGTCTGATGTTCCGCAAGGAGTTGCCGGAGGGCAGGGGCATGCTGTTCGACTTCAGGCCGGATCAGGATGTCTCGATGTGGATGCGCAACACCTATATTCCGCTCGACATGCTGTTCATCAATAGTGACGGCACGATCCGGCGCATCGCGGAAAACACCGAGCCGCTGTCGGAGAAGACGATCGCCTCGGGCGGGCCGGTGCGCGGGGTGCTGGAGGTGATCGGCGGCACCGCGAAGAAGCTCGGCATCGCAGCCGGCGACAAGGTGGCCCATCCGCTGTTCAGCGGGCGGTAGCGG
>CAZIKZ010000046.1:0-1404 GCA_964539845.1 uncultured Hyphomicrobiales bacterium
CATGCCCGCGCCGATCCCCCGACGCCGTGGATAAAGACGACCCCGTTTGTCGGCGGTTGTAGGCTGTTGTCGGTCATCTGTTCGGTCAGATTGTTTGCGATGGTCGGCGATTGTCGGCGATTGTCGGCGATCCTAGGGAACTAGGTCCGGCGAATAAAGCTTTAAATGTAAAATAATCGGGCCGCCCCGCGCCGGATATTCGCTCGTGGCTCCGCGCTCGTCATCGTCTCATCCGTCGCTGCACGCGCGATGCACGATCGGTGCATTTTCAATCTTTGAGAATCGTTCCCGCATCGTCGTCGGATGCGCGCCGCATTGATGCCGGAACGATGCAGCGGATGCGGCGTTCTCATGACACGATCCGAGAAACGCGAACTGCCAAGTAGCGTTCCGGATGAGGAGAGCGCGATGCCGATGTTGTTCTGGTTTCCGATGATCGTGATGGCTGGCGTGTATGAAGCGATGTCAGATGACATGGCCCAGTTGCATCGCGCCTTCGTCAGGATCAACAATCGCGACGCATGACGGTGTCTCGACGCTGGCTGCAGGCGCCGATCATTTCGCGAGAGGCCCGGCCGTTGTGCTGGGCCTCGTTGCGTTTAGCGATGCGTCGGGATCAAATCGGCCGGCTTCAAGTCAGCTCGCGCTTTTGTTTGTAATCTTCATCTCGCGGCCAAGCGCCTGGAATACCTTCACCGCAATGCCGTGCGCATCCAGCCCGGCCGTGGCATACATCGCGCCCGGTGCATCCTGATCGATAAAGACATCCGGCAGCACCATCGAGCGCACCTTCAAGCCGTTGTCGAGCGCGGCATTGTCCGACAATGCCTTCAGGACATACGATCCGAAGCCGCCGATCGATCCTTCTTCGACCGTGATCAGCACTTCATGCTCGCGCGCGAGGCGCAACACCAGATCGGTGTCGAGCGGCTTCGCAAAACGTGCATCCGCGACAGTCGTCGACAAGCCGTAGCCCGCGAGTTCGTCGGCGGCCTTGAGACATTCGGAAAGGCGCGCTCCGAACGACAGAAGCGCAACCTTTGTGCCTTCGCGCACGATCCGGCCCTTGCCGATCTCAAGCGGAATTCCGCGCTCCGGCATCGGGATGCCCATGCCTTCGCCGCGCGGGTAACGCAGCGCGGAGGGGCGGTCGTCGATGGCAGCCGCGGTTGCAACCATGTGAACAAGGTCTGCCTCGTCCGCCGCTCCCATGATCACGAAGCCCGGCAGGCAGCCGAGATAGGCGATGTCGAAAGAGCCTGCATGTGTTGGGCCGTCCGCGCCGACAAGTCCGGCGCGGTCGATCGCAAAGCGCACCGGCAACGACTGGATTGCTACATCGTGCACCACCTGATCATAGGCGCGCTGCAGGAAGGTTGAATAAATTGCGGCGAACGGCTTCAG
>CAZIKZ010000046.1:1504-19075 GCA_964539845.1 uncultured Hyphomicrobiales bacterium
ACGCCATGATATTTGTCCGCCGACACTTCGGCCGGGCCGTAGCCCTTGCCCTTCTGCGTGACAACGTGAACGAGAATCGGGCCGCTCTGCGCGTCCCGCACATTCTTCAACACGGGCAGGAGGTGATCGAGATTGTGTCCGTCGATCGGACCGACATAGTAAAAGCCAAGCTCTTCAAACAACGTGCCGCCGGTCATCATGCCGCGTGCATATTCTTCCGCGCGCAAGGCGCGCTCCTCGAAGAATTTAGGCAGCCGATGGGCGAGCTGCTTTCCGATCTCGCGAAGGTTCCGGTAAGTCTTTCCGGAGAGCAGACGCGCCAGATAAGCCGACATCGCGCCCACAGGCGGAGCGATCGACATGTCGTTGTCGTTGAGGATCACGATCAGACGCGAGTTCATCGCGCCGGCATTGTTCATCGCCTCATAGGCCATGCCGGCCGACATCGCACCATCGCCGATCACGGCGATAACATTGCGCGCTTCCTTCTTGAGGTCGCGCGCCACGGCCATGCCGAGCCCGGCAGAAATCGAGGTGGACGAGTGTGCTGCTCCGAACGGGTCGTACCCGCTCTCCGCTCGCTTGGTGAATCCGGACAGGCCGCCACCCTGACGGAGCGTGCGGATCATGTCGCGCCGTCCGGTGATGATCTTGTGCGGGTAGGCTTGATGGCCGACGTCCCAGACAATCCGGTCGTCCGGTGTGTTGAAAACGTGATGCAGGGCGACTGTCAGTTCCACGACACCGAGACCCGCACCGAGGTGGCCGCCGGTGACGGCGACCGCGTCGATCATTTCACTGCGGAGTTCCGCGGCAAACTGCGGAAGCTTCGATTCGGGCAGGGCCCGCAGATCAGCGGGAATCTTGATCTGGTCAAGGAGGGGCGTTTTTGAGGCTGGGGACACCGGACTGCCTGCTATGGTCGGAAGGACCTGAAACTAATGTCATTTACAGGAACGGCTATAGCGGGTGCCTGCGACGGGGGCAATTTGCCCTTCGTTGGCGGCGTTGGCCGGCAAAATCACCGGGAACTCCGGTCGTTCACCTCGCCGGTCGGATGCCCAGGCGGGCTGTTGACCGGCTCATTTGCCTTGCCAGGCGGCCAGACAGGGCTGGTCACGAGCGCGCGGATGCGCAAACCGCGTCTGACCCCAACTTGTGCGCTGCCTGCGACAAAAGTAGGCGAGGGTCACTCCGTTGGCTTGCTAGACTGGCGCTGTTCGGATCGGAAAGGGTTGCCATGATTAT
Source organism: uncultured Hyphomicrobiales bacterium (assembly GCA_964539845.1). Taxonomy (GTDB): domain Bacteria; phylum Pseudomonadota; class Alphaproteobacteria; order Rhizobiales; family Xanthobacteraceae; genus Pseudorhodoplanes. The sequence goes on from CAZIKZ010000046.1 coordinate 2,753, forward strand.
TGGGCTTTGGGCATAGCCGCCGTGGCAATCCTCGTCTCACTTCACCACGTCACATCTTATAAGTACGACCGGCTGGTCGGGCTTGGGCCTCAGCTGATCCGGCTGCGCCCCGCCGCGCATAGCCGGACGCAGGTCCCGAGCTATTCGCTGAGCGTCAGGCCGCAGCAGCACTTCATCAACTGGCAGCAGGATCCGCACGGCAACTGGCTCGCGCGCCTGGTCTTTCCCGAACCCGCGGAGGAGTTCCGGGTCGAGGTCAATCTCACCGCCAATCTGTCGGTGATCAATCCGTTCGACTTCTTCATCGAAGCCTATGCCGAGCATTTTCCCTTCATCTATTCCGACGACCTGCGATTCGATCTTGCAGCCTATCTTCCTGCGGAGCCGCTCGGCCCGCTTGTGTCGGACTTCATTGCATCGCTGCCGAAGGGGCCTGAACGCACGATCGACTTCCTGGTCGATTTGAATCATCGTCTCCAGCAGCGCGTCCGCTATCTCATCCGCATGGAAGCCGGCGTGCAGTCGCCGGAGGAGACGCTGGCAATCGCGTCCGGCTCGTGCCGGGACTCCGCATGGCTTCTCGTGAATGTCGCGCGCCACCTCGGGCTCGCCGCGCGGTTCGTGTCGGGCTATCTGATTCAGCTCAAGGCCGATGTCGATCCGCTGGAAGGTCCGAAAGGCACGGACAAGGACTTTTGCGATCTTCACGCCTGGACGGAAATCTATGTCCCCGGCGCCGGTTGGGTCGGCTTCGATGTGACGTCGGGATTGCTGTGCGGGGAGGGGCATATCCCGCTCGCGGCGACCCCGCATTATCAGTCGGCAGCGCCAATCACCGGCACGGTCGATGCCGCCAACATCAATTTCCATTTCGAAATGCGGGTCGACCGCATTCACGAAGCGCCACGCGTCACCAAGCCGTTTTCCGACGAGACCTGGGACAAGCTCGACGCGCTCGGCGGAATCGTCGATCGCGATCTCAAGGCGAACGACGTCCGGCTTACCATGGGCGGCGAGCCGACCTTCGTCTCGGTCGACGATCTGGAAGGCGAGGAATGGAACATTGCGGCGGTCGGCCCGACCAAACGCGCGCTCGCAGATACGCTGATCCGAAAACTCAGAGAGCGTTTCGCGCCGAACGGCTTCCTGCATTACGGGCAAGGCAAGTGGTATCCGGGCGAAAGTCTGCCGCGCTGGGCGTTCGCGCTTTATTGGCGCAAGGACGGTCAGCCGGTCTGGGGCGATACATCCTTGATCGCACGGGAAGCCGGACCGCGTGACGCTGCGATCGAGCAGGCGGAGACATTCACAATCAACTTCGCAGACCGTATCGGTGTCGGCGCCGAGTTTGCGCTTCCGGCTTTTGAAGATCCCGCGGTGTGGGCCTTGAAGGAGGCCGAACTGCCGGACAATGTCGACCCGACAGATCCGAAGATCGAAGACCCCGAAACGCGCTCACGCATGGTCCGCACCTTCGAGCGCGGGCTGTCGCAGCCGTCGGGCTTCGTGTTGCCGATCCAGGCATGGCAATCGCAGTCCACGGACCGGCGCTGGAAGAGCGAAAAATGGACGCTCAGGCGAGGCAAGCTGTTTCTGGTGCCGGGCGATTCACCGGTCGGATTCCGGTTGCCGCTCGGGGCGCTGCCCTGGGTGCCGCGCTCCGATTATCCGTTCGTGCATCCGCAGGACCCGACCGAGCCCCGCGATCAATTGCCGAGCCGCGAGCAACTGGCGCAACTCTATACTGACGGCGGAAGCTCTCGCGAGGCCAGCGTCGACCGGCAGACCCGGGTGGAGCAGGTGGCTGTCGTCGGCGCGGTGCGGACCGCGATTTCAATCGAGCCGCGCGACGGCGTGGTTTGCGTCTTCATGCCGCCGGTCGAGCGGCTGGAGGATTATCTGGAATTGGTGGCCGCGGTGGAGCAGAGCGCGAAAGCCACCGGCACGCCCGTGCATATCGAAGGCTATCCGCCGCCGCACGATCCGCGGCTCAATGTCATCAAAGTCACACCCGATCCGGGCGTGATCGAAGTCAACGTGCATCCGGCGTCGAGTTGGCGCGAGGCCGTCGACATCACCACCGGCCTGTACGAGGACGCGCGGCAGTCACGGCTCGGCACCGACAAGTTCATGATCGACGGGCGTCACATTGGTACCGGTGGCGGCAACCATGTCGTGATCGGTGGCGCGGTGCCCGCCGATTCTCCGTTCCTGCGCCGGCCCGATCTGCTGCGCAGCCTGGTGCTTTACTGGCAGCGTCATCCATCGCTGTCCTATCTGTTCTCGGGTCTGTTCATCGGACCGACCAGCCAGGCGCCGCGTATGGACGAAGCGCGCCATGACGGACTCTACGAACTCGAGATCGCGCTCGACCTCATGCCGGATGGCGAAGCGCATATTCCGCCGTGGCTGGTCGACCGGCTGTTCCGCAACATCCTTGCCGATGTCACCGGCAATACGCACCGCGCCGAAATCTGCATCGACAAACTGTATTCACCGGACAGTACGACCGGCCGGCTCGGCCTGGTCGAATTCCGATCGTTCGAAATGCCGCCCGATCCGCGAATGTCGCTTGCGCAGCAATTGCTGATCCGCGCGCTGGTCTCGTGGTTCTGGCGCGAACCGCAATACGGCAAGCTCACGCGCTGGGGCACGACGCTGCACGACCGCTTCATGCTGCCGCATTATGCGTGGCAGGATTTCCTGAGTGTACTCGCCGATCTCGAGCGCGCCGGCTACGGATTCGATCCGGACTGGTTCAAGGCGCAATGGGAATTCCGCTTCCCGTTTTACGGGGCGGTCGATTATGCCGGTGTGAAGCTCGAATTGCGGCAGGCGCTGGAGCCGTGGCACGTGCTCGCGGAGGAAAGCGCAGCGGGCGGCACCGTGCGCTTCGTCGATTCGTCGGTTGAGCGTCTGCAGGTCAAGGTGACCGGCTATGTGCCTGACCGCCACGTCATTGCGTGCAACCGCCGCCGCATGCCGATGGCTTCGACCGGCGAGCAGGGGGAGGCCGTGGCCGGCGTTCGCTTCAAGGCATGGAAGCCGGTTTCGGGCCTGCATCCGACCATTCCGGTGCACGCGCCGCTGACCTTCGACATTATAGATGCCTGGAACAGGCGCTCGCTCGGCGGCTGTGTCTATCATGTCGCGCATCCCGGTGGCCGCAGCTACGACACCTTCCCGGTGAATTCGTACGAGGCGGAGGCGCGGCGGCTGGCGCGATTCCAGGATCACGGACATACTGCGGGAATCGTGGATTTGCCGCCGGAAGAGCCGGCGAGTGAATTCCCGTTGACCCTCGATCTGCGCCGGAGCGCGCGGCGTCCGAACTAAGGCTATGGACTGACCATGCAGAAAGCGGCTCCGGCCGAAACGCCGCGCCCGGCCTGGTACGACGATTACGTGCCGATGGACGGCGTGCGCGACGAATTGATCGGGCCGGATGGGCGTCCGCGCAGGGCGTGGCTGAATTTCCTGCATCAGCTCTCGGCCGACGAGCAGTCGCTCGCCGCGGTCGACCGGCATCTGCAGGACATCGGCGTCTCGTACCGCGTGCACGGTGAGGCGCGCGAGCGCACCTGGCCGATGAGCCGGTTGCCGCTTCTGATCGAGGACGAGGAGTGGAATGCGATCGCGGCCGGCGTCACGCAGCGTGCGCGCGTGATCGAGGCGATGCTCGCCGATGTCTATGGCGAAGGCCGTCTGGTGAAAGACGGCGTGCTGCCGGCGGCGCTGGTGTCCGGATCGAGTGAATTCGTACGGCCCGTGGTCGGGGTCGAGCCGCCGGGTGGCCGGTGGCTGCATCTCTATGCCGTCGATCTCGGCCGGGGCCCCGACGGCCGCTGGTGGGTACTGAGCGATCGCGCGCAGGCGCCGTCGGGTGCGGGCTATGCGCTGGAAAATCGGCTCGTGATGTCGCGCGCGCTGCCGACCGGCTACCGGCGCATGAATGTCAGACGGCTGGCGCCCTTCTTCCGCGGTTTCCGCTCGACGCTCGCTGACGCTGCCGAACGTTCCGCGCCCCGCATCTGCTTGCTGACGCCGGGACCTTACAGCCAGACCTATTTCGAACAGGCCTATCTCGCGCGCTATCTCGGCTTCCTTCTGCTGGAAGGCGACGATCTCGTCGTTCATGACGGCCTCGCCCATGTGCGCACCATCGCGGGCCTGAAGCGTGCGGACGTGATCTGGCGCTTCGTCGATTCCGACTATGTCGACCCGATCGAACTGAACGGGCAATCGCGCCTCGGCATTCCGGGACTCATCGCTGCTCTGCGCCATGGCGGCACGGTGGTGGCGAACATGCCCGGCGCGGGATTTGCGGAATCGCGCGCGCTGATGAGCGCGATGCCGCAGGTTTCGTCCTATCTCACCGGCGAAGAGCTGGCGCTTCCCAATATCGCGACCTGGTGGTGCGGTGACGCTGCATCCCGGCGCCGCGTGCTCGATAATCTGGACAGCATGGCGATTTCGGGCGCCTTTGTCGGACGGTTGCCGGAACTGAACGGCGAGACACAGATTCTGCCCGCCGATCTCGATGACGCGAAGCGGCGCGCGTTGCGCGAAGCGATTGAAGCGCGCGGCGTTGACTTCGTCGGACAGGAGGTCGTGCAGCTCTCCACCACGCCTGTCTGGGCGGGCGAGCAGCTTGTGCCGCGTCCATTCGTGCTGCGCGTGTTTGTCGCTGCGACCGCGAATGGCTGGGAGGTCATGCCGGGCGGGTTCTGCCGGATTTCGGCGCAGCCCGATGCACGCGCGATCAGCATGCGCGAAGGCGTGCAGTCGGCCGATGTATGGGTGCTGTCCAACAAGCCGGTGCCGCAGGAAACGCTGTTACCGGCCAGCACCGACATTCACATCCAGCGTATCCTCGGCAACATCCCGAGCAGGGCGGCCGACAACCTGTTCTGGTATGGCCGCTATCTTGAGCGCGCGGAGGCGACGCTGCGGGTGGTGCGCTGCCTGTGCGCGCGCGCGATCGATATGGATGTTGCCTCGGGCAATGTGCCAGCCACCATCGAAAAGCTGACCCGTCAGCTTGTCGCGTGGGGCGCGGTACCGGAAGAGCAGGAGGACGCTTCGACGCTGGTCATCGCGCGCACGGCCCTTGCCGACGAAAATGCCTATGGGTCCGGCTTGTGCGGTGTGCGGATGGCGCGCAGCGCTGGCTCGGTCATTCGCGAGCGGATTTCGGTCGATGCATCGAAGCTGTCGCGGCGGCTTGACGAGCTTTTGTCCGATGTCGGCGAGTTGCCGAGCGAGACCGACGTGCTGGATGCCGCCGACCGCGCGCTGAATGTCCTGTCCGCCTTGTCCGGCCTTGCGCAGGAAAACATGAACCGCAATGCCGGCTGGCGCTTTCTGGAAATCGGCCGGCGCATCGAGCGCGCCATCAATACCTGCCGGTTGGCGCGGATGTTCGCATCGGACAATGCGACTGCCGAAGATCTCGATGTGATGCTCGATCTGATCGATTGCCAGATCACTTACCGCTCGCGATACATGACCGGGATCGCGCTCGCTCCCGTCCGTGATATGGCGGTGCTGGATCCGTATAATCCGCGCTCGGTCAGTTTTCAGTTCATGACGATCAACGACCATCTCGCCACCTTGCCGGCGCTTCACATCGATGGCGTTCCGGAAGAGCCGCAGCGGCTTGCCGCGCGACTTGCGACCGATCTCGAAACCACGACGGCGGAGGAAATCGACAATTCCGCCGTGCTTGCGTTCGAGCAGCGCATAACGACCTTCGCCAACGCCGTGGCTGGGCGCTATTTCCTGCGGCGCCAGAAGGGCGTGGTCGGGGCAGGGATCAGCAGCCTCGCGTGATTTACGACATCTCCCATCTGACCGCCTATTCCTACGAGGCGCCGGTGACATCCGCATCGCTTGCGCTGCTGCTGACGCCGCGCAGCACGCTGACGCAGCGCCCGCTTTCCCATGAAGTCAGAATTTCGCCCGAGCCGGATCATGCGACCTCGCATCGCGATTTCTACGGTAATGTCGTCGATCTTGTCAGCATCGATACTCCGCATACCAAACTCAAGATCAGGTCGACCGCGCGCGTTGAGGTTACGCCGCGGCCGGATTTGGCTGGACCTGATTTGGCGTGGGAGGGCGTTGTCGAAGCGGCTCTGGCAGAACGCGACTTCAGCGCCGCCGGACCATCGCATTTTCTGTTTCCAAGCCCGCGTATCGCATTGTCCCGCGATGTGACGCGCTATGCGCGCGAAAGCTTCACGCCGGGACGCGGGATCGTGGAAGCAAGCACCGATCTGATGACGCGCATCCGTACGGAATTTGCCTACGAGCCGGAGACCACGCAGGTGTCGACCTCGATTGCCGACGCATTCGCGCAGCGCGCCGGCGTCTGCCAGGACTTCGCGCAGATTATGATCGGCGGGTTGCGCGGACTTGGGCTGCCCGCGGCGTATGTCAGCGGCTATCTGCGCACCATCCCACCGGCGGGAAAGCCGCGCCTGCAAGGGGCCGATGCAACCCATGCCTGGGTGTCGGTGTGGGCCGGCCGGGAGAATGGATGGATCGGCTTCGATCCGACCAACGCGATCAAGGCCGGCACCGATCACATTACACTCGCGATCGGGCGCGATTTTTCCGACGTGTCTCCGGTCTATGGCGTGTTCGTAGGGGCGGGTGAGAACGAGTTGAAGGTCGAGGTCGACGTTATTCCTGCCGGGATGGGGTGACGGACACGAGCGGGGGAACCTTCCGCCGTCGCGTTCGTTTCAACGGTTCGCGGATTTGGCAGGGACAAGATGCGGCTGTTTGTGTGCCAGGGATGCGGGCAGCCACTCCATTTTGAGAATGGGACCTGCGGAAGCTGCGGCCGGAGCGTTGGTTTTTTGCCACGGCTCAGCCGCATGACGGCGCTTGAGACCGCGGCCGATGGGCTTCGCGCACTCGCCGATCCGGACAGGGCGTATCGCTTTTGTGCGAATGCTGAATTCGAAAGTTGCAACTGGCTCGTTCCGGCCGACAGCGGGCAGAGCTTCTGCATCGCCTGCCGCCACAACCGCACGATTCCGGACCTGTCCGTTGGAAACAATCTGGTGCTGTGGCGCAGAGTTGAGGTCGCCAAACACCGGCTGTTCTACAGCCTGCTGCGGCTGCAATTGCCGCTGGTCACGAAAGCGCAGGATCCGGCCGGACTCGCATTCGACTTTCTCGCGCCGACGCATGAGCCGGTGATGACCGGGCATCTGAACGGAGACATCACGATCAATCTCGGCGAGGCCGACGATTCGGAACGGGAACGCCAACGCGGCGTGATGGAAGAGCCGTATCGCACACTGCTCGGACATTTCCGGCATGAGATCGCGCATTATTACTGGGACTTGCTTGCCAACAACGAGACTTCGATCGAGGAGTTCCGCACCGTCTTCGGCGACGAGCGCGCGGATTATGGTGAGGCGTTGCGGCGGCATCACGCCGATGGCGCGTCGGCGGACTGGGCACAACACTATGTCTCGGCCTATGCCAGCTCGCACCCCTGGGAGGATTTCGCCGAGACCTGGGCGCATTATTTCCACATCGTCGATACGCTCGAGACCGCGCGCGCCTTTGGTGTGACGACGCAGCCGCGGGTGGCGAGCGCCGCAGGGCTGGAAACGCCGGTCGATTTCGATCCCTATGGCGCAACGGTCGATCAGTTGATCGAGGCCTGGTTGCCGCTCACCTTCGCGATCAACGCGCTCAACCGCTCCATGGGATTGAACGACCTCTATCCGTTCGTGATCGCGCCCGCGATCATCGTGAAGCTCGGATACGTCTATCGCCTGATCCACCGCTTTCCGCATCCACCGGACATGGCGGACGAGGCCGCGCTGAAAGCCATGGTGGTTCTGCTGAAGAAGGGTACACAGGCCTGACAAGCGATGTGCTTGTGAGGCCGATTGCAGCGATCCCGGATTATTTCAACGGTGTGGGCCGCGATGGCTGGCCGGTCCAGGTCCGGCTTTGCGGCCAGAAGCCGATTGATGGTTTTCCCGGCAATTTTCGGCTAAGAGGCCGACGTCGCAATCCCGTCTCCGCGGAGCAATGTAGGTCGAACAATGTCGGATTTCCGTGCGTATTGCCTGACGGCGGCGAAGAACTTCGAGGCGCTGACGCAACTCGAGAGCGTGGTGCAAGCCGCGATCGACGCCGTCGCGGATGCGCTCCGGCGCGGCAACAAGATCGTCTTCTGTGGCAATGGCGGTTCGGCGGCCGACGCGCAGCATCTCGCAGCCGAATTGATCGGCCGCTACATGATAGATCGCGCGCCGCTTGCTGCGCTCGCACTGACGGTGGATACGTCGGCGCTGACTGCGATCGCCAACGATTATTCCTTCGACGAGGTGTTCGCGCGCCAATTGCGGGGGCTCGGTCAGGACGGCGATGTTCTCGTCGCCATCTCGACCAGCGGAAACAGCAAGAATGTCCTGCGCGCGATCGAGGCTGCGCGTGAGAAAGGGATCAAGACCATCGGGCTGACGGGCCAGTCCGGCGGCCTGATGCGGCAGCTTTGCGACATTTGCATCTGCGTGCCGTCGGACCGCACCAACCACATTCAGGAAATGCACATCGCCGTCGGCCACGTGATCTGCGGTGAGGTGGAGCGAAAGATGAGCGGTGCTGCTGGTCCGCTTTGATGGCCGGACGCGGTCTGCGGCGGTTGCACCTGCTCGGCCGTTCGATCAAGATCGACCCGCTGTCATCGTCGTCGCCTGAGCCGGGCTGATGTCCCCACACGATATCCTGATCGAAGATCCGCTGATGCGGGATCTGCTGCTTCCGACATCCAGGCTCGAGCGCATCTGGACCGGCGGGAGATGGACCGAGGGCGTCGTCTATCTCAAGCAGGACGACGCACTGGTCTGGAGCGATATTCCGAACAATCGCATGCTCCGCTGGACCGAGGCCGAAGGCACAACAATCTTCCGGTCGCCCTCGCATTTCGCAAATGGCAATAGCTGCGACCGGCAAGGCCGGCTCGTGACGTGCGAACATGGCCGGCGGCTGATCAGCCGCACCGAGGCCGATGGCTCGCTGGTCACGCTCGTCGATCGCTTCGAAGGCCGGCGGTTCAATTCGCCGAACGATCTGGTGGTCAGATCCGACGGCACGATCTGGTTCACCGATCCGGATTACGGCATCCTCAGCGATGATGAGGGCTACATGGCGCCGAGCGAGATCGGGTCAAACAACGTTTATCGTTTCGACCCCGCGTCCGGCTCTGTCGAGATCGTTGCGGACAGCTTCGAGAAGCCGAACGGCATCGCCTTCAGCCCATGCGAAACGAAGCTGTACGTGTCGGATTCATCGCGCTCGCATCATCCCGATGGCAACCATCATATCCGCGTCTTCGATATCGAGGGCGGCTCCCGGCTGACCAATGGCTCCGTGTTTGCGGAGATCGAGCCGAGCATGCCGGATGGTTTGCGGGTGGACCGGTCGGGCAACGTATTCACGAGCGCGGGTGACGGCATTCAGGTCTTCAGCGCGGCGGGCCTTCGCCTTGGCAGAATTCTGGTGCCGGAACGGGCTGCCAATTGCACGTTCGGAGGACCGGACGGGACGACGCTGTTCATCGCGGCCACCACGTCAGTCTACAGAATTGGCCTGAATACGGCCGGGGCGACGTGCATCGCGTGATCGGCATCGTCGACACCGGCGCCAGGACGTCGGACCGGCCTGCGCCGGGTTCCGCGTTGGTGTTGATTCGAGGGCTGAAGGGTAGGGGCGTTCAAGACCGGCTTGGAGCGCGGATCAGATTTGTCCCAGATACCATTCATAGGTTTTCTGCAGGCCTGCGGGGAGAGAGGTCTGCGGCCGCCAACCCATCGCGAAAAGGCGTTCTGAGTTCATCAGCTTTCGCGGCGTTCCGTCAGGCTTTGAAGGGTCGAAGCGGAGCGCGGCATCGACGCCTACGATGCGTGCCACTTCGATCGCAAGTTGCCTAATCGAGACTTCTTCGGAGACACCGATATTGATGTGCTCCTCGGCATTATAGCGCTTCATTAGGAATACGAGCGCGTCGGCAAGGTCGTCGATATACATGAACTCGCGAAGCGGTGAGCCTGAGCCCCAGACCACAAGTTCCTTCGCCTCGCCGGTCTTGACCGCGTGCGCTTTGGCAATCAGTGCAGGGACTACGTGGCTTGAGTTTAGGTCGAAATTATCGCCCGGACCGTAAAGGTTGGTGGGCATTGCCGAGATGAAATTACAACCGTGTTGTCTGCGATAGGCTTGGCAGAGCATGATTCCGGCGATCTTCGCAACCGCGTACCATTGATTGGTTGGCTCCAATGGTCCTGTGAGGAGCGTATCTTCGGCCATTGGCTGCGGTGCAAGACGCGGATAGATGCAGGACGACCCCAAGAACATAAGCTTCTCGCACCCGACGCGGCGTGCGGCCTCGATCAAGTTGGCTTCGATCATCAAGTTTTCGTACAGAAAATCGGCTGGCCGTGAATCGTTGGCGAGAATGCCGCCTACGGTTGCTGCCGCTACAAACACCGCTTGAGGCTTGTGCTTGGTCATCCAGGCATCGACTGCGTCTTGACGCAAAAGGTCGAGGTCGGCGCGCGATGCGGTGAGAATATGGCAGCCTTCGCTTTGCAGCCTCCGTGTCAATGCTGAACCCACCAGCCCGCGATGACCGGCGACAAAGACCCGTTTGCCCGAGAGATTGAAAGTAATCGCTGGCGTCATGAAACCAGTTTCAAATCGCTCTGCACCATCTCTTCGATCAGTTGATCGAAGCTGATGCGATGTGACCAGCCTAGCTGCTCCCGCGCCTTTGATGCATCGCCTACAAGATTGCTGACTTCTGTGAGACGGAAGTATTGCGGATCGATTGCGACCAGTACAGCGCCGGTGTTCTGGTCGAGCCCGACCTCGTCTACGCCTTTACCTTTCCAGACTAACTGCCGCCCGATCACTGCAAACGCCTTTTCGATCAATTGGCGCACCGAATAGGATTCGCCAGTTGCAAGGACAAAGTCGTCGGGCTTGTCGTGCTGGAGTATCATCCACATGCCTTCGACATAATCGCGTGCATGCCCCCAATCGCGTCGAGCTTCGAGATTGCCGATGAATAATTTGTCCTGTTTCCCCGAATGGATCGCTGCAATCGCGCGTGTAACCTTGCGCGTGACGAACGTCTCACCGCGAATCGGGCTTTCGTGATTAAAGAGAATGCCGTTACTTGCGAAAATGCCATAAGCCTCGCGGTAATTGACGGTCATCCAATAGGCATACAGTTTTGCAGCGGCATAGGGGCTTCGGGGCGCGAACGCCGTCATTTCGTGTTGGGGTGCAGGACTGTTTCCGTAGAGTTCCGAGGTGGACGCTTGATAAAACCGGACGCGGTCTTCCATCTTCAGGATGCGGATGGCTTCTAGGAGGCGAAGCGGCCCGAGCGCATCCGCGTTCGCCGTATATTCTGGAGTCTCGAATGAGACTTGAACATGGCTTTGAGCCCCGAGATTATAGATCTCGGTCGGCTGCGTTTCCTGAATGAGACGGATCAGGTTGGTGGCGTCAGTCAGATCACCATAATGCAAGAAGAAGTTTGTCTCACCGAAATGTGGGTCCTCATATAAGTGATCGACCCGCTGGGTGTTAAGCGACGACGAGCGGCGCTTGACTCCATGGACGGTATAGCCCTTCGGCAGCAGAAATTCGGAGAGGTAGGCGCCATCTTGGCCGGTTACGCCGAGGATAAGTGCGGTCTTCTTCGACATGCAAACCAACCATGCTTGGGAGGCAGGTCCAATATCCCGGCACGCCTCTCGCCGCAACCATCAGAGAACTCTGAATTTAGCGGAAATGGGAAATATTGCGCGCGGTCGCGGCGGGCCGCGTGGGTGACGCCCCCCGATTCCCCGGTATAGTGTCGCACTCAGCTTGGGCCTTCAGAGGGACGACAGGCTTGGCCAGTGACAATGTCGCCGGGAGCGGGCCGGCTTCGACCCTGGACGGCCCCGCGATTGCAGCCGAACTGAAATCGCTCGAAAGCGCGCCGAAAGGGCTGACAGGCGCAGATGCAGCCTCGCGGCTCGCGCGTTATGGCAAGAATGCAATAATCGCGAAGACCGAAAGCCGCTGGAAGAAGCTCGCGGCCTATTTCTGGGGGCCGCTGCCCTGGATGATCGAGGCGGCGGCGCTGATCTCCCTCGTGCGCCGAGACTGGTCGGATTTCTTCGTGGTCGCGGGTCTGCTCATCTACAACGCCGCGGTCGGCTTCTGGCAGGACTACAAGGCCTCAAACGCACTCGATGCGCTGAAGAAGGGGCTCGCGCCTAAGGCGCGCGTGCTGCGCGACGGAGCCTGGACCTCGATCGATGCCTCAGATCTCGTGCCGGGCGACGTGGTGAATGTCACGGCGGGCCAGATCGTGCCGGCCGATCTTCTGCTGATCGACGGTGAATATCTCACGGTCGATCAGTCGGCGCTCACGGGCGAGTCGCTGCCGGTGTCCAAGAAGGTCGGAGACGCGGCTTATTCCGGGGGCATCGCCAAGCAGGGCGACATGACGGGCGTCGTCACCAAGACCGGCAACAACACCTTCTTCGGCCGTACCGCCAGGCTTGTGGCCGCCGCGGGAACGGTGTCGCATTCGCAGAAGGCGGTGCTGCAGATCGGAGACTTCCTTATTGTGGCGGCGTTCGCGCTCGCGCTCGTTCTGGTCAGCGTCGAGGTCTATCGGCACATCGTTGTGGCGCCGTCCTGGGATTGGGCGACCTTAGGCTCGATCGCGCAATTCGTGCTGATCCTGCTGGTCGCGTCGATCCCGGTGGCATTGCCCGCGGTCATGTCGGTCACCATGGCGATCGGCGCCTATGCATTGTCGCGGCAGAAGGCGATCCTGTCGCGGCTCTCGGCGATCGAGGAACTGGCCGGTGTCGACATTCTGTGCAGCGACAAGACCGGCACGTTGACGCTCAACCAGCTCACGGTCGATGCGCCGGTCCCGTTCGGAAACGCCAAGCCTGATGACGTGCTGGTCGGAGCCGCGCTCGCAACGCAAACCAGCAGCGAGGATCCGATCGATCTTGCGATATTGCGGGCGCTGAAGGACCGCTCGGCGCTCAGCGGGATTACGCAGACCCATTTTGTGCCATTCGATCCGGTCAACAAGCGCACGGTTGCGACCGTGACCGATGCGCAGGGCCGCACCATTCAATATGCGAAGGGCGCACCGCAGGTGATTGCAGCGCTCGCTCAGCCCGATGCAGCGACGCTCGCAAAATACAACGCCACCGTCGCCGATCTCGCCTCGCGCGGCTATCGTGCGCTGGGCGTCGCGCGATCGGACGACGGCAAGACCTGGCAGCTCATCGGTCTCGTCTCGATGCAGGACCCGCCGCGGCCGGACGCCAAGGCCACCATCGCGGAAACCGAAAAGCTCGGGCTCAACGTCAAGATGGTGACGGGCGACGATGTCGCGATCGGCGACCAGATTGCCAAGCAGCTCGGCCTGGGCGACCGTCTGCTGGTCGCAAGCGACCTGTTCAAGGACGGTACGACGACAATCACGCCGCAAATGGCGGAGGCGGTCGAGCGTGCCGATGGATTCGGTCGCGTCTTCCCGCAGCACAAATACGAGATCGTGAAAGCGCTGCAGCAGCGCGGACACATCGTCGCCATGACCGGCGACGGCGTGAATGACGCGCCCGCGTTACGACAGGCCGATTGCGGTATCGCCGTGAGTGGGGCGACCGACGCCGCGCGCAGCGCCGCCGCGCTCATTCTCACCGCGCCCGGCCTCTCGACCATCGTCAACGCCATTGTCGGCGCGCGCCAGATCTTCCAGCGCATCCTGAGCTATGTGCATTACCGGATCGCGATGACGCTCGACATCATGCTGCTGGTGGTTGCCTCGGTGGTGTTCTTCGAGTTTCAGCCGCTCGCCGCGGTGATGATTGTGGTGCTGGCGCTGCTCGACGACATACCGATCATGACCATCGCCTATGACAATGTGACGCCGTCGCCCAAGCCTGAGCGCTGGGACATGCACAAGGTGCTGGTGTTCTCCTGCCTGATGGGTCTTCTCTCCTTCGCCGAAAGCCTCGGGCTCCTGCTGATCGGGTTGGAGTGGATCGGCAACACGGCGCTGACCGCGCTGATCCCGCTCGACCGCGAGAGCCTGAAGACCGCGATGTTCCTGCAGCTTGCGGTCGGCGGGCATCTGCTCCTGTTCGTGGTGCGGACGCGGCATTCGGTATTCTATCCGCCATATCCGAGTGCGCCGCTATTCCTCGCGATCGCGGCGACGCAGATCGCAGCGATCCTGATCTGCGGATTCGGAATCCTGATGCCGAAGCTCGACTGGAGCGCGATTGCGGCGGTCTGGGCCTGGTGCCTCGCCTGGATGGTGATCATCGATATCGTGAAGCTGATCTATTTCCGCCGCTTTGAAGACAATGAAGCGCAGATGCGCGGTCTTGCAAAGCCGATTGCCGGCTGACGGATTGGAGAACCGCGATGGATTTCAGGAAAAAATTGCTGGTCACGCCGGGCAAGACGTTCCGTCTCAAGGATATCGATCCGGGATTTCATGGCGACATCAAGTCGGAAGCGAACGCGCAGCCGCATCTTGAGCGTTACCGGCAGAAACTCACGGACATGCAGCGGCTGTTCTACGGCGACCGCAATCATGCGCTGCTGATCGTGCTGCAGGGTATCGATGGCGCCGGCAAGGACGGCACCTGCTGGCATGTGATCAGCGCGATGGACCCGCAGGGTGTGAAGGTGCAGGGCTTCAAGCAGCCGACGCCGGAGGAGAAGGACCACGATTTCCTGTGGCGCGTGCATCCGCATGCACCGGGGAAGGGCGATGTGTCGGTGTTCAACCGCTCGCATTATGAGGATGTGCTGGTCGAGCGCGTTCACAAGATGGTGCCGAAATCCGTCTGGAAGGCGCGCTACGACTTCATCAACGATTGGGAAAAGCTGCTCCACGAGGACAACAGTACCACGATCCTCAAGTTCTTTCTGTACATCTCGAAAGACGAGCAGCTTGCCCGGTTCGAGCAACGGCTCGACGATCCTGCTCGGCAGTGGAAGATCAGTAGCTCGGACTACAAGGAACGGGACTTCTGGGAGGATTACATCGGGGCGTTCGAAGATGCTCTGTCGAAATGCTCGAAGAAACACGCGCCGTGGTACGTCATTCCGGCAAACCACAAGTGGTTCAGAAACCTCGCAGTTTCGCAGATCATCGCCGACACCATGGATGACATGAAGCTGAAACTGCCGAAACCGAGTGTCGATCTCGCGGAAATTCGTCGGCTGTATCACTCCGCCATCAAAGGCAAGGGAAACGTCAACGCCGGCAAGGAGAAGCGCGGCAAGGCTGCAAAAAAGGATTAGCCGGATGTCTGTTCAGGGACAGGCGCCGGTCCCGCATTTCGTCATTCTCGACCACGCCCCGATGGGGCCGCGCCAATACGCCATCTGGCTGCTGGCAAGCGGCGGCACGTTGCTCGACGGCTTCTCGATTTTTTCGCTCGGCGTTGCGATGCCGCTGCTGACGAGCCGCTTCGAGCTTGGTCCGCTGATGATCGGCTTGATCGGCTCGGCGCTGGTGCTGGGTGCTGCATTCGGTGCGGCAATGGGTGGAGCGGCAGCCGACCGCTTCGGGCGCAAGCCGCTTCTGATTCTCGATATGGCAATCCTCGCCACAGGCGCGGTGTTCAGTGCGTTCGCCGAAAATGCCTTGGCCGTATTGTTCGGCCAATTTCTGATCGGCATCGGCATCGGAATCGATTTCCCGGTTAGCGCGTCATACGTCTCCGAAACCATGCCGAAGCGCGAGCGCAGCCGCATGATGGTTGCGACCATCGCGCAGCAATCGGTCGGCATGCTGATCGGGGCTGCAGTGGCGCTCACGTTGCTTCGGTTGCACGGAGAAGCGATCGACTGGCGCTTCATCGTCGGTACGACCGGCGTCGGCGCATTTGCCTTCATGCTGGCGCGAATGTGGTTACCGGAGAGCCCGCGCTGGCTTCTTGAGCACGGGCATCCCAATAAAGCGGCCGATGTTGTTACAGGGCTCACCAAGGTCGCGATCGGCAGGCCCGTTGAAGCGCAACCGTCGGGCGATCGCGGCATGTCCGTTCTGCTTTCCAAACCCTATCGTGTGCGCACAGCGCTGGTCTCGATACCGTGGTTCCTGATGGATATTGCGACCTACGGCGTCGGCCTGTTCACACCGGTCATCCTCGCCGCGCTTCATCTCGGGGCAAAGTCGCAAGATCCGGTCGCCGCCGATTTCGCCGCCGCGCAGGGCAGTGCTGCAATCGACCTGTTTCT
>CAZIKZ010000047.1:0-18960 GCA_964539845.1 uncultured Hyphomicrobiales bacterium
CGCCTTCACCAACCCGACGACGAACTCCTACAAGCGTCTGGTGCCGGGTTACGAAGCGCCGGTGCTGCTCGCCTATTCCGCGCGCAACCGTTCGGCTTCCTGCCGTATCCCCTACACCGACAGCCCGAAGGCCAAGCGCGTGGAAGTGCGCTTCCCTGATCCGCTTGCCAATCCGTATCTCGGCTTCGCCGCGTTGCTGATGGCGGGTCTCGACGGCATCAAGAACAAGATCAATCCCGGCCAGCCGATGGACAAGGATCTCTACGATCTGCCGCCGGCCGAACTGAAGCAGATCCCGACCGTGAGCGCCTCGTTGCGCGAAGCGCTCGAAAACCTCGACAAGGATCGTGCGTTCCTCAAGACCGGCGGCGTGTTCGATGACGACTTCATCGACGCCTATATCGAACTGAAGATGACCGAGGTGATCCGCTTCGAGCACACCCCGCATCCGGTCGAATTCGAGATGTATTATTCTGCGTGAGTGTGTACCTCCCAACATCGTGTGAGCGATGCAACTCAAAGGGCGCCCTTTCGGGCGCCCTTTTTTACGTTCGGCAGCGAGGTCGCGCTACTCGACGACGGCCCCGCTCGCCTTGATCGGCCCGGCCCATTTGTCGATTTCCGACTTGACGAACTGACCGAGATAGGCAGGCGTTGCGCGGTCTCCGGATACGATGCTCGCGCCGAGCTTCTGCAATTGCTGACGCACCTGCGGATCTGCCATCGTCTTGAGCGCCGCGTCATGCATCTTCGTTACGATCGGCGCTGGCGTGTCCTTCGGGAACAACAAGGCGGTCCAGGTATAGGCCTGGATATTCTTGAAGCCCTTCTCGTAGGCCGTCGGCAGGTCGGGCAGCACCGGCGAACGGTCCTGCGATAAGGTCGCGATCGCCTTCACGGTGCCCGCCTGAATCTGCGGGACCGCTGTCACGATGATCTCGCACAGGAAATCGATGCGGCCGGCCTGCAGGTCCTGCATGGCGGGGCCGGTGCCCTTGTAAGGCACATGCTGGATCTCCGTGCCGAGCGCCTGGTTGAGCAGGATGCAGCCGAGATGGGTCGCGGATCCCGCGCCGGCGGAACCGTAATTCATCTTGCTCTGGTTGGCCTTGGCGTAGGCGATGAACTCTTCGAACGAGTTCACCGGCAGGTCCTTCCGGACGATCAGCACCAGCGGAATTTCTGCGATCAGATTGACCGGCGTGAAATCCGTCACCGCGTCGTAGAGCGGCTTCTTGTACAGCGTCTGCGAATGCGCGTGCGTGGCGATGGTGCCGAGGATGGCGGTGTAACCGTCAGGCGCTGCGCGTGCGACGCGGTTTCCGCCCATCATGCCGCCGGCACCCGGGACGTTCTCGATCACGACCTGCTGGCCAAGCACCTGCCCCATGCGCTCAGCCATGATCCGGCCGAACACATCGATAGGCCCGCCGGCCGCGGCCGAGACCACCATCGTCACCGGACGCTGTGGCCAATCCTGAGCCGTTGCAGCGCCAAACGTCATGCATACTGCCGCGAGAAGCGCGGCCGTCCTTGCGATCATGTGCGAACAGTCCGTTGTTGTGATTTCAGTCGCGTGGAACTCAATCACCCGCAGGCATCGGCCGCAAGAGGCTGCCGGCATGGCGCTGATGTTGTCCGCGGACCGGCACGAGCGAGCCTCACGGTTCGTGTGCCGGCTCGAGCAAGCGTGCAATCAATCGCCCGTGCTACCAGACGAACGGCAGCGTCAGCAGAGCCGCGGCACCGGCGATGGCGAACATGACCCATTGCCCAGCGCGGTGCCATCGCAGGCTGCGATAGGCCCCCGCCCTGCGGCGCTCCGCAATCAGCGCGGCTTCGTATTCGTCCGATGAAAAATAGTGGCACCCCATTGCGGTCCCGGCGCATTCCGCATCGCGAGCGAGAGATTGCAGCGCACAAGGGGTTGATGCGTTTGCCATGCCGTCAGACTAGGACACACATGGTAAATAATGTCTTGCTTCCGGGTCAGGCAGGAACCGCGGCAACCTCAATCGCACGGCCCGCCTCGTCCATCTCGATCTGCTCTGGCGCGATTGGCGGCGCTTTCGGCATGATGTCTCGCGCTTCCCTGTCGGTGCAAACCCGGTTGCGGCCGTTCGCCTTGGCCGCATAGAGCGCGCGGTCGGCCCGCGCGAGCATGGTCGAAATGTTCGCAACGTCGGCCAGCGATTCCGATATCCCGATGCTCACCGTCGCGTTCATGGCGTGGCCCGCAATCTCCAGGCCTCGCGTCTCGAACGCACCGCGCACACGTTCGGCGACCAGAAGCGCGGTGTCGACATTGCCCGGCAGGATCGCTGCGAATTCCTCGCCGCCGAGACGCCCGACGATATCGTGCAGACGCGTATTGGTACTCGCTGTCGCTGCGAAGGCCTGCAACGCCTCATCGCCGATCTCGTGGCCGAACCGGTCGTTGATCGACTTGAAGTGATCGAGGTCAAACATCATGATCGTAACCGACTGACCGCTCTTGCGCTGGCTTGCGACAAGCCTTTCCGCAGCTTCGAAAAAGCCACGCCGGTTGAACAGCCCGGTGAGATGGTCGGTCATGGCCGCGGTCCTGTGGACGAGTGCGGAATGTTCCTTCGCCATGACAACTACAATGAACGCTGTGCCGACCACATAGAGCAGCGTCAGCAGCGCGAAGAGCGGAAAGAATCCGTTGGCCGCGATCGGAGCGGCGCTCGTGAACAGCGTCGTCGTCAGGATCGGCGACAGAAAGATCACGCCGTGCAGCAGCGGAATCATCAGTGCGCGGGCACGCGCGGCGGGACCGGCCTTCGGCTTGCGGCGCTCGCGGCGCAGCTCGATTGCGGTCAAGACGGCATACGACGTGATGATCAGAGAAGAGATTACGATGCGCGCATTGTCCCATTGCATCAGCTCCGGCATGCGCGTCGCCACCAGCCAGACCACCGCGCCCGCGATTGCAAAGCCGACGGAGGCTTCACGCCCGTGAAATTTTCGGGCGCCGCTCCAGATCATCCCGCAGCAGGTGAACAGCAGCGCGCTCGCGAGATCGGCTCCGGCTGCGGGCAAGACGTCCGGACTCACGATCCACAGCGCAACGGCAAAGCCGCCGATCAAATAGGCCGAGGCCCAGTACCCGAGCGCTCGAACCGAGCGATCCTGGAACCAGAGGACGAAGAGAAAGATGCCAAGCAGACCAGTCACACAGGTGGAGACCAGAAACAGGGTCGGCAAATCGAGCGGCATAGAACCTTCCCGCATGCTGCGACAGAATCCGCCGGTGCGTCGGCGTCCGGACTTTCAAAAATCCGTCACCTGAATACGCGACCGGGTATTGTCTTAGGCTTTCGTAAGGTCCCCGCATTTTCCGTAAAATCGCCAACAAAAAAGGGGCCAATTGGCCCCTTTTTCGATGCAAGTTCGTTTTGAGTTGTCGGCGCGTCAGCGCTTCGAGAACTGGAACGAGCGGCGGGCCTTGGCGCGACCGTACTTCTTGCGCTCGACCACGCGCGGATCGCGGGTCAGGAAGCCACCACGCTTCAGCGGCGGCCGCAGATCCGGCTCGAAATAAGTCAGTGCCTTCGAGATGCCGTGACGCACGGCGCCGGCCTGACCGGACAGACCGCCACCCGACACGGTGCAGATCACGTCATACTGACCGGACCGGTTGGCGGCGACGATCGGCTGCTGGATCATCATACGCAACACCGGACGGGCGAAGAACTGTTCGACCGGCTTGGTGTTGACGACGATCTTGCCGGACCCCGGCTTGATCCACACGCGGGCAACTGCGTTCTTGCGCTTGCCGGTGGCATACGCGCGGCCCTGTGCATCGATCTTCTGGACATGCTTCGGCTGATCGGCAGCCAGCGTCCCCTGCGACTTCAGCGCCGACAGACCTTCGAGAGATTGAACGGATTCGGCCATGATCAGGCTGCCTTGTTCTTGCGGTTCAGGACGCCGACATCGAGCGCCTCGGGCTTCTGGGCTTCATGCGGATGCTCGGTGCCGGGATAGACGCGCAGGTTACCGAGCTGCTTGCTGCCGAGCGGGCCGCGCGGAAGCATACGCTCCACGGCCTTCTCCAGAATCCGCTCAGGGAAGCGGCCTTCGAAGATCGACTTCGCGGAACGCTCCTTGATGCCGCCGATGAAACCGGTGTGGTGATAGTAATTCTTCTGTTCGCGCTTGCGGCCGGTGAAAACGACCTTCTCCGCATTGATGACGATGACGTTGTCACCGTCGTCGACATGCGGGGTGAAGCTCGGCTTGTGCTTGCCGCGCAGGCGCATCGCGATGATCGAGGCGAGCCGGCCGACGACGAGGCCGGTGGCGTCGATCACGACCCATTTCTTCTCAACGTCGGCGGGTTTCGCCGAAAAGGTTTTCATGGCCATGGTCCGGGAGGTTTGAGTTGCACGGCTTCTAAGCGATCGGCGGAATACCGTCAACGCCAATTGTAACGAATTAACCCATATAAATCATAGGCTTATAAAATAGGTTTTATTTTACCCCACGCTAAGTCACGGAATTCGGCGGGATCGAGTAGGTCGAGGTGACGTGGGCGACCGGCTCATCCTGGCCATCCGAGTACAGCGCGACCTCCATAACGGCGAGCCGCTTGCCAAGCTTGAGCATACGGGCGTCCGCGATCAGGTCGCGCCGCTCGGGCCTGCGCAGGAAATTGATGTTGAAATTGATGGTCACCGCGAGCGCAACCGGTCCAATTGCGGACAGGACCGCGAGATAGAGCGCGAAATCGGCCAGCATCATCATCGTCGGTCCGGAAATCGTGCCGCCGGGCCGGATGGATTTGTCATTGTAGTCGAGCCGCACCACAGCACGCCCGTGCTCGACTTTTTCGATGGACAGGCCGCTGCCCGGATGGAACGCCTGAGAGAATTCCCGGGTCAGAAACTCTTCCAGATCCGCAACGGTCATAACCGGCTCTGTCATACCGCCCGCCCTTCGCATGCCGTGACGGGATCGGATACAATGGCTTGCGCGCAACGCAAAGGGTTCTGCGATGAATGTTCATGCCAGGCCGGACAGCGCGACGATCCTTCTGCGCGAGGATCGCGACGGCGTCACGCTGCTTACGCTGAACAATTCCTCCGCCCGCAATGCGTTGTCCGAAGAGCTGATCGCCGCGCTCGGCTCGGCCCTCGACGCGATCGGCCCCGATCCGGCGATCCGCGCTGTCATCGTTGCCGCGAATGGTCCCGCCTTCAGCGCCGGACATGACCTGAAGCAACTGACCGCCCGGCGCTCCGATCCCGATGGCGGCAAGGCCTATTTCCGTCAGGTCATGACCGCGTGCAGCGCCATGATGCAGAAGATCGTCAGACTGCCGCAGCCTGTCATCGCCTGCGTGTCCGGAATGGCGACGGCGGCCGGCTGTCAGCTGGTCGCGACCTGCGACCTCGCCGTTGCCTCTATGGAGGCGCGCTTCGCAACGCCCGGCGTCGATATCGGCCTGTTCTGCTCAACCCCGATGGTGGCGCTGACGCGCAACATTCCGCGCAAGAACGCAATGCACATGCTGCTGACTGGCGAACCCGTCACTGCGGACGATGCCGCCCGGCTTGGCCTCGTCAACCGCGTTGTGCCGAAAGGCTCCGAACTTGAGGCAGCGTTTGCGCTTGCGCGCGTCGTCGCGTCGAAATCAAAGGCAACGGTGAAGACCGGCAAGGAAGCCTTCTACCGCCAGGCCGAGATGAGCGTCTCCGATGCTTATGCCTATGCCAGCGAAGTTATGACGGAAAACATGATGACGCAGGACGCGAATGAGGGCATCTGTGCCTTCGTCGAGAAACGCAGCCCTGCCTGGGAGGACCGTTGATGACCGCGCTCACGCTGTACTGCCCGAAGCTCGATCGCCGTACGGCGTTGCGCGGGATTGGCGGCGGCACCATCTGGGGCGTCAGCGTTGCGACTGCCCTTCTCGGGTTTTCATATTATCAATGCGGCGCGATTTGCCTTGGGCAGATCATCGACACAACGGCGATGTCGATTGCGATCGGCATTGTGACCATCGGTCCCCTCGCCTTGCTGCGGCGTGAGGCGTAAGTCTCCACGCAATGAATCACGACAGCTACAACGACTCCTATATCCGCGGCATCCTCAACACGGTGAAAACCATTGCGGTGGTCGGCGTATCGCCGAAAGTCAACCGGCCGAGTTATTTCGCGTTCAAGTATCTGCTGGAGCGCGGCTATCGCATGATCCCGGTCAATCCGGGACAAGCCGGCCACGAATTGCTGGGCCAGATGGTCTACGCGTCGCTTGCGGATATCCCTGAGCCAGTCGACATGGTCGATATCTTCCGCAATTCGGCGGCCGCTTCCGGCGTCGTGCGCGAGGCGCTCGCCCTCGATCGGAAGCCGCAGGTGATCTGGATGCAGCTCGGCGTGCGCAACGACGAAGCGGCGCGGCTCGCGGAAGACGCGGGACTCAAGGTGGTGATGAACCGGTGTCCCAAGATCGAATATGGCCGGCTTTCGTCGGAGATCTCCTGGATGGGCGTGAATTCGCGGACCCTCTCCGCCAAGCGCGCGCCGCTTCTTGGCAAGGGGATTCAGCGCATGTCGCTGCAACGGGAAACGATGGCCGGTGGCACGACTGAGGCGACCATAAGGGCGGAGCGCGAAACGAAATCCTGATCTGTCGCATTGCAGGAGCATGGGATACTCCGGGTCTACCAAAATTCGGAATTGCTTGACCGAAATACCTGCGTATCGCTCTACGTCTTGACGCTATTCTGCCCTCCGATAAACCGACGCAAGCCATCGCCCACGCGGAGACGAGCTATGACCGAACGCACACCCGGCTTTGCCACGCTGTCCATCCATGCGGGGGCCAAGCCGGACCCGACCACCGGCGCGCGCGCCACGCCGATTTACCAGACCACCTCTTACGTGTTCGACGATGTGGACCACGCAGCCTCGCTGTTCGGGCTGCAGGCCTTCGGCAACATCTATACCCGCATCGGGAATCCGACCTGCGCGGTGCTGGAGGAACGGATCGCGGCGCTTGAAGGCGGCACAGCGGGCCTCGCCACCGCGTCGGGGCATGCCGCGCAGGTTCTCGTCATGCAGGCGCTGATGATGCCGGGCGAGGAATTCGTCGCGTCAAAAAAGCTGTATGGCGGTTCGATCAACCAGTTCAATCACGCTTTCAAGAGCTTCGGCTGGAACGTGGTCTGGGCCGATCCCGACGACATCTCGACCTTCGAGCGCGCGATCACGCCGAAGACCAAAGCAATCTTCATCGAGTCGATCGCCAACCCCGGCGGCATCATCACCGACATTGAGGCAGTGGCAAATATCGCCCGCAAGGCCGGTGTACCGCTGATCGTCGACAATACGCTCGCAACACCCTACCTCTGCAAGCCGATCGATTACGGCGCCGACGTCATCGTGCATTCGCTCACAAAGTTTCTTGGCGGACACGGCAATTCCATCGGCGGCATGATCGTCGATGCCGGTACCTTCAACTGGTCGCGCGAGGGCCGCTATCCGATGCTGTCGGAGCCGCGACCGGAATATCAGGGCATCGTGCTGCACGAGACCTTCGGCAATTTTGCCTTCGCGATTGCGTGCCGGGTGCTGGGGCTGCGCGACCTCGGCCCTGCTCTCTCTCCGTTCAATGCTTTCCTGATCCTGACCGGCGTCGAAACGCTACCGCTGCGCATGCAGCGCCACAGCGATAACGCGCAGGCCGTGGCTGAGTGGGTATCGAAGCACCCCAAGGTCGCCTGGGTCAGCTATCCCGGCCTGCCCGGCGACCGCTACCACGCCCTCGCAAAGCGCTATTGTCCCAAGGGCGCCGGCGCGGTGTTCACCTTCGGCTTGAAGGGCGGATACGAGGCCGGCATCAAGCTTGTCTCGAACGTGCAGCTGTTCTCGCACCTCGCCAATATCGGCGACACCCGTTCACTCATCATCCACCCTGCCTCGACCACACATCGCCAGCTCACCGACGCGCAGAAAGCACAGGCCGGCGCAGGCACCGATGTGGTGCGGCTATCCATCGGGCTGGAGGACAAGGAAGACATCATCGCCGACCTGGAACAGGCGCTCGCAGCGTAACGGTGCGGCGCCGCACCGTTAGCGGCATCAAAGTGTTAATATGAATTAACCGATGCAGCGCGCCGGCGCTTACAATTTGGAGTAGTATTTGCGGTAGGTTCTAGCGGGGTCACTCCTTTTGAACCGTGCTCATGACCGGCATCAGCATCGTTGCGGAATCCAGTGAGCGCCTCGCGGCGATACGCGCGATGCTGCCCTGTGACATCGCTGCCGATTATCTGCGCCCGGACGATTTGCCGCCCGGTCCGCAGGACACGATTGTCCTCGATCTCGATCTTGGCCGGCTGGGGGGCATTCAGACCATCAGGACGTGGCTGTCGAACCGCGCACCATTGCGCGGGACGGTGATCGTTTTCGTCGACGATATGGCCTCGCACCTGCAACTGACCCAGGCCCGTGCGCTCGGCGCTACCGAGGTTCTCCCGCGCCCCGTGAGCGCCGCGCAGCTCGGCAGCCTCTTGCTCGACCGGCATGTTGCACCTTCATTGCAGCCGGAGATCGACGATCCTTCGGAAGACCTGAAGGCGGTCGGGGACATATTCGCGGCCGCGCGGGCGCATCAAAGTCCAAACATGGAGTTTGTAACCGAAGCGGGTGCAAGGATCGTCGACAGGCTCAAGGATATTGGACTCTCGGCTTATCTCGCTGCGATCCGTGCGCACCACAGCCGCACTTACACCCATTGCCTGACGGTCACCGCGGTGGCGGTTTCATTCGGCATTCAGCTCGGTTTCAATCGCAAAGACACAAAGCGACTGGCCGTCGCTGGGCTCTTGCACGATATCGGCAAGTCGCAAATTTCCGTCGACATTCTGGAAAAGCCGGCTGCGCTCGACGAGCGCGAGACCCTGATCATGAGATCACATCCGGTGGTCGGACACGACATGCTCATCGGCACGCCTGGCCTCCCGGATGATACGCTCGACATGGTCTTGCACCATCACGAGTACCTGGACGGATCGGGTTATCCTCACGGCCTGCAGGCCTCGCAGATTTCCGACTTGAACCGCATGATGACGATTGCCGATGTCTACGGTGCGCTCATCGAGCCGCGATCATACAGGCCGCTCATGCCGGCGACACAGGCCCTGGACGTTCTGCGCGCGATGGGCCCGAAGCTCGACGTGGCGCTCGTTCGCGTATTTACGCCGCTCGCGGACAATCTCGCGGCATGCGTTGCCGCAACAGGGAGATAGTCAGCGGGTTGGGCGGCGCGCGTTCACGCGCGCGACACGACCGACGCATGCGCCGGCCGCGCGACCAGGGCTGCCGCCTGCATCACCGCAACCGTCAGCAACAGGATCGCCATCGCCTGATGCATTAGCGCCAGGCCGATCGGCACGGCATAGAGCAACGTCGCAATTCCGATCATTGCCTGAATAACCATCAACAACACGAACAGCGTTGCGTAGGCGCGCGTGGTGCGATCCTGCACATTGCGGTTTGTGTCGTATGAATGCCAGAGCGCCAGCAGCAGAATGAAATACGCCATCATGCGGTGACTGAACTGCACCGTCAGCGCGTTCTCGAAGAAATTGCGCCACAACGGCGTTTCGAACAGCAATCGCTCGGTCGTGGGGATCAGCGCGCCGTCGATATGCGGCCAGGTGTTGTAGACGAGCCCGGCTTGCAGCCCTGCGACCAGCGCGCCGAGATAGATCTGCAGCAATACCAGCACCAGAAGAAGGACCGCTCCCACACGCACGCGCGCAGGAACCGCAATGGTCGCTGCAGGCGTCATGCGCGCAGCGACCCATACGATCGCGGCATAGATCACGCAGGCAAGCGTCATGTGGAAGGCGAGCCGATATTGCGAGACGGTGACCCGTTCGGTCAGCCCCGACGACACCATCCACCACCCGACGGCGCCCTGGATTCCGCCAAGCGCGAACAGTCCCAATAACGGTGGCAGCAGATTTCGTCCGATATATCCGCGCCACAGGAAAAACAGGAACGGGATCAGGAACACGGCACCGATCACGCGGCCGAGCACACGATGCGCCCATTCCCACCAGAAAATGGTCTTGAACTCCGACAGCGACATCCCGCGATTGACCTCGCGGTATTGCGGGATCTGCTTGTATTTATCGAACTCGACGGCCCATTGGGTTTCGGTCAGAGGCGGCAGAGTACCGGTCACGGGTTTCCATTCGACAATGGAAAGTCCCGACTCCGTCAGGCGGGTTGCGCCACCGACGATGAGAGTCGCGACAACCAGTGCCGCCACAATCAGCAGCCATATCCTGACAGCGCGAAGCCGGTTGTCCTGATTGATTTCGATCGCCATCTGCATCTTGCCGGACCGCTGCGGACCATATAGTCAGCAGTCCCGTCGCCATACAACTCGATCCCGCGCATGTCTATTCGCACGCGAAAACTGATCGGTGCCGTCCTGCTGCTGCTCCTGGTCGCAGTCTGGGCGCTGCTGGCAATGGCGTTCGCACAATTCGCCTTTTCCAGTCCGAACGCGATCGCGGCCTGGATCTTCTACGTCGTGGCAGGGATGGGCTGGATCTTGCCGGCCATGCCGCTGATCCGCTGGATGGAAGGCGGACGAAAGGTCTAGGCGGCCTTCGGCAGCCGGCGGAAGCCGTTCCACATCGCGGTCGCGGTCCCCGACATCAGCACACGCAAATAGCGCAATTGCTGGAACTCGCCGTTCAGCGAGATGCGCGGCAGCGCCGTCAAATGATGGCGGTGCTCCTGAAAGAGAACGCCGGGCTGTGTCGTGACCGCGGTCTTGAAGCCGAGCTCGGCCGCGACAGCGAATTCCCGCGGACCGGCGGAGCCCGGGTCGCCGACCGGATAGGCGAAATGCTCGGGCCGGATACCGATCGCGGATTCGATAACCGCCCGGCTCATCTCCATCTCCGAGCGAGCGACACGATCCGGGGTCTTCTTCAGCATGTAGTGGTTCACAGTATGCGCGCCGATCGTGACCAGCGGGTCGCGCGACAATTCAGCGATATCCTCCCAGCTCATGCACAATTCGTCACACAAAGCCGCCATGTCGACGCCGTAGCGGGCAGCGAGGTCACGCACGACTGCGCGCAACTCATCCTCGGTTTCGAGGCTCCGAAGCCACCAATAGAGCTGTTCGTAGATGTTCTTCTTCTCATCGGCGCTCACGCAATCGAACCGCCGTTCGCGACCGTCGATATACAGCCCGATGCGATCATTGTTCGCGACGACGCGTTCGAGCGCGACCCACCAGATTTCGCCAATGCGGTCGGGAAAGCTGGTCGGGACATAGAGCGCGAACGGCACTTCGTCCTTTTTCAGGATCGGGTGGGCCCATTGCAGGTTGTCGCGATACCCGTCATCGAAGGTGAGGCAGACGAAGCGCCGCTTGAAATCCCTCTGCACCAGGCGCCGATACATCTCGTCGAGCGAGACGATGTCGAGGCCCGAACGCTTGAGCCGCCGCACCACGGCCGCGAAAAACCCGGGGGATACCTCGAGCAGCCGGTTGGGCTGGAAGCTCCCGGCCCGCGCCGGCCGGACATGGTGCAGGGTCAGGATTGCCCCGACGCCCTGAAAAAACGGGCGCAACGCGACATGGGCGCCGCTGAAATACAGCGTCTCGAGCCCCGCCCGGATAATCGTTTTTTTGAGCCCACTCACTACGAACGACCGCTTTTCAGTGAAAGAGACGCGATCCTGCCAACGCTTTGTTGAGAATCCTTTGCCACGGTGGGATTTTCAAGGAGACCCGGCATGAATTTCGCGCTGGCGAAGACCGAGCACGCGCTCCCCCTGCCCGCGCTGCCGGCCTGGTCCGCCACGGCGGCCCGGGTTATCGACGTCGCCGAGACGATGGCGGACGCGGAGAACGCTTGGCGGGCGCTGCTGGAGCAAGATTGTTTCGCGACGGCCTACCAGGATTTCGACCTCTGTGCGCTGTGGTTCCAGCATGTTGGCGCGCCGGCCGGTTTCAAGCCGTTCGTAGTCATCGGGCGCGACGCGGCTGGCACACCGCTTTTCGTGTGGCCGCTGGTTCGAAAGCTCGTCAGCGGCTGTCAGGTGGCGAGCTTCTTCTGCGGCCGTCACGCCAATGCTGGCACGATGCTGTGGCGCGAAGACATTGCGGCG
Source organism: uncultured Hyphomicrobiales bacterium (assembly GCA_964539845.1). Classification (GTDB taxonomy): domain Bacteria; phylum Pseudomonadota; class Alphaproteobacteria; order Rhizobiales; family Xanthobacteraceae; genus Pseudorhodoplanes. The sequence goes on from CAZIKZ010000047.1 coordinate 12,177, forward strand.
AAAATCACCGTGCGGGACCTGCAGGCCATCCTGCACCGGATGGCCGAACGCGGCATTGACGCGCTCGCTTTGCACAATCAGCCGACGCATGTGCGGAATATCCCTAATCCGTTGCTTCTGCTGCCGCATCAGCCGGCGCCCGACAAGAGTTACAGCCTGTCGCTTGACGGCACCGCGGACGAGGTCATTGCCCGACGCTACAATTCCGATACGCGGCGCAAGCTTCGCCGCAAGGAACGAAATCTCGCCGCGCTGCCCGGCTATCGCTATCTGCGCGTGACGACCCCCGAGCAGGTCGATCACTGCGTATCCGAATTCCTGAAACAGAAAGCCGCCCGGCTCGCAGCCCGGGGCATCACCAACGCTTTCGACGAGGCCGGCGTGGACATGCTCCTGCGCGCGGCCTGCCGCAAGGGTCTCGCCGAGGGCCATCCTCTTGTGGAGATTCATGCGCTCGAAAGCGAGTCAGAGATCCTTGCGCTCTTTGCGGGGATTCATGACCGGCATTGTTTCTCGACCATGTTCAACTCGTACACGCTTGGCGAACATGCCCGCATGAGCCCGGGCCTGACGCTCCTCCTGAAGCTGGTCGACGATTGTGCGAAGCGCGGCTTCGACACGCTCAATCTCGGCGTCGGCTCGGCGGAATACAAGTCAGCACTCTGCGACACGGTCGAGCAACCCTTCGACAGCTTCATCGGACTGACGTCGCGCGGTCATATCTTCGCGCTGGCGACAAAGGCGATGCGTGCAATAAAGAGCACGATCAAGAACAATCCCCAGCTGTGGGGTTTCGTGAACAGGACCCGCACGAAACTCTTCGCGCGCCGCTGATCCTTTCAGACCCGGTTGTTGCGATCAGGCTGCGACCGACTCGGTTCCGGCCTGATCGCTGCCGCCCTGAATGGCGACCACATCGGCGTAGCCGGCTGCTGTAAGTTGCGCGCGGGCGGCCTGCGTTTCCGGGGCTGCGAGATCCTTGGTCACCAGAACCGCGCGCGGTGCTATCCCGGCCAGGAGCTTGATCGGACTTTCGGCCATCGCGCCGCCGTCGATCACCATGTGGTCGTAGGCACGCGCGAGCGCCTCGAGCGTGATCGTCAGACGCGGCGAGGCGAAGATGGTGAGCGCGTCACCCGTGACCTCGCCGGTCGATACCAGATGAACGCGCGAGAACTTGTCGCGCGTGATGATGTCGCCGAACGATGCTGTTCCGCGTGCAAGCTCGGCAAAGCCCGGGGCCTGCGGGTCGACCGATGTAATCGAGATATTCGGTGCGTTGAGCGCCAGATCCGCAAGGACCACCCGGCCGCCTTTCGCCGAGAGGGCACGCGCCAGCGCAAGCGCGGCATAGGTCGTGCCCACATTGCGCCCGGCGCCGAACAAGACGATGCATCGTCCCGGCTCGCCCATCGCGGAAAGCGCATTCGCAAGTGTTTCGATCCGGTTCGCTTTCAGAGCCGCAGATGCCAGAACCGGCACCTCGATCATGGGTCTGGCCTTCGGCTCAGGCCTCGCAGGGCCCTCCGATTTACCCCTCCGGCGGAACAGGGCGAACAGCGAACGGCGAGTCTTCGAAGGCGCCGGAGCTTCCGTTTCCGGCAACACGGGTTCGAGTGGCTCGGACGGGACGACCGGATCGGCTCGAACGCGCCGCACCAGCGCTCGCGCCGGCACCCCCTGCCGCATGATCTCCGACGAGAGCACAAAAGCAGACATGAGGAAGAAGGCGGCGAGCGTCGCAACGATGAGGATTGGCAGCTTCTTGGGGAATGCTGGCACGTTCGACACGGTGGCGCGGGAGATGACGCGGGCCTCCGCGGGCGCTGTGTCGATATTCTCGCGAGCGGTCGCTTCGCGATAACGAGCGAGATAGGACTCCAGCAGATCGCGTTGCGCTTTTGCTTCGCGTTCGAGCGCGCGCAACTGCACATCCTGCGGTGAAGCGCCGCTGATCTGATTCTTGATGCGCTCGATCGCCTCACCGGTTTGATCGACGCGCGACGCCGCGATGCGGGCATCGTTCTCGATAGAGATCACAAGACGATCAAGTTCGCCCCGCGTCTGCGTGTCGAGCGCATTGATCTGGGCATTCAGTTCCTGAATGCGCGGATGCCGTTCGAGCAGGGTCGACGACTGCTCGGCCAGTTGCGCGCGCAGCAGCACGCGCTGCTCGACCAGCCGCTTCAGGAGATCGGAATTAACGATGTCGGCCGACTCTACCGGCTTCCCGCTCTTGAGCATGTCGCGGATTGCCCTGGACCTCGCATCGAGGTCGGCCTTTTGGGCACGCGCAGTCGCAAGCTGGGTCGTCAGTTCGCCGAGTTGCTGGGTGTTCAGGCTGGTCTGGTTGGTGCCGATGAACAAATTGGCCTTGGCCCGAAACTCATCAACTTTGGCATCGGCTTCCTGCACCGTCTGACGCAGCTGCTTGATCTCGTTGGCGAGATACGCGCTTGCACTGCGCGTCTGCTCCAGCTTCGCCTGCTGCTGCATCTTCATATAGGCGTCGACGATGGCGTTGACGACCTTCGCGGCGAGTTCGGGATCCTCGCTGAGGAATTCGATGGTGATGACCCGCGAACGTTCCACCGCCGAGACGGTGAGCCGCTCATAATAGACTTCCATGACCCGCTCTTCGGAGGTCATCTTCAGCCGGTCGCGGCCGAAGCCGAGCACCGACAGGAACGCGCCGATCGGGGACACACCGTTTCGCACGGGATCGAATTCAGGACGCTCCCCGAGTTTCAGTTCGCGGATCACCTGACGGGCGATATCGCGCGACTGAATGATCTGGACCTGCGTGGCGATCGTTTCCTGATCGGCGGCCGCGCGATCTATCGACTTTTCAGCCTCGGCGCGCAGGAACACATTCTCGCGTCCCTCCACTGCGATCTTGGCTTCGGATCTGAATTTCGGCGTGATCGTATCGACGACCACCATCGTCGCGACAGCCACGAGCAGCGTCGGGATCAGGATCAGCCACTTCTTGCGCCACAATGCGGCACCGAGAGCGCGCAGGTCGAGTTCGCTGTCGGTCCCTCTGGAGGAAACGCCGACGCCACTGTGATCGACCAACTGCATCACCGACTCCGCCACACCGTACGGAGCCATTTCCCCCTATTATGGTTATTGTCGCGTTAAGGCGGCAAAAGATGCGGCCAATAAGCGCAAGGACGTTTGGTGGATACCGAGAATCGCGTTCACTGCGTGCGTTAACGCGCTTTAACCAATTCAGGCCAACGCCCCGCAATGACCGAGCCCGCAAGACCCTTGCGCATTTTGCATGTGCTCCGGTCCCCCGTCGGCGGCCTGTTCCGGCATGTCGCGGATCTGGTCCGCGGTCAGTCCGCACGTGGGCACATCGTCGGCGTCGTATGTGACAGCGTCACCGGCGGCGACAACGCCATTCGGGTCCTGGGCCAGCTTTCCTCCGACTTGAGGCTTGGTCTCTCCCGTCTTCCGATGGCCCGGCATCTGGGTTTCGGCGACATCACTGCCATCCGGCACGTCGCGGCCTGCGTCCGGCAAGCCGCGCCCGACATCGTGCATGGACACGGCGCCAAGGGTGCTGCTTACGCCAGGCTTGCGACACCGTCCGGCGGCCCAGTGCGGGTTTACACACCGCATGGCGGGAGCCTGCTGTTTCACCGCAGCACCGCCAGTGGATGGTTCTATCTGACGCTGGAAAAGCTGCTGAACCGGCGCACCGACCTGCTTCTGTTCGAGAGCGCCTTCATCGAGCGCCTGTTTCGCGAGAAAATCGGCAAACCTGCTGCGCTCTGGCGGATCGTGCCGAACGGAGTCGGCGACGATGAATTCGCTGTGGTCGAACCGTCCGCCGACGCTACCGACCTTCTGTATATCGGCGAATTGCGGACCCTGAAGGGCGTCGATGTGCTGCTCGACGCCATCGCCGCCTTGCGCGACCGCGGGCTTCGTCTGACCGCAACGATCGTCGGCGCGGGCGTGTCGGGCGATGACCTGCGGCGACAGGCGGCGCAATCCGGTCTCACGGAACTCGTTCGATTTCTGCCGCCCATGCCGGCCCGGCAGGCCTTTGCACGCGGGCGCATCATGGTGGTGCCCTCACGCGCCGAGTCCTTCCCCTATATCGTTCTGGAAGCAGCGGCCGCCGGCAAGCCGCTGGTCGCAACCAATGTCGGCGGCATTCCCGACATGTTTGGACCGCTCGCCGGCCGACTGATCCCGCCCGACAATCGATCGGCACTTGAGTCCAAATTGAGTGAAGCCGTTAACGATCCGCACACCACGCGCGAGGCTGCGGACTTGTTGCGCGAGCGTGTGCGGACCAACTTCTCTCTCGACGACATGGTCGAGAACGGAATCGATGCGTATCGCGCAGCGGTTGCGGCGCGCAAAAGCTAAAATGCAAATAAGCTTTTGTTGAATCTTTTCCGATACGACTTGTCCCCTCAAAACAAGGTCCGCATGCCAACGGCGTGACGGATCGAGGGACGGCGCAATGTTTGATCTGGACGCTCGCAAGATGCTGAGCGCGCCTGCGGCTGTGGCTGCCTCGAACGGCAGCGCGGCTCACAGCGCGCGCATCAAACGGCAATTGTCTCCCGCGGCTCTCGCCGCTGCATCGGTCGCAACACGGCCGGCGGTTTCGCCGATCGTCGTTGCCGGTGTCGTGCGCGCGATCGAGGCGACGCTCATCGCATTCGTCGGCACGCTCGCCTATTACGTCTATGTGTTTCCAACCGAGGGGCTTCGCTGGCCCTATATGGTCGCGATCGCGGGCATATCGGTGCTCTCGGTCGTCGCATTCCAGGCCGTCGACATTTACCAGGTCCACGCCTTCCGCCGTCCGCTCGGTCAGATGGCGCGCCTGATCCCGGCGTGGTCGATGGTCTTCCTGCTGGCGATTGCGGTGTCGTTCTTCTTCAAACTCGATCTCGCGTTGTCGCGCGTATGGCTCATCTCGTTCTGGGCGGTCGGTCTGGCCGTGCTGCTCGCCCTGCGCTCCGCATTGTACGTTCTGGTCAAGAGCTGGATGCGCGACGGCAGGCTCACACGCCGCACTGTCATCGTCGGCGGCGGCGCGCCGGGCGAAGCGCTGATTGACTCGCTCAGGGCACAACAGGACGGCGACGTGCGTGTGATCGGCGTTTTCGACGACCGAAACGACGAGCGATCCCCGAACCATTGCGGCGGCTTCGCAAAACTCGGAACGGTCGACGATTTCGTCGAGTTCGCGCGCCGCACCCGCATCGACCTGGTGATCTTCTCGCTTCCAATCAGCGCGGAGAACCGCATCCTCGCCATGCTAAAGAAGCTTTGGGTGCTGCCTGTCGATATCCGCCTGTCGGCGCATTCCAACAAACTGCGCTTCCGGCCCCGCTCCTATTCCTACATCGGCACCGTGCCGGTGCTCGACGTATTCGACCGCCCGATCGCGGACTGGGACGTCGTGATGAAATGGCTGTTCGACAAGATCGTGGGCGGACTTATGCTGCTAGCCGCATTGCCGGTCATGGCGGTCATCGCGATTGCCATCAAGCTCGACAGCCGCGGCCCTATCCTGTTCAAGCAGAAGCGCTACGGCTTCAACAACGATCTGATTGAGGTCTACAAATTCCGCTCGATGTATGTCGACCAGTGCGATGCCGCCGCGAACAAGCTCGTGACCAGGGGTGACTCCCGCGTCACCCGCGTCGGGCGCTTCATCCGCAAGGCCAGCCTCGACGAGTTGCCGCAACTCTTCAACGTCGTGTTCAAAGGTAATCTTTCGCTCGTCGGCCCGCGCCCGCATGCGGTGAACGCCAAGGCCGCGGCCCGCCTTTATGACGAAGCGGTCGACGGCTATTTCGCCCGTCACCGGGTAAAGCCGGGCGTCACCGGCTGGGCGCAGATCAACGGCTGGCGCGGTGAGACCGATACTCAGGAAAAGATCCAGAAGCGCGTCGAATACGACCTCTATTACATCGAGAACTGGTCGTTGCTGTTCGACTTCTACATCGTGCTGATGACGCCCTTCGCGCTGCTGAAGAGCGAGAACGCGTATTGATCACGCTCAACCAGGCTGCAGCGGCTTCCGCGCGGCGGTCGCCTGAAACGGCCGCATTGCCCGATCCATCGACGGCAGCGCGAAATGTGCCGGCCGTTGCCGTGACGCTGCTTCATGGCGCGCTGTTTCTCACCATCCTCGGAAGCTTCCTCGTCTTCATCGAGCCCTCCCCGTACGAAGTGCTCTCGGCGCTGCTCGTTTTCACCTGCCTGCTCGCGGGCGTGACGCTCGATCGCAAGTTGCTTCCGCTTGTGGTCCTGCTGCTCCTCTACAACCTCGGCGGCGCCTTCGCGCTGATTCCGGTGATCGGTGATGATCCGTCGCGCCGTTTCATCCTGATTTCCTTCTACATGGCATTCACCGCGATCATCTTCGCGATGGTCTTTACGACCGACTGCGTCCGGCGCGCCGAGATCCTGCGCCGCGCCTATATCCTCGCCGGTGTCGGCGCAGCACTCGCCGGCATCATCGGATATTTCAAGGGCATCGATGCCCTTACGCTCTACGGACGCGCGCGCGGCACCTTCAAGGATCCGAACGTCTACGGGCCGTTCATGATCCTGCCGATGCTGTTCCTGCTGCAATCGTTCTTGGCGCGCGGCCTGCGCGTCCTGTCGCTTGCCGCATTCCTGATCATGGCGGCCGCGTTGTTCCTGAGCTTTTCGCGCGCGGCCTGGGCCCACATGGTGTTCTCGGCGGCCATGATGATGGCCTTGCTGTTCGTCACCACGCCGAGCGGATGGTTCCGAG
>CAZIKZ010000048.1:0-17780 GCA_964539845.1 uncultured Hyphomicrobiales bacterium
TGGCGGAAGGGGTGGGATTCGAACCCACGGTGAGCTTTCACCCACGGCGGTTTTCAAGACCGCTGCCTTAAACCACTCGGCCACCCTTCCTTAAGTAGCAATCACAACCGCTTAGCTGATTTTCCCGAAGGAACAAAGCAGCATTTGGTACGGGATTGCCAGTAAGGGCCGGTGGCTATTCGGCTTCGGCAGAAAATACCAGATCTATGTCCGGTCCGAGCGAGCATGCGCATACGCCCCGCACGATCATGGCGATCCGGGGCGCCGGGGCGCCGCTGATCGACACTGCGTCCACCCCGAACAATTCGGGAGACTGAAGAGGGCATGCATTGGGCACGAGGTCGCTTCCTGACCGATGGACTCCATTAGGATCGGAATGTCACCAACGCCGCGAACACCGCACATCAACGTGCCATGTGCGACATTCGCTCCGCGTATGGAAGGCGCTTCAACGGCGCGGGATCCTTCAATCCCAATACCTTCAACCGTGCTCTGATGTGACCGGCCGAGCAACGGAAGCGAACCGTGAGCCGCTGTAGGCTCACCCCATCGGCAATTGCTTCAGCGAGTGCGGAGTCGTTTTCAGCGTTCCATATAGCCATGGCTGATCTAACGCGACTTGCTCAAATTCGTTCCACGGACGCAACGTTGAGGCGTGTGCCTTGCCGTCCCATCACGCTCGGTACCACGTGTTTTCTCTAGCGCGGTTTGGACTGCATGATCGCTTTTGCTGAGGCGAGGAGCGCCGTTGGTCTCTCAGACACCGACTCCTACGGACTGAGCCGAGGTCGGTGCAATTGCTATGTCCCGTGAGAGTTGAGCGCCGTACGAAACGTCCTAGTGGCTGTAATCCGAGTTCTTCTGGCCGGTGCCTTTTTCAGCCTGCGCCGCGTCGAAATTGCTTGACGACTGGTCGTTCGAGTTGCCTCGCACCATCCGCATCCAGGACTCGGCCATTTTCAACCATCGGCTTTTATCGTTGTCGTTGCGGGTGCTGGCCGCCATCCGGTTGCACTCTGCTGCGTGCCGCCGGTATTCGTCGTCGTCAGTCATATGGTCCTCATTGGCACCTAATAAGCGACAAGTGCGAAACGAATAAAGAGTTCCCGAAGAGCGCCGCGGACGTGGCTACGCTGCGCGCATGCTGCAAATTCCAACCAAGCCGGCCCTGAGGCGCGTGGGCCCGAAGGCCAGTAAGAATGCGGCTTGGCAATTTCGGCCTTACGAGCAGCTCCGCCTGAGTCTTGCCGTCATAAGATACCGTACGCACAGCTGCCGTTAACCAACGCAACATTCTGCCCATTTGCGTGGCGGGCGGGTCACGCTATGGTGAATCAGGGGAGGAGCTTGCGGGCTCCTGACAGGCTTTTGGGGACGGAATGCCGGTTCGGACTACACGTACGATGCGGGGGGTAGCCGTTGCGGCTGCCGCATTTACGCTCGCGAGCTGTGCCTCCTCAGACAAGTTTGCCCGTAAGGTTGATCCGAAATACGGCGTAGCCTCCAGCCCGCGCGTGGTGGAACTTGGCGAACGCGTGCCGAAGGGTGGCGGCGTCTACCGTGTGGGCAAGCCGTATGTCGTTGCGGGCCGCACCTTTGTCCCCGAAGAGAATGCAGGCTACCGGTCGGAAGGGCTCGCGTCCTGGTACGGACGCGATTTTCATGGCCGGCTGACTGCCAATGGCGAAGTCTTCGACATGGAATCGATCACGGCCGCGCATCCGACGCTGCCGATGCCGTCCTATGTCCGGGTCACCAATCTCTCCAACAAGCGCTCGCTGATCGTGCGGGTCAACGACCGCGGACCGTTCCATGGCAACCGCGTCATCGACTTGTCGCACAAGACCGCCGACCTTCTCGGTTTCAAGAACAATGGTGTGGCACGGGTCCGCGTCGAATATATCGGACGTGCGGCGCTTGAAGGTTCCGATGATCGCAGGCTCGCTGCCACGTTGCGTCATGGCGAGCCGGCCCCCGCGCCGGTTGTTGTCGCGGCCGCGGGCAACGCCCCCATCGCCTTGCCTCAGACACCACGCGGCGTGGCGGTCGGCGGTCCGGTGCCGGTTCCGGCGGGCCGCCCCTACAATCTCGGCGAGCCGTCGTCGCCCCGTCTGACCGATGTGACGGCATCCGGGCGGCCGCAGCGGTCGGGCCCAGTTTCCGCTGGCGGCTTTATGCGCTATGATGCGCGCGCCGGATTCATGAGCGGACGCGGCCTGTACTGACGCGTTGTCGGCCCGGCTTCACCAAGGGGGCGCGCTCGCGCATTTTTCGCGCATAACGTGGTCTTGTCCGCTGCCATGACTCTGCTGATCTCACGCGCTATCGGCGTCCTGGCCGCTGTTTCGGTCCTTGCAGCCAGTCTCTCCGGGGCCTTCGCGGCGCCCGCAACCATCGCTGGCGGCAAAACCAAGGAGGACGGCTTCCAGACCGCGGCGCCTTACGCGATTCTGATCGAAGCCGAATCCGGCACGGTATTGTTCGAGAAAGCGGCCGACACATTGGTCGCGCCTGCGAGTCTCGCGAAGCTCATGACGGCCGAGACGGTCTTCAACGAGATCAAGGAAGGCAACGTCAAACTCGACGAGGAATTCGTCGTGAGCGAGCGGGCCTGGCGCAAGGGCGGTGCGCCGTCCGGCGGCTCCACCATGTTCGCGCCGATCCACAGCCGGGTGAAGGTTTCAGAGCTTCTGCAGGGCGCGATCATCCAGTCCGGTAACGACTCATGCATCGCGCTCGCCGAAGGGATCGCCGGCAATGAGGATGCGTTTGTGCGTCTGATGAACGGCCGTGCGCGCGAACTTGGAATGAGTCAGTCCAACTTCACGAATTCCACCGGATTGCCCGATCCGGAGCAGCGCGTCACGGTGCGCGAACTCGCGAGACTCTCGCGTCACATTATCCATACCTATCCAGAATTCTATAAGTGGTATAGCGAGAAGGACTTCACCTTCAACAAGATCCGCCAGCAGAACCGCAATCCGCTTCTAGCCATGAATATCGGGGCGGACGGCCTCAAGACTGGGTTCACGAACGAGGCCGGTTACGGTCTGGTCGGCTCGGCGGTGCAGAATAATCTGCGGCTGATCGTGGTGGTGAACGGCCTTAAGTCGGCCAATGAGCGCGCCGACGAAGCGCGTCGCATTCTAAATTTCGGATTCAGCGGGTTTGAGTCGCGCGTCCTGTTCGACGAGGGGCAGCGCGTCGGCGACGCACGCGTATATGGCGGTGAACAGCGCTATGTCGGGCTGGAGCCGTCCGGCAAGAAGCCGATCCGCCTGATGGTGCCGAAGAACAGTTCCGAACGCATTCTGGCGCGCGTTGTCTACCGCGGACCTCTGAGCGTTCCGGTTGCGCAGGGTCAGGAAATTGGCGTGCTGAAGGTCTGGCGCGGCGACAATGTTGCGCTCGAGGTGCCACTGCAGGCCGCCGAATCGGTCGCTGCAGGGCCGTTGCATCGCCGCGCCATGGATGGGCTGGCGGAATTGTTCGGTGGATGGTTCCGCGCCGGGCTGCAAAAGCTATAAGAGCACGAGCGCTTTGATCGACCGGACATGAGGCATGCGCGGTAAATTCATCACCTTCGAAGGCGGCGAGGGGACGGGCAAGTCGACCCAGGCAAAAGCGCTGGTCGAGCGCCTGAAGACGCTTGGGTTGCCGGTGATAATGACACGCGAGCCCGGCGGCTCACCGGGAGCTGAAGTGATCCGGCATGTGATTCTCTCCGGAGCCGCGAAGCCGCTCGGCGCGGATGCGGAGGCCATGCTGTTCGCCGCGGCCCGTGAAGATCACATCGCGCACACCATCAAGCCGGCGCTGGATCGCGGCAACTGGGTCGTGTGCGATCGCTTCGCCGACTCCACGCGCGTCTATCAGGGTGTGCTCGGCCACGTCGATCCGCGCCTGATCAAACGGCTGGAAAAGATCACTGTCGGCGACAACAAGCCGGATCTCACGCTCGTTCTCGATACACCGGCCGAGATTGGGCTTGCGCGCGCCCATGCTAGGCGCGGTAACGCAGAGGTCGATCGCTTCGAGAGCGAGGATATCGCGTTTCATGAGCGATTGCGCGAGGCTTACCATCAGCTTGTGATCAGCGAACCGGAACGCTGCGTGCTGATCGATGCAAGCGACGAGCCCGAACGCGTGGCCGCACGCGTGTGGTCTACGGTGAGCCGCAGGCTCGATCCGGCGACCGCGCCGCTCGCGATCGAGGAGACCGGCACGTGAGCCGCGCGTCTTCCGAACCGGATGACGACGGCGTTCCGCATCCGCGAAAGACGCCCGTGTTGTTTGGGCACGCGGCGGCCGAGCAGACGCTGCTGGACGCCTACCGATCAGGACGCATTCCGCATGCATGGCTCATTGGCGGAAGTCCGGGTATCGGCAAGGCGACGCTGGCCTTCCGTATGGCGCGCTTTGTGCTCGCGCATTCTGATCCGGCGTCTGCCGTGGTACAGACGGCCGCAACGCTCGCTGTGCCGGCCGATCACACTGCCGCCGGACTGATCGCGGCTCAGTCGCATCCCGACCTTCTTTTGCTGGAGCGGACCTTGTCTGACACCGGCAAGCTCCGCACCGTCATCCGCGTGGAGGATGCGCGCAAAGTCGGATCGTTTCTTGCCGCGACCGCTGGCTTGGGCGGCTGGCGCGTCGTGATCGTAGACGCCGTCGACGACCTCAATGCCGAAAGCGCGAACTCGCTGTTGAAGGGACTTGAGGAGCCGCCGGCTCGCACGCTCTTTCTGCTCGTGAGCCACGCGCCGGGCTCGGTGCTGCCCACAATCCGCTCACGGTGCCATCGCCTGTCTTTGCGCGCGCTCGCGCCGGATGAACTGGTGCAGGCGCTGACAGCGGCGACGGGGCAGGCGCCCGACCCTGGGGTCGTCTCTGCATCCGAAGGCAGCGTCAGTCGCGCACTGTCGCTCTCGGACGGGCCAGCCTTCAAGCTGCACACGCAGACAATGGCGTTGTTGGCGCGTCTGCCCGCGATCGACATGCGAGAATTGCACGCACTCGCCGACAATTTGGCAACGGCGGACTCCACCGTCCTCGAACTCGTCATGGATACGGCCAACGGCTGGCTCTCGGCGCGTCTTTCGGACTGCCTTCCGGATAAGGCGCGGGCTGCCCGTGTCGCCGATATCTGGGTTGAATTGAGCGGTGCGGCCCGCGACACCGATACCTACAATCTCGATCGGAAGCCCTTGATATTCAGGACTTTCGGCCGCCTTGCCGACGCCGCGCGCGGCTGATAGCTCTCCACCTCGATAATCCGACGGACCGCGAGACGCGGCCGTTTTCATCTGAACCGCATATGCTGACGGCTGAGTGATCCATGGCGAAGAAATCAAAGTCGAAGCGAGGCAAGGCGGCGCAGAAAAAGGCCGGCACGCGCAAGGTAGTGGGCTCGCGTAAAAGCGCGGCCAAGAAGCGAACGACAGTCAAGAAGCGAACGCCAGCCAAGAAGACCAAACCCGCAGCCAAGAAGAAAAAGAAGACGGTAACACCACGCAAGAAGAAGGCCGCTGCCAAGAAAAAGCCGGCCGCACGCAAGGCAACTGCGCGCAAAACACCCGCAAGCAAGGCCCCAGCAGCCAAGCGGAAGAAGCGCGCGGCAAAGTCCGCAAAGCCGGCGGCGCCAGCGGTCAGAAACACAGTGCTCGCGCCTGCGCCGATCCCGGTGTCCGCTTGGCCGAAAGCCAAGCCGCGTCCGAAACCGCAGGCACAACCGCGCCCCGCGGTCGCTGAGACCGCCGCGCGCCGCAGCTATTACATCACCACGGCGATCTCGTATCCGAACGGCGTTCCGCATATCGGGCACGCCTACGAGGCGATCGCCACCGACGCTATCGCACGCTTTATGCGGCTCGACGGCTACGACGTGTATTTCCTCACCGGTACAGACGAGCACGGCCAGAAAATCCAGCAGACCGCTGCACGCGAAGGACTGAGCGCGCGCGAACTGGTGGATCGCAACGTGCCGCGTTTCCAGGCCATGGTCGAACGGATGAATTGCTCGAACGATGATTTCATCCGCACCACAGAAGCCCGCCATCATGCGGCTTCGAAGGCAATCTGGGAGAAGATGGAAGCCAATGGCGACATCTATCTCGCTAAATATGCCGGCTGGTATTCGGTGCGCGACGAGCGCTATTTCGCCGAGGACGAGACGCGGCTGAACGAGCAGGGGACGCGACTCGCGACCGAGACCGGCACTCCGGTCGAGTGGGTGGAGGAGGAAAGCTACTTCTTCAAGCTCTCCGCATACCAGGGCAAGCTGCTCGATCTCTATGCCAAACATCCCGACTTCGTGTTGCCGAAGGAGCGACTGAACGAGGTCGCGAGTTTTGTGAAGGGCGGGCTGCAGGATCTGTCGATCTCGCGCACCACTTTCGACTGGGGTGTAAGGGTTCCTGGCAACGACAAGCACATCATGTATGTGTGGGTCGATGCGCTGACCAATTACATCACGGCGATCGGCTATCCCGACACCAACAGCGAGGCGTTCTGCAAGTACTGGCCGGCCGACCTGCATGTGATCGGCAAGGACATCGTTCGCTTTCACGCGGTCTATTGGCCGGCTTTCCTGATGTCGGCCGGGATCGCGGTGCCGCGCCGCATTTTCAGCCACGGCTTCTTGTTCAACCGCGGTGAGAAAATGTCGAAGTCGGTCGGCAACGTGATCGACCCGTTCTCGCTCGCCGATACCTATGGCGTCGATCAGCTCCGCTATTTCTTCCTGCGCGAGGTGCCGTTCGGCCAGGATGGCAATTACAGCCACGAAGCAATTATCACCCGCATCAATGCGGAGCTGGCGAACGATCTCGGAAATCTCGCGCAGCGCTCGTTATCGATGATAGCGAAGCAACTGGGCGGCGTGATGCCAGTGCCCGGCGAATTCTCGGCGGGCGACAAGGCGATCCTTGCATCAGCAGATGGGATGATCGCAGGCGCGCGCGATGCGATGAATGCACAGCAGCTTCATCAGGTGCTGAACCAGGTCTGGTCCGTGGTGGCTGATGCGAACCGCTATTTCGCCGCCGAGGCGCCGTGGGCTCTCGCCAAGACCGATCCTGCACGGCAGGCGACGGTGCTTTACGTCACCGCCGAAGTGATCCGGCAGATCGCAATCCTCGCCCAGCCCTTCATTCCGGATTCGGCGGCCAAGCTGCTCGATCTCCTGGCCGTACCTGCGGATGAGCGCGACTTTACGCGGCTTGACGGCTCGCACCGGCTTGCGTCCGGTACCAGCCTCCCGGCGCCGAGCGCGGTTTTTCCGCGCTATGTCGACCCGGATGCCGTGAAGGCATGAGGCGGCCCGAGCGATGACGGTTCTCTATGAAAACCGCCGACGCGCCAAACGTGCGCGGCTGAGCATGCTGGCCGCCGTGGTCTGGTCACTCGGCTGGTTCTACTGGGCGCACGCGCTGAATAGCGGAGGGACCCGGCCGGGCGCGATTGCGATTGTCATCATTATCGGACTTCTGCCGCTCGTGGCGCTGCATTTCTACGGCAACGTCTACGTGGTCGGGATCGTCCGCGGCGACAACGACGTGACAATCACGACGCTTGGCCTGGTGGGAAATCGCAGTGTTCGCGTTCCGCTAACGGCAATTACCGAAGTAGCCATGCCGGAAGCCAACGGCATGACGATACGGGTTGCGGGGCGCCAAATGCCCTTTATCTTGGATCTGCAGGCCGAACATGGCGATCTGACAGCGATCACGGCGCTTGGCAATCGCAATACCGAAAGGAAGTCCTGAAACCGTCATGCTGGTCGACAGCCATTGCCATCTCGATTTCCCCGACCTTACCGCAGACCTGGATGGTGTGGTGAGCCGCGCGCATGCGGCCGGAATCGGCCGCATGGTCACGATCTCGACGCGCGTGCGCCGGCTGCCGGATCTGCTCGCGATCACAGATCGCTTCGGCGACGTGTTTTGTTCGGTCGGCACGCATCCGCATAATGCGCATGAGGAACTCGATATCACCGGCGCCGATCTCATCGCGAAATCCGCGCATCCGAAGGTCGTTGCCATCGGCGAAGCCGGGCTCGATTATTTCTACGACAAGTCCCCGCGCCCGGCGCAGGAACAAGGCTTGCGCGCGCACATCGCGGCCGCACGCGAGACCGGCCTGCCGCTCGTGATTCATTCGCGCGAGGCCGACGACGACATGGCGCGCATTCTTGAGGAAGAAATGGGGAAGGGGACCTTCCCTGCCGTACTGCATTGCTTCACTGGTGGTCCGGACCTCGCGCGGCGCGCAATTGCACTCGGTCTGCATATCTCTTTCACTGGAATTCTGACCTTCAAGACGTCGCAAGGACTGCGCGACATCGCGGCGTCGCTGCCCGCCGACCGCATCCTGGTCGAAACCGATGCGCCGTATCTGGCGCCCGGCAAATATCGCGGCAAGCGCAACGAACCGGCTTACGTGGTCGAGACCGCCAAGGTCCTGGCCGAGACCCGAGGCGTTTCGCCAGACCAGATCGCTGAATTGACGACCGACAATTTCTTCCGGTTGTTCAACAAGGTTCCGCGCAACATTTCAGCCGCTGCATGAGCGTAACGGTCACGATCCTGGGCTGCGGTTCATCCGGCGGCGTTCCGCGACCGGCGCTCGGCTGGGGGGCGTGCAATCCGGACAACCCGAAGAACCGGCGCCGGCGCTGCTCGATCCTGGTCGAACAGGTTGCCGCCGGCGGCAAGACCAGCGTGCTGGTGGATACGTCGCCCGACCTGCGCGAGCAGCTCCTGGATGCCGATGTCGTCAAGCTCGACGGCGTCTTGTTCACCCACGAGCACGCCGACCATACCCATGGCGTCGACGATTTGCGCGGCCTGTTTATCAAGCATCGCCGCCGCATCGATGCGTATCTTGACGAGCCGACGTCGCGCGCATTGCACGCGCGGTTCGGCTATTGCTTCATGACTCCACCGGGCAGCGCCTATCCGCCGATCCTGGCTGAGCACCGGATCGTGCCGGGCGAGCCGGTCACCATCGACGGCGATGGCGGTCCGGTGACCGCGCTGCCGGTGCTGTTGGACCATGGCGATATTCCGTGTCTCGGCTTCCGGTTTGGCGACATTGCGTATACAGCCGACCTTGTCGGCATGCCCGATGCCAGCGCCGAGGCGCTGACCGGACTCGATATCTGGATCGTGGACGCGTTGCGCCACACGCCGCATCCGAGCCATTTCTCGCTGGCCGAGGCGCTGGCTTGGATTGAGCGTCTGAAGCCGAAGCGGGCGATCCTGACCAACATGCACACCGATCTGGATTACGACGCGCTGTGCGGGGCGCTGCCGCCACATGTCCAGCCGGGGTTCGATGGAATGCGAATTGTAGCTTGAAGGCCGCGATAGATTACATTTGAGTTCGACCGCAACGCTTTGGATTCAAAAGATGTTTGTTAGATCTTTGGCTGGCATCCGGGCCGAGGATAATGAGCGTTGTCGGCCGCATGCTGCTCACTCGCCTGAAACGACCATCCAAATATATTCCATAATATGTCTTATGCGAATCATATCATGGAATCCAAAAGCCTTGGGGATGGCCACCGACAAAAGACTTGTGCTCGCGGCCACTGGATTGGCAGATCGAGCCTATGACCCCCAGCATGACACCCTCCCGTGACATCCAACGCCTGATCGCGATCATGGCCGCGCTGCGGACGCCCGGCACCGGATGTCCCTGGGACCTGAAGCAGGATTTCTCGACCATCGCGCCATACACGATCGAGGAAGCCTACGAGGTCGCGGATGCAATTGCGCGTGGCGACATCGACGATCTGAAGGACGAACTCGGCGATCTGCTGCTGCAGGTCGTCTTCCATGCACGGATGGCCGATGAGCAAGGTGCATTTGCGTTTGACGACGTCGTGCTGGCGATCACCGATAAGCTGATCCGGCGTCATCCGCATGTTTTCGGAGACACGCGCAATCTGACACCGGACGAGGTCAAAGGGCTTTGGGACAAGATCAAGGCCGAGGAGAAAGCCGAGCGGTCCAGGCGGCGCGGCGGTCAGCACGACGAGGCGGGCGCCCTCGCCGGCGTTCCAGTCTCCCTGCCCGCACTGACGCGTGCACTCAAGCTGCAGCAGAAGGCGTCCAGGGTCGGATTCGACTGGAACGATCCGAAATCCGTGCTGGCCAAGATTCGCGAGGAGGCCGACGAGATCGAGGCTGCGCTCGATGCGAAGGATAACGACGCAGCAGGCGGTGAGATTGGCGATCTTATCTTTGCGCTGGTGAACCTTGCGCGTCATCTCGATCTGGATCCGGACGCGGCCTTGCGCGGCACCAACGCGAAATTCGAACGACGCTTTGCCGCGATCGAAGCTGCGCTGGCGAAGCGCGGCAAGACACCGTCCGAGGCCACGCTTGCCGAAATGGATGCGCTCTGGGACGAGGCGAAAGCCGCCGAACGCGGAACGATCCCTCAGGATACCGAGATCGCGGCAGCAAAACGCGCGCGTACCTGACTGGCCTTTGCCGGGTCGGCCCGCACGCTCACGGCGACCTTGCCGTCATCGCGCATGGTCTTGGCGATGACCTCGGTGTTGCGATGGAGCCAGGACAGCCCTGCTCCGTCCGTGCCGTCCAGTTCCAGATCGATCACGATGCGGGTTTCAGCCAGACGCTCCTCGATCGCGCCGAGGAGCGCATCGATACCCTCGCCGGTCAGCGCCGACACCAGGATCGGATGATGGTCCGGCGTCACGCGCGCCGCCATGTTCTCAATTCGCGCCCGCGCTTCCGGGTCGAGCGTGTCAATCTTGTTCCAGACCTCGATCACGCGGCCGCGCCGGGCGTCGTCGATCCCAAGCGCTTTCAGAACGTCCTGCACATCCTGCATCTGCGCTTCGGAATCGTCGTGCGCGATATCGCGTACATGCAGGATGACGTCGGCTTCGGTGACTTCCTCCAGCGTCGCGCGGAACGCCGCGACTAGCATGGTTGGAAGATCGGAGATGAAGCCGACGGTATCGGACAAGATCACACGCGTGCCATGCGGCAGGTCGATAGACCGCAGTGTTGGATCGAGTGTCGCGAACAGCATGTCGGCTTGCAGCACTTTTGCGCGCGTCATTCTGTTGAACAGCGTCGACTTGCCGGCGTTGGTGTAGCCAACCAGCGCCGCTATCGGATACGGCACCCGCGCGCGGCTGTCGCGATGCAGCTTGCGGCGCTTCTTGACCTTTTCCAGTTCGACTTCGATACGCGCAATGCGTTCCTCGAGCATGCGGCGGTCCGCCTCGATCTGGGTTTCGCCCGGGCCGCCGAGAAAGCCAAAGCCGCCGCGCTGGCGCTCAAGATGGGTCCATGACCGGACCAGCCGGCTCTTCTGATACGTCAGATGCGCAAGCTCGACCTGCAGCACGCCTTCCTTGGTCTGTGCGCGCTTGCCGAAAATCTCGAGGATCAGCCCGGTGCGGTCGAGCACCTTGGCGGACCAGGCCTTTTCGAGATTGCGCTGCTGCACCGGCGAGAGCGCGCAGTCCATCACCACGAGGCCAATGTCATGCGCTTTGACGAGACCCTCGATCTCTTCAACCTTGCCCTTGCCGATATAGGTCGCAGGCCTGATTTCGGAGAGCGTAACGAGCCCGGTTTCGATCACGTCGAGATCGATGGCGAGTGCGAGCCCGATCGCTTCGTCGATGCGGGCCTGCGGCGCCCGCAAGGCCTTTTCGCTTGCTGACTTCTGTGGCCGCAGATACGGACCGACCACCATCGCACGGCCGGTGGACGCGCCTGAATCTTCGGCACTCAACCGGTCTGAACTCTTGTCGCGACGACGTGGCTGCAAAACTAGCCTTTGTCTCCAGCGCCCTCCTCGCCACCTTCGAAGAGCTGGATCGGATGGCCAGGCATGATGGTCGAGATCGCGTGTTTGTAAACCAGCTGCGAATGCCCGTCCCGGCGGAGCAAGACGCAGAAATTGTCAAACCAAGTCACCACACCCTGCAGCTTGACTCCGTTCACCAGAAAGATCGTGAGCGGTATCTTGGCCTTGCGGACATGGTTGAGAAAAGTGTCCTGGAGGTTTTGTGTTCGTTCGGCGGCCATGGCCGTTCGTTCCATTTTTTTGCCCGCGGACCCCGTACCCGCAGGACGTTATTGCCAAGTCTCATCGTCCCTCGTTCTTGTTACCCACGAGGACTTGGGGCGGCATATTAGATGGTACGGCCGGACCCCGCGCAAGCCCAACATCACGCCGTATGTTGCCCGCGCACGGACAAATCGTCACGATTTTTCCGTATAGCGGTGAAAATCGGCACGCAATGCGCTCGCGATCAATCCCGGCGCTCCATTGCCTACAGGCTGCCCGTCGATTCGGACAACGGGCATAACCGTCTGACTCGCCGAGGTGATGAAGGCCTCGCGGGCTCCGGTCGCCTCTGCCACGGTAAAGGGCCGCTCCACCAGAGTCAGGTCATGGGCCTTGAGGACATCGAGCAGGACTGTTCGGGTGATCCCCTTCAGGATCGTGCGGTCGGCCTTGCGCGTCACCACCTCGTTGCCGGTTGTGACGATCCAGGCATTGGACGACGAGCCCTCGGTGACGGTCCCGTCAGGCGCAACGAACCAGGCTTCACGGGCGCCCTGCTCGCGCGCGACCTGTTTTGCCAGAACGTTCGGCAGCAGCGCGATCGACTTGATGTCCACCCGATCCCAACGGTTCTCCGGCACCGTCACGACCGCGATCCCCTCCGCCGCAATGCGCTCGACTTTGGCCGGATCGATCCGGCTCGCCGTGACGACGATGGCTGGCCGTGTTTCAGCTGCAGGAAATGCGTGGTCGCGCTTCGCAACGCCCCGGGTGATCTGCAGATAGACGATGCCATCGCGCACGCCGTTGCGCCGGGTCACCTCGTGCAGAACGACGCTGAGCGCTTCGAGAGACATCGGCATCGCGATCCGCAATTCCGAGAGCGAACGCATGAGGCGTTCCATGTGACGGCGTTGGTCGATCAGCCGTCCTCCCCTCACCTCGCAGACTTCATAGACTCCGTCGGCGAACTGATAGCCGCGGTCCTCGATATGAACCGCGGCGTCGCGATGCGCCACATAGCGTCCGTTCACATAGGCGATGCGCGACACGGAAAATCCTCTGGTGGCGCGCTGCTAGCCGATCCCGAGCGCCTTGAGCTTGCGGTGCAGGGCGGAGCGCTCCATCCCGACGAATTCGGCCGTGCGCGAGATGTTGCCGCCGAAGCGGCTGATCTGCGCCACGAGATATTCGCGCTCGAACATTTCGCGCGCCTCGCGCAACGGCAGGCTCATCAGCTGCTCGCCGCCATTGCCGTTCGGCATCGATGGCACCATCGAGCCGACATCCTGCGGAAGCATGCTGGAATTGATCGCGGCATTGGGATCGCCGCCGGCAAGGATCATGAGCCGCTCCACATTGTTGCGGAGTTGGCGGACATTCCCCGGCCAGTCGTGCGATTGCAAAACCGCCATCGCGTCCTCACCGATCGTGCGCTTCGGCAAGCCGGTGGCGGCCGATATCTGGTCCATGAAGTAATCGACCAGCTGCGGGATGTCCTCGCGGCGTTCCGCCAAAGGCGGCACCCGGATCGGCACGACCGAGAGCCGATGATAGAGGTCTTCACGGAAATGCCCGGCCGAGATTTCGGCTTCGAGATTGCGCGCGGTCGATGAGATAATGCGGACATCGACCGCGACCTTGGAGTTGCCGCCGACGCGATGGAAGGTCTGATCGACCAGCACGCGCAGGATCTTGTTCTGCGTCTCGCGCGGCATGTCAGCAATCTCATCGATGAATAACGTGCCGCCATGCGCTTCCTCGAGCGCGCCGGCCTTGCGGCTCTGACTGCCATTCGACTGCTCGACGCCGAACAGTTCGACCTCCATCAAGTCCGGGGTGATGGCGGCGGCGTTGATGACAACGAACGGTCCGCTCGCCCGGCTCGACAAATTGTGGATGGATCGCGCGCAGAGCTCCTTGCCTGAACCCGAAGTGCCGATGATCAATATGCGGCTGTTGGTCGGGGAAACCTTGTCGATCGTTCCACGCAACTGGTTCATCGCGGGCGACTTACCGATCATCGCCGATGGCATTGGCGCGATCGCCTTCAGCTCTTTCACCTCGCGCTTGAGCCTGGAATTTTCCAGCGCGCGATCGGCAACCAGCACCAGGCGGTCGGCTTTGAACGGCTTCTCGATGAAGTCGTATGCGCCGCGTTTGATGGCGGCGACCGCAGTCTCGATATTGCCGTGACCTGAAATCATGACCACCGGCAGATCGGGATACTGCTCCTTGGCCGCATCCAGTATTTGCAGCCCGTCGAGCTTCGAGCCCTGCAGCCAGATGTCCAGAAACAGCAGGTTCGGCCTTCGCGCTCTGATCGCCTCGATCGCGCCGTCGCCGTCACGTGCCGTGCGCGTTGCGTAGCCTTCATCCTGAAGAATACCGGCGACCAGTTCGCAGATATCGGGTTCGTCGTCGACGATAAGAATTTCTGCCGTCATGATGTCACGCTGCTCGCAAGGCTGGACTTGTCGTCCGTTTTGGAACTGGTGCTGTTTGGTTGCGGCGGATTGACGGCAAGGCGCAGTCTTATCCACGCGCCTTTGCGTCCCGCTTCTTTCTCGGAAGCGTCATGCAATTCAATACCGCCGCCGTGCTCTTCCAGAATCTTCCCGACAATCGCGAGACCCAATCCCGTGCCCTTTTCGCGCGTCGTCACGTAGGGCTCAAGTAAGCGTGAGCGGTTTTCCTTCGGCAAGCCGATGCCGTTGTCGATCACATCGATGTTGATCAGGCCATCGACCTCGGTCGCCGTGACCTCGATACGTCCTTTTTCCGAACCATCAGGCAGCGCTGAGATTGCTTCGGTGCCGTTCTTGATGATGTTGGTCAAGGCTTGCGACACCAGACGGCGGTCGAAGCGCGCCCGCATCGGCTCCTCCGTAATCGACAGGTCGAGATCGATATCCGGATGCCCGACCCGCATGAGGAACACCGCTTGCCGCACGGTGTCGGCCACGTCTTCCTGTTCCATCACCGGCTTCGGCATGCGCGCGAAGCGGGAGAATTCGTCCACCATGCGGCGGATGTCGTCAACCTGCCGCACAATGGTGTCAGTGCATTGCTCGAAGATTGCGCGATCTTCGACAATGACCTTTCCGTATTTTCGCCGAAGCCGTTCGGCTGAGAGCTGAATCGGTGTGAGCGGGTTCTTGATCTCGTGCGCGATGCGCCTTGCAACATCGGCCCAGGCAGACGTGCGCTGCGCCGCCACAAGATCGGTGATGTCGTCGAGCGTAACCACATAGCCATGTTCCGCGTCGGCGGATTGTTCGGTTGCCACGCGGACGGACAGGTTGCGCTCGCGCCCTTTGCGACTGAGCGTCACCTGCCCTTGCGCCAGTCGCTGCCCGCTCTCGATCGCCTGCTCCACAAGCTCCGCCAGTTCCGGAACGACGTCCAGTAGCGGCTTGCCCATCACTTCGGATCCCGGGGATCCGATCAATTGCTCGGCCGAGCGGTTCAGAATGCTGATCTTGCCGTCATGGTCGACGCCGATGATGCCCGCGCTCGCGCCCGCAAGCACGGCTTCGCCGAAGCGCCGCCGGCTGTCGATCAGGTCTCTCGCTCGCACCAGATCGTCACGCTGCGTGCGAAGATCGTGCGTCATGCGGTTGAAGGTTTCTCCGAGTTGACCGAGATCGCCCTCGGACCGGTTCACCGGTACCTGCACATGCAGATTGCCGGTCGCAACCACATTCGCAGCGCCGATCAGGCGCCGGATGGGCGCCACCAGACGGTTGGCGAAATTCAGCCCGATCAACACCGCCGAAAGCACCACGATCAGCGCAATGACCGTGTACATCAGTCCGAACGCGACCGTGACGCCGGTTCGGCGCGCCTCCATCAGCGCATAGTCCGAGACGCTCGCCCGTGTTTCACGCAGATGCGCCACCACGCGCGGATCGAGCGCTCGCGCGACATAGAGATACATGGAGTCGTAGTTGCGCAGCTTGATGATGCCGGCGACGGAGTTCGCGTCCGGAATGATCGCGATTTGCGGCTGCGTTTCGTTCAGAGCCTTGACGACATCCTTGTTCGGGATTGAAAAATCTTGGGTCGCACGAAGACTGGTCCGCTCCACCACTTCCAGATTGTCATTGAGAATGACCGCGACCTGAAGCCCACGGATCGTGGCTTGTGCGGTCAGGAATTGCTGGAAACGCTCGCGCTCGGAATCGAAGATCGACTTCGCGCGTGTGACATCCTGCGACATGGCAAGAATATCGCCGCGGATCATCTGCGCGTGTTCGCTGAGATAGGCTTCGGCGACGGAGAGCGAATTCCCGATGATCGCCTTGGTCCGGACCGAGAAGAAACGGTCGAGGCCGCGGTCCAGGGTAATGGTGGCGACGATCGCGACCAGGATAGTCGGTGCCGCGGCGATAATCGCGAACAGGCCGACAATGCGCACGTGCAATCGCGATCCCGCGCGGCCATGCCGGCGCGCCTGCACGATCTGCATGATTTCGCGTGCGATCGCGGCCAGCAGGATCAACGCGGCCAGCACGTTGATCCCAAGCAGGCTGACGACGACATTGTGGGTCGGAGGTAGCGGCGTCAGGCCGGACAGGACGAGAAAGGTTGCCAGCGCCGATAACAGCGCGGCGCTTACAGCAACGAAGCCGATCGCGCGCCACGGCAAGCGACGCCCGGTACCCAAGGCGCTTGATCTCTCAACCGGCAACGTTTGGTCCGCGCTAGCCATCGCCCCCCGTTTGGGATTTTGCATTCGTTTGATCAGCCGGATCCGGCCGCAATGATGTATTTATACAACATTGTTGCGGAATTGCGACTAATCGACGGCGGCGGCGGCGTCAATTCAACTGGTCGTGCGGATCACCTGAATATCCAGATCCCTGATCTTTTTCCGCAAAGTATTGCGGTTCACGCCAAGAAGGTCCGCGGCCCGGATCTGGTTTCCGCGGGTTGCGGTCAGAGCGGCGGTCAGCAGCGGGTATTCAACCTCCCGCAGAATGCGATGATAGAGGCCGGGCGGCGGCAGGTTGTCCGGGAACCCGGCAAAATAGCGTGCGAGATTGCGCTCGACAGCGGCGGACAGATTGTCGGACGAGCCCGTTTCCACGTCCTGCGTCACGGCAGGCTGGGTCAGCTCCGCTTCGACGACCGCGAGCGTGATCACCTCGTGGGGATAAAGTGCCGCGAGCCGTCGCGCGAGATTCTCAAGTTCACGGACGTTTCCGGGCCACGAATATTTCTTGATCCGCTCCAGAGCGGCCTGATCGATTTGCTTGCCGGGTAAGCCCTCGCGCTCGGCCAGCGCGAAGAAATGACGAATCAGATCGGGGACATCTTCCGGGCGCTCGCGCAGCGGCGGCAGGCGCAGCGGCACGACGTTCAACCGGAAGAACAGATCCTCCCGGAAGAGTCCCTGCTGGATCAGGATCCTCAGATCCTTGTTGGTGGCGGCAACGATGCGAACGTCGGTCTTGATCGGCGTGCGCCCGCCGACGGTCGTGTATTCACCCTGCTGCAGCACCCGCAACAGACGTGTTTGCGCCTCCATCGGCATGTCGCCGATCTCGTCAAGAAACAGCGTTCCGCCTTCCGCCTGTTCGAAGCGGCCAGTGGAGCGGGTATTGGCGCCGGTGAAGGCCCCCTTCTCGTGACCGAACAATTCCGATTCAATCAGGTCGCGCGGGATCGCCGCCATGTTGATCGCGACGAACGGGCCGTTGCGGCGCTTGCCGTAG